>NZ_JBFAQT010000009.1:104637-196933 GCF_040678895.1 Kitasatospora sp. NPDC049258
CGACCACCGCCGTCGCCACGGCGCCCACCCACAGCGCGTGCCTGCTGAGGCGGTGTCGGAAACGATGGTCGGGGGCCCCGGTGGCCCAGTCCACGTACCAGCGTGCGGCGGATCCGCCGGGTTCGCCCTCCAACAACACCGCGGTGATCCGCTCGGACAGGCCCCGATCGCCGAATCTCGCCGCATCCAGAGCCAGCAACTGCCTGCGGGCAGCGCCGGAGTGCCGGTGGAGGTGGGCCGAGGCGCGGTACACCGCCGCCGCCAGCTGTTCCTCGGGGCCGCGGGCGCTGTCCAGGAGTGCCAGGACCTCCGCCGGATCCGCGTGGACCAGGAAGTGCGGGTCGGTCAACCGTCGCTCGTGGTGACCGGGTTCGGTCCGGGCGCGCCCGGTCTGCGGGATGTCGGACATCGCAGCCGATCTCGATTCTCTCGATGGTTCGCCGGCTCTCCGGCAGGTGGTGTCCGTGTGGTGTCCGAGCCGGCGGCGGACAGGCGGTGACGGTGCCGAACGTTGCGGGATCAGGGCCGGCCCGAGGAGATCCAGATCGTGACGGTGCTGCCCGGTTCGCTGGCGATGAGGCTGCCCGGTTCCTGCTTCACGACCTTGCCGGGACTCGACAGCTGGTCGGGGGCGCTGCGTTCGTCCAGGTGCAGTCCGGCGATGTCCGCGCAGGTACGGGCCTCGGCGGCGGTCATGAACAGGAGGCTCGGCACTCTGGGCCGGTCACTGGCCGTGTCGTCGTCGCAGCTCGCGACGGTGCCGACGGCCCGGGGATCACCTCCGGACGAGATCCACACCTTGACGGTGCCGTCCGACGTCGGTTCGTCCATCGGCGAGGGCTGCTGCTTCGACACCTGGCCGGCGGCCGTGTGCTTGTCACGGACGGGGCCGGCCTGCTGCAGCGTCAGGTGCGCGATCTCCGCACAGACCTGGGCCTTGGCGGCCGTCATGCCCACGAGCGAGGGCGGCCGCACCTTCCCGTGGACGTCCTCCACCTCGCAGGCCGCGAGGTCCCCCACCGCACGGGGATCACCGCCCGCCGATATCCAGATCCGCACCGTACTGCCGGCCTTCACCGACTCGTACGACTCCGGCTCCTGCCTGACCACCGTGTCCTTGTCGGACTTGCGGCCGGGGGTCGAGTTCTCCTCGAGTTTCACCCCGGCGATCTCGGCGCAACTCCTCGCCTCCGCCGGCGACTTGTCCGTGAAGCTGGGGACGGTGCTCATGCCGCGGGCGGCGGGGCGGCAGCCCTGGAGGGCGCCGGTGGCGCGTGGGTCCGCAGGGCCGGCCGCCACGTCCGGCGAGAGCGCCTTGAGCTCGTTCGGCGCGATGAACAGGGCCCAGACGACAGCGAACACGGTCGCCGGGGCGGCGGCGCCCCAGAACACGGCGAGCCGCACCCGTCGCCAGCGGGCGGTGATCGCGTCGATGTCCGGGAGTTGGGTGGCCCGGGCCCACCCGTCGGCGGGGGCGGGCTGCGGAGCCAGGTGCCTGGTGGGCTCCTGGCCCGCCGCGATCCGGCGGATGTCGTCCGCCATCGCCTCGGCGGTGGGGTGCCGGCGGGCCGGGTCCTTCTCCAGCGCCCGGGCCACGACGGTGTCGACGGCCGGGCCGAGCGACGGGTCGAGTGCGGACGGCACCGGTGGGGCCTGCTGGACGTGCTGGTAGAGCACGCTCATCGAGGTGTCGCCGGTGAACGGCGGCGCCCCGGTGACCAGTTCGAAGAGCATGCAGCCGACCGAGTAGAGGTCCGACCGGGCGTCGACGGGCTTGCCCATCGCCTGCTCGGGCGACAGGTACTGCGGGGTGCCGAGCACCGTGCCGGTCCGGGTGATCGAGCCGAGGCCCGACTGCACGGCCTGGGCGATGCCGAAGTCCATGACCTTGACCGTGCCGTCCTGCGCCACCATCACATTGGCCGGCTTGACGTCCCGGTGGACCAGGCCCTGCTGGTGGCTGTAGGCGAGCGCGTCCAGGACGCGGGCCGTCAGGTCCAGCGCCCGGTGCAGGTCCATCGCGCCACCGCCGCCGGCCCGGATCAGGTCGGGCAGCGCGCGGCCGTCCACGTACTCCATGACGATGTACTGCACGACCTCGCCCTCGACCACGTCCTCACCGCTGTCGTGGACCGCCACGATGTTGGGGTGGTTGAGCGTGGCGACCGCACGGGCCTCACGGCGGAAGCGCTCGCGGGCGGCCGGGTCGCGCGCCAGGTCCGGATGCAGCGTCTTCACCGCGACCGTGCGGCCCAGCACCGAGTCGTGCGCACGGTGGACGGAGGCCATGCCTCCGCTGCCGAGGGGATCCTGGAGCAGGTATCGCCCCTGCCCGACGGTGCGGGGCGCTGACCCTGCCCGCAGTCGCTCGGTCCTGTCGGTGTCCATCGCCTTCGCCTCTCCATCACATCGCGCGCCACCGTGCACCGTCGGAACCCGGCATCCCGATCGCCCTCGAGGAGCCGCTTCTGACGCATGATCATGGACGGTCGGCCTGCCGGGGCCGGTCGGCCAGCCGAGCATACAGTATCGAATTGACAACTAGTTTCCATCTTGGAAACTAGTTGCTACGGTGCATCACACACACTCCGACGACGCACCGAAAGAGGTACGGACCTCATGACAGACGGCTTCGAGCCCACCGAGTCCGCCGCGCCGCCGTTCGGCAGGCGCCTCCTGCTGGCGACCGGCTCGCTCACCGCACTGTCCACCCTGCTCACCGGCCTGGCCGTGCAACGGGCGCACCTGCCCGCGTGGGTGTGGTTCGTGCCCTACTCGGCGTTCACCCTGCTGCTCCGGGCGTGGGCCCTGCGCCAACCGGTCCGCTCCCGACCGTCCAGGCTCCTGGTGTCCGCCTTGGTCGTCGGGCAGGCGGCCCTGTTCGGGCTGGCCGCCGCGGCCCGTCCGGGGCACTGGTGGATCTGGGTGACGGCCGCTCTCGCGCAGTTCGCGGTGTACGCCATCGGCGCCTGGAAGACCTCCGGGTGACCGAGGAGCACCCTCGCCATCGGCTGGACGGCGTCGTCCACTCTCCGGTCAGGCTGTCCGTCATGGCCTGCCTGGCCAAGGTCGACAGGGCGGAGTTCCGTTTCGTCCGGGAAGCCCTGGTCGTCCGGGCGGCGACCCTGTCCAAGCAGGTGGCGCTGCTGGAGGCGGTCGGCTTCGTGGAAGTCACCAAGGGACATGTCGGGAAGCAGCCGCGCACCTGGCTGTCGCTGACCGCGGCCGGACATGCCGCGCTGAGTCGGTACTTGACCGTGCTGCGGGCCATCGTCGATGGCGCGCAGGGGCCATGACGGGTCGTCGGCGCTGCGAGCCGAGGGCAGCGGCACCGTCCGGGGCGGCCAGGTCCGGGGCGCTCGCCGCAGCACCCTCAGGAACAGAGACGGAGACACACATCATGCTGAGCAGGAGCGAGGAGCTGGCGCTCTGCCGGAAGGCGCTGGAACGGACGTCCGAGGGGACGGGCCAGGTCCTGGCGATAGCCGGGGATCCCGGCATCGGCAAGACCTGGCTGCTGGCCGAGACCGCCAGAGCAGCCCGTGGCCAGGGCCTACGGGTCATCGGCTCCCGCGCGAACGCCGCGGCCCGCTCGGTGCAGTTCGGGCTCCTGGCCGAGGCCCTGGACGCCTTGGCCGACCCCGCCGGACCACCCTGGCGCCCGGACTCGGAGCGGGTGGTGCCCGGTTCCGGCACACCCGCCCCGGGAAGTGGGACGGAGAAGGCAGCCGGGGCGCCGGTCGGGCCGGCGGTGGCGGCGTACGACCGCCGCGACCTGCACCGCTCCGTCAGGACGCTGCTGGAGGGTCCGGTGACCCGGCCGGGGCTGGCCCTCCTCCTCGACGACGTCCATGCCGCGGACGACACCTCGCTCGACCTGCTGACCCAACTGGTGCACCGCCCTCCGCACGCACCGCTGCTGCTCGTCCTGGCCTACCGCCCGCGCCAGGTCTGCCGTCGGCTGGCCGCCGCGCTGGACACCGCCCGCACCGCCGGCGGCGAACCCTACGTCACCCGGCTGCAGTTGGGCGCGCTGAGCCCGGGCCAGACGGCCCGGCTCATCGGCGACGCCGTGAGCGCGCAGCGACGCGAACGGCTCGCCAGGGACAGCGGCAACAACCCCTTCTACCTCGGGGCACTGTCCGCGATGTCGGACGCCGACCTCGCCGCGATGGCAGCGGCGCCGGCGCTGATCGACGCGGGGGCGATCCCGCACGGCGTCCGTGCCTCCCTGCTGGCCGAACTCGACGTGCTGTCCGAGCCGGAGCGGCTGGTCGCCGCCGCAGCCGCAGTCACCGGCACCGTCGCCGGCACCGGTGTGCTGGCCCACGTCACGGGCCTGCCGGAACCCTCGGTGGCGGCCGCGCTCGACGTACTGGTCTCCTTCGATCTGCTGCGTCCCGAGGCCGGGACCCTGCGCTTCCGCCACCCGCTGCTGGCCGGATCGGTCTACCACTCGACCGGCCACGCCTGGCGGCAGGCCTCGCACCGGCGAGCCGCCGAGCACCTGGAACAGGACGGCGTGCCCTGCTCCCTGCGCGCCCTGCATCTCGCCTGCTCGGCACAGCATGGCGACCGCGCCGCCGCCGAGGTGCTCGTTCGCGCGGCCCGGGCCGAGGACCCTCCCTCGTCCGAGCTCACCGTCCACTTCCTGCGGGCAGCCCTGCGGCTGGTGCCCGACGGCACGGAGGCCACCGGGGACCTCCGGTTCGAACTGGCTCGTGCGCTCGGCAGAGCCGGGAGGCTCGCGGAGAGCCGAGAACTGCTCCAGCCACTGCTCGCCCGGCGCGGCTCGCTGTCGTCGGAGTTCCGGACCGGTCTGGTCGAGTTCAGTGCGACCGTGGGCCGGCTGCTGGGCCGGCTGCAGGAGGCGGCAGCCCTGGTGGAGTCGGAGCTGGAATGCTTCGACGACATCGACGCGCCGGCCGCCGTTCCGCTCCGGATCGAACTCGCCTGCATCGAGCTGGTCCGCGGGCGCGGCCCGCAGATCACGCCGAGCCTCGCCGGCATCCGACGACGCGCGCGGGAGTGCGGCGACACCGCTGTGGAGATCAGGGCCTCGGCCGCGTTGGGGCTCGGGGCCGTCCTCTCGGGGGACACCGCCGCGGCACTCCAACTGTGCGACCGTGTCTGCTGGCTGGCCGACAGTCTGCCCGACGGGCGACTCACGGACCTCCTCGACGCCGTGATCCAGCTGTCGTGCACGGAGCTCTTTCTGGACCGGTACCCGGACGCCGTGCGGCATCTGGGCCGCGGCCTGCACATCGCGCGGCGTGCCGGACGGGCCCACCTGCTGCCGTCCCTGCACCTCGCCGCCTGCCAGGCCAACTCCCGCCTCGGCCGCCTCGATCTGGCCCTCTCGCACGGACGGCATGCCGAGGAGCACGCCGCGCTGGTCGGGGACCGCACGGCCGCACGCGTGGCGCTGGCCCTGCGTGCGCTCCCGGTGCTGCACCGGGAAGGTCCGCCGGCGGCGGAACGGCTCGCCGAACGGGCCCTGGCGGACACCGCCGTACCACCGTCCTGGTGGCGGGGGGTCGCCCTCGGGACACTGGCCGAGGCACGTCTGCGCCGCGGCGACCCTGAGGGCTGTCTGGACGTGCTGGCGGGCGGCGGCGCCGAGGACGTGCTCGAAACGGTTGACGCGGCGGCCCGGCCGCGCGGGTTGCTGCTGCTCACCGAGGCCGAGATCGCCAGGGACGAGCCGGCGCGGGCCGCCGTCCTGGCCGACCGGGCCCGCGACGCCGCAGCCCTGCTCGGCCTCCCGTCGGCGCTCTCCCAGGCACACCAGGCACGGGCGGCGGTCCTGCTGGCGACCGGCGAGCCGGACGCCGCCGTGGCCGCGTGCGAGGAGGCCGTGGGAATCTCCGTGGCAGCCGGCTCGGGCCTTGACGAGGCGCAGGCCCGCCGGCGCGCGGCGCTGGCCCTGTCCCGGTGCGGGCAGATCCGTCGCGCCTACGAAGAACTCGGCATCGCCAAGAACCTGCTGCGGAGTCAGGGCGCCACCTGGTCGGTGGCCGCCGTCACCCAGGAGCAGCGGTGTCTGGGTTCCCGGCAGCCCCGGCCGGCGGGACGCGGCCGTAGGACGGGCAGCGCGTTCGACCTGCTCTCGGCGCGGGAGCGGCAGATAGTCGAGCTGGTGGGGGAAGGCATGACGAACCGGCAGATCGGCGAGCAGCTGTACCTCAGCCCGCGCACGGTCGAGTCGCACCTCACGCGGGTCTTCGCCAAGTTCGGCGTTTCCACCCGGGTCGGGCTGGTGGGACGCCTGGGGCACGGTCCGCGGTAGCCGGACGGTCGACCCTGCGCGACCATCAGTCCTCCCCTGGGCCCGTGGTCGGCGTACCGTTCCAGTGTCCGACGAGATCGGCGTAGTGCGGCGAGGCCACGAGCAGTTCCGCGTGGGTCCCGGCCATGGTGCGGTCACCGTCCATGAGCAGGATCCGGTCGGCGCGCAGGGCCGAGCTGATCCGGTGGGCGACGACGACCACGGTGCCGCCCCGCTGCGCGAAGGCCGCTTCCGCCCGGTCCTCGGCGCTCGGGTCGAGGTGGCAGGTCGCCTCGTCCAGGAGGATCACCCGGGCGGTGCAGACGTGGGCCCGGACCAGAGCGACGAGTTGCCGCTCCCCCGCCGACAGCGGGTGGCCGCCGGCGCCGACCCGGGCGTCCAGCCCACCGAGCCGATCGATCAGTGCAGCCATGCCGACGATCGCGGCCGAACGGACGAGTTCGCCGTCGGAGGCGTCCGGCCGCAGCTGGCGGAGGTTCTCCCGCAGCGTGCCGGAGAAGACGTAGCCCTCCTGCGGGAGGAGCCGGACACTCTCCCGAAGTGCGTCCGGGTCGAGTTCGCGCAGGGGAACGGTGTCGAGCCGGATCTCCCCGCGGTCGGCCACCGCCAGGCCGGCGAGCAGTTCGACCAGGGTGGACTTGCCGATTCCGCTGGCACCGACGACTGCCAGCCGGGTTCCTTCCGGTATGTCGAGGGTGAGCGCCCGGATCACCGGCTCGGCGTGCGGGCCGTACGCGAACGTCACCGAGTCGACCGTCAGCCCGTGGCCGAGGGGGCGGCGGCCGTGCGGTGCGGGGGCGGGCCGGTCGACGGCGGTGGTGGCGCCGGCGGGGCCCGGGGGCTCGGCGAGCATGCCGGCCCGGGCCAATCGGTCCAGCACGGCGGCGAGTTCGACGCCCCAGGAGCCGAGCACCTCCACCATCGACCGGAGCGCGGGATCGACGGTGGTCAGCAGATAGGTCACCGCGCCGACCAGTGCGCCGGTCGTCAGCCCGTGGCCGGCCGACAGGCCCGGGGCCGCCACCAGCACGGCCAGCGCCGGGAGCTTCCCACCCCCCGAGACGATCAGCCCGATGAGCGCGTTGGTGGCCGCGATGCGCCGGGCCGCGGACTCCGCGTCGGCGATCAGGACGTCGAGCTGCCGGTACGCGCGCTCCCGTGCTCCGCAGGCGAGCACGTCCCGGAGGCCGGCCAGGAGGTCGCCGGCCTCCCCGGCGAGCGCCTCCTCGGCTGTCACCAGGACCTGTTGACGTCTGCCCAGGGTTCTCAGCAGTGGTACGCAGCCGGCCAGCGCGAGCACGATCGGTACCGCGCCGAGGAGCGCGAGCACCGGGGCCAGCGCCGCCAGCCCCACCAGTGCCATCACCAGCGACAGTCCGAGTTGCCGGGCCGAGCGCAGCAACGCGGCGGCCAGCGAGCGTACGGTCTCGACCTGCCGGGTGAGCCGGGCCACGCCGGCGCCGTCCGGCCGTGCGGTGTCCGCGACGGCCCGGCGGAGGGTCTCGGTGACCACCGAGGTCACGAGGGCGTCCCGCAGCGGCTCGACGATCGCCCCGAGTCCGGGAATCAGCCCGCGGGTCACCACCGCTCGCAGGACCATGACGGCGCCCAGGGCGCCCAGCCAGGCCAGCCCGACGAGCAGCCGGCCCGCCAGGAAGCCCTGGTCGAGGGCGCGCGCCAGCAGAACGCCGGAGAGCAGGACGGGCAGCGATTCGAGTGCCGAGAGGGCCAGTACGACGGCGACCGACCGGCGGTGGGCCCGCAGGAACCCCCGCGCCATCCGCACTGCGGGGTGGGTCAGGGCAGCTGCGGGCACGGGTCCTCCGTCCGGACGCCGAACAGCGCACGGTAGTCCTGGTCCTGCCAGAGGCGGGCGTGCGGTGCCACTGCTCTGATCCGCCCGTCCACCAGCCAGGCCACCCGGTCGGCTCCGGCGGCCGTCGAGGCGCGGTGGGCGACCACGATCCTGGTGCGGTCGGCGAAGGCGGTCGCGAGCGCCTCGCCGACCTCGGCCTCGGTCGCGGTGTCGAGGCTGGAGGTGGCATCGTCGAGCACGACCACTCGGGCGTCCTGGGCGAACGCCCTTGCCAGGCCGAGCCGCTGGGTCTCGCCGCCGGACAGCGGCGCCCGAGCCGGTTCGGTGTCGTAGCCGTCCGGCAGCCGCCGGACGAACTCGTGCGCGCGGGCGGCACGGGCGGCCCGCTCGATCACCGCCTCGCCTGCGCCGGGCCGGCCGAGGCCGATGGTGCCACGGATCGTGCGGCCGAGCAGCGCGGGCCGCTCGAACGCGTACGCGACGCAGCGGGCGAGCTGCTCGTCGCCGAGTTCACCGACGGGCACACCGTCGAGCAGCACCTCTCCGGTGTCGGGGTCGTGGAGGCGTCCGATCAGTGCGGCGAGATTGCTCTTGCCGTGTCCCGAGCGGCCGACCACGGCCAAGGACGTTCCCGCCGGGACGGACAGGTCGATCCGGTCGAGCACCGTACGTCCCTCGATGCTCGTCGTGACGCCGCGCAGGACGACGGCGCAACCTACCGGGGAACCGCTCAGGACGCGCTCGCCCCGGGTGGGTACGGGCTGCCCGAGGACCTCGGCCGTGCGGCGGGCCGCGGCCGCGGCCCCGGCCAGGCCGAGGATCGCGTCGACCTGGCGGAACAGGCCGAGTGCGAGCGCGGTGTAGCCACCCGCCGCGAGCAGTTGGCCCGGGGAGATCCGGCCGACGATCACCCCGTGCCCGGTCACGGCGAGCACGAGGATCTCGATCGCCGGCAGCAGCAGGCCCAGCTGCCATGCCGTGGAGCGTTGCAGATGCCAGATCTGCGCGCCGGCCCGGCTGAGCGCGGCCAGCGGGGCCAGGACCCGGTCCCGCTCCACCGCCTCGGTGCCGCCGGCCCGGATGCTCCGCACCCCGGCGAGCGCGTCCACCAGCCGGGCAGCGATGTCCGCCTGGATCTCCTGGTAGCGGGAGAAGGCCGCGGAGGTCCGCCGGAAGAAGAGCCGCACCGTCAGGTGCACGAGCGGCACGCCGAGCAGGAACGCCGCTGCCGGCCGCCAGTCGATGAGCCAGAGCGCGACGACGCCGGCCGCCGCGGTGGCCACCGAGACGAGGGTGTCGAGCACCGCGATGCCCGCGTAGCCGGCCTCCTCGCAGCTGCCGACCAGGCGGCCGGTGGCATCCGGCGCGCTGTACCGTCGCTGTCCGGCGAGTCCGGCGTCCAGTACCCGTCGGACCACACCGCGGCGCAGCCACCCCACGGCAGCGGCCCCGCCGGCGGTACCGGCCAGCGTCCCGAGGGCGGCGGCGGACGCGGACACCGCGAGGACGAGCGCGAGGACGGCCAACCGGCCGCTCTGGGAACGGTGCGCCAGAAGGCCGTCCAGGAGATCGGCCAGAAGTCGGGGGATCGCCAGGCTGCTCGCGCCGCCGACGACGGACGCCAGCGCGGCGGCGGTGAAGCACGCCGGGCTGTGGAGCGTGGCTGCTGCCAGCAGGCGGGTGGCGGGGGTGATCGGCGCAGTCATTCGTTCTTCCGTGGGGCCGGCGGGCACGGGTGGCCGGAGGGTGTCCGGCCACCCGCGGTGGGTGGATCAGAAGGTGGTCCGGTAGTGCGTGATGCTGCAGGTGTCCTCGCACGTGCGCAGCATCGGACCGGTCTGCTCCTCGCCCTCCAGCTCCTGCAGGGCCTCGACGTCGATCGTCATGTCAATCACCTCCTCTCCTTCGGTTCCTTCGGCCCTGACCCGCTCGGGGAGCGGCTCAGTTGTCGGTCATGTGGCAGGTCGCGGAGCCGGTGCTCCGCGGACCGCAGGTCACCGCGCAGATGCGCAGCGCCGTCGGCTCCTCGCCCTCCAGCTCCTGCAGGGCCTCGACGTCGATCGTCATGTCAATCACCTCCCTCCGCCTTGGTGCGCGCGGCGCCGGTCGATCGGGCGCCGCACGGCCGGCCTCGGCGCGGTGTGGGGGTGGCCGGCCGTGGGTTCTGGGTGGGAAGGTCGGGCGAGGAAGTCGATCAGCAGCCGGGACGCCTCGGCGCCGGCGGGATCGTCCAGTGCGGAGTGGCCCGCGCCCGGCACTTCCAGGTAGGTGAGGTCGGTCTTCTCGCAGTGCCCGGCGTCCAGCAACCGGCGCCGCAGCTGCCGCGCCTGGTCGACCGGGACGATCCGGTCGTCCGCTCCGTGGACCACCAGCAGCCGGGCCCGGATCCGCGGCGCCAGGGTCCAGAGGTCGCGCGGGCCGGTCGCGTCGGCGAGGTCCGTGCGCCCGCCGAGCCGGTCGATGAGCGCCCGGACCGCGGGGGACGCCTGGGGGTACAGCCGGGCTGCCGACAGGAACGGTGCGACGACGGCGCACCGCGACCACAGCTGCGGATCGGCGGCGGCGGCGAGCAGCGCCAGGTACGCGCCGTAACTGGTGCCGTACGCCAGAAGGCCGCCCGGGGCTCCGGGTCGTCCCGCGGTCAGCGTCGCGGCGAGGCTTCGGATGTCCGCGAGGTCCGGTCCGCCCCAGGCGCCGTGGATCGCTGCGGAATGGGCCGCGCCGTAGCCGGTGCTCCCTCGTTGGTTCGGCGCGACGACGGCGACCCCGAGGGCGGCCAGCTGTTGCAGGACGGGGTCGAAGCCGAGATCCCACGCGGCTTCGGGGCCGCCGTGGAGCGCCACGGCGACGGCCCGGCCGGTCCGCCAGTCCCCCTGGCAGACCGCGTCGAACTCTCCTCCTGGGCCGTCGAAGCGCTCCACCCGGCAATGCCGGGCCCGGCGCCGCCCGGCCCGGGAGGTCAGCTCGGTGGCGTCCGGCGAGAGGACCGCCACCTCGGGCGGGTGCTCCCGGGTGGAGCAGGGCACCAGCAGGCCGGCGCGGCCCCAGCCGGCCACCGGGTGGATCGCCCCCTCCTCCAGGGGCGCTGTCGCCAGGGTGTCCGTGTCCAGGTCGTGGATCAGCAGCCGGGATCGGGCGCCGTTGACGGCCCGGAGCGCGACCCGCCGGCCCGCAGGGTCGAGTGCGAGTGGGAGGACGGTGCCGTTGACGGAGTTGAGCCGGTCGGGGAAGCAGACGGAGTCGGCGCGATCGACCGTCGTCCAGCCGAGGCGAGGGCCGCGCGGTGTCCTCGCGACCACCAGCAGCAGACCGGACCGCGGAGCGGCGAGGAGCAGCGCCTGGGCCGGGCCGGCCGAGTCGAAGAGCTGACGGTGGGCACCGCCGGCGAGGTCGACCACGACGGTCCGGACGTCGCCGCCCGAGCGAAGTCCGGCGGCCAGCAGCCGTCCGTCCGGATCGAGCCAGCAGGTGCGTCCGACCTGGCCGGGCAGTTCCGCGAGCGGTTCCAACCGCAGCGGCCGCTCGGCGACCCGGTACAGGGTCGAACGGTTCGCACCGTGGGCGCCGACCGCGAGCGCCACCGTGCCCGGTTCGGGGGTCGGCAGCAGGCGCAGCCCTCGTCCCTCGACGACGATGCTCTCGGCCACTCTGCCGGTGGGTGGATCGGCCAGGAGGATCTGTTGCCGTCCGGTCCCGGTGCTGCGCAGGAGGAGCAGCCGTCCGTCCTCGGTGGGCAGCGGCTGGGTCGAGGTCGACTCGGCCAGCGGGAGGACCCGCCGTTCGGGGCTCGGAGCGCCGAAGGACCAGTACTCCGGTAGCAGGCCGCCCTTGCGGCCGGTCGTGAGGCAGACGGCCGCGTCGGCGGCAAGTGTGAAGCGGAAGCTGACCCGCGCGGGGCCGTCGGTCAGCATGCCCGGGCCGCCGGTTCGGCGGGCCGTACCGGGAGTTCCGGCGTCTTGGGCAACCACAGCCGGCCTCCGCCGTGGCGCAGCCTCAGCAGGAGGGCGACTGCGCCCGACATCCCCGTGTTGTAGCCGACGGTCAGGCCGGTCATCGACTCGTCCGGGATGAGCATCAGGCCGTTCTGCAGGGTGTGGCGCAGTTGGGCGCACCGGGCGAGTTCCTCGGCCCGGCGCCGGTGCGTCGGATCGTCGAGGGCGTCGGCGAGGTCCAGCAGGAACTCGGCGTTGCCCGCCAGGCCGTGGCAGGCGGCCGCCGACATCTGCCATCTCGTGCGGTACGCCTCGGTGGCGGCCTTCGATGCGAGTGCGAGGTAGCGCTGATCGGCGGTGGCCTGCCAGAGCCGGACCAGGAAGGTCCCGACGCCGGCCGACCCGCTGCACCAGTAGGGAAGTTGGCGTGCGGTTCCGGTGGGTCCGGCACCGGGGTCGGAGGCCGGCCACCATGCGCCGTCGCCCTCGGTGCGGGCCGTGGTGACCAGGGTGTCGCCGGCCTGTCGGGCGGTGGCCAGGAAGTCGTCGCGGCCGGTGGCGAGTCCGGCCAGGAGCAGGAAGGTGCCGATGCCGGCGACGCCGTGCCCGAATCCGAGGTGGGTCAGTCCCGCCAGTGCGGAGTCGAAGTCGTGCGGGATGGGCCACAGCAGGCCGGTGCGACGCTGTTCGGCAGCGGTCAGCAGGCTCTCGCCGGTCTCGATCACGCGCTCCCGGAAGTCGGGTTCACCGGTCGTGCGCCAGAAGTGCAGCTGTGCCAGGCCAGCGCCGGCCGCACCGTGGCAGATGTCGGGATTGGGCCAGCGCACGGGGATCTGCCGGGCGAGACGCAGCGCGGCGGCTTCCAGCCGGTCGTCGCCCAGGAGTGCGGCGGCGTCCAACAGGGCCCAGGCGGTGCCGGATCTGCCGAAGTAGAGTCCGGGCAGGGTTCGCCCGTCCGGCCCGATCCTGGCGGCGATCCACCGGGCGGCGTCCGCGATCCCGGCGCGGAGCCGGGCATCCTCGCGCACCGCTCCGGCCGCCGTGAGGACCGCCAGGACACCGGCGGCGCCGTACTGCACGTTCAGGGGGTCGCTGAGCGCGCCGAACCCTTCGGCAGGCCACAGGCGTTGCGGGTGATCGGTGGTCATGGTGTGCAGCAGGTGGGCGAGGCCGTCGGCGATGAGCCGCTCCGCGATCTCGCCTGCCAGCGGGCCGGGGGCGCCGTCGGCGGCGGACCGCACGCCGGCGGCGCGCTCGAGAGGTGAATGCCGTGCCGTCGACGCCTCGGTCAGGAACTGCCGTGCGGTTGCCGGGCTCCAGCGCTCGCCGGGGGCGTCGCGGGTCAGGGCGAGCACGAGCGGGGTGAGGATCCGTCCCACCGTGCTGGTCGCGAGAGCCGCCTCCACCAGAGCCGCGATGCGCGCGTCCGGCGGGCGGGTCCGCGGCTGGTCCGCGGCGAACACGAGGTCCGCACCGGTGGCGAGGTGGAAGAGGACCGCCCCGAGGCTGAAGAGGTCGGAGCTCTGGGCGGGAGCGGCGCCGACGGGGTCGGAGGCGACGACCTCGGGCGCCGCGTAGCCGGGTGTGTAGGCGCGCCGCACCCGGTCACCCGGCCGGGCGACCAGCTCCAGATCGATCAGCAGGAGGGTGCCGTCGGGCCTGACCATGATGTTATTGGGGTTGAGGTCCCGCAGCACGTGGCCGGCCCCGTGGACCCGGTCGACCAGCGCCAGGAGCTGCCCGGCCAGATCGACCAGGTCCGCCTCGGCGGGTCCGGGCGTTTCGGCCACCCAGCTCCTGAGTGTCCGGCCCTCGACCTGCTCCTGGGCGAGGTAGTGGTGTCCCCCTTGGGTGAAGACGCCGAGGACCTGCGGGCACACGCCCAACGGAGCCAGGGCGGCCTGCATGGCGGCCTCGTGATGGAGGAGGTGGGTGGCGTCCGTCCCCTCCAGATCTCCTCCGACGTGCCTTCGGGCCTCCTTGATGACCACCCGTCGGCCGGTGCCCTGTTCGGTGCCGAGGTAGACGCCGCCCTTGTAGGCGTGCCGGATCGCCCGTCGCACGACGAACCTGCCGTCGAGCAGGACGGCGGAGGGCTTGCCGTCGTCCTGCGCCCCGGGCAGCGGCAGCGGGTTCTTCGCCCAGTCGGGAGGGCTGAACCGGGCAGGTCGGACGTCCCGTACGAGGCGGCCGTCCGGTGTCTCCAGCATCGACTCGGCGCCACCGTCGTTGCCGAGCCGGCTGACGCCGCTGAACACCCCGTAGCGGTAGTGCACCAGACTGTGCGGCCGGTACGGGCGGTCGGAGAGGACAGCCGGGCCGGGGAGCCCACGAGTGGCGCGGTCCAGCTTCTCGGCGAGCAGCCGGAAGTGATCGTCGTCGTCGGGGTAGACGGTGATGAACTTGCCGCCCGATCCGCGGTCGCACCGGGCCGAGACCAGTTCCGTCACCCGGTCGAGCGTGCCCGCGAACTTGAAGAACGCCTCCGCTGTGACGAGCACCTCGGCGGCCCGGGCGAGCACCACCGCCGCCGACAGGGGCGTGGCGGAAACGTGCAGCTTCCATCCCTGCTGGCGGATCTGCCGGCCTGCGGGCTCGGCCAGGCACCAGAACTCGTCCGCCCTGACCGTCCAGCCACAGGCACCCTGACGGCGGATCACCGCCTCGACGAGATCCGGGAGCAGGGTGGTGGACTCGCCGACGGATCCGCCACGACTCTCGGGCCGGGGCGTCCCGTGGTCACCGGATACGTTCGCCGACTCCGATGGCAGGGACGTCCGGGGTATCGGGTGTGCAGTCACCTGGGGTTCCTCTGTCTCTGGTGCGGTGGTTCACGTGATGGAAGCTAGTTCCCGGAGCCACCGCCCAACATCGGGGTGATTCCGCTTCTCCCCCCCGGGCCGTGACCACCGGGGGGTGCGGCGGCGGGGGCCACCCGACCCCTGGCCGCAGCCGGTTCCGGCGGCAGTCGATCAGGCGGCGATCGATCGGGCAGCGCGGGAACGCGGTGGCCATCGGCCGTGTCGGTGACTAGGGTCCAGGCCATGTTCGACGATGTCCGGCACGGCAACGCAAGCGCTGGTCCCGACCGGGTGGACGCCCTGTTGGGCGACCCGGCTTTTCTTGTGCACGCGGACCCGGACGAGGTTCTGGCGATGCTGGACGGCGCGAGGAGCACGAGCGGGCGACGGGCGGCGGCGGTGTACCGGGCTTCGGCCCATGTGCACCGTGATGCGACCGCGCGTGTGCGTCGGCAGTTGCTCGCCCTGGATGCGGCCCGTTACGGGGACCGGGAGCTCTCCGCTCGGATCACTGCGGTCACGGTGCAGGGCGAGGCCGCGGCGAGGTGGGGAACGGACTGGGCCACCGGCTCGCAGGTCGACCACCGGATCCGGCACACCCTCAGCGGGCATTGCGGCCCGGTGTCGGCGGTGACAACGGCGCTGGTGGACGGCCGCACCCTCGCGCTCACGGGCGGCAGCGACGGCACGGTGCGGGCGTGGGACCTCGCCACGGGACGGCAGTTCCGCGAGCCCCTCACCGGCCACACCGGGCCGGTGGTGGCGGCGGCGATGGTGGCGAACAGCCGTAGCCTGATGGTGACCGCCGGCTGGGACGGCACGGTGCGCGTGTGGGACCTCGCCACGTGGCAACAGGTCCGCGAGCCGCTCACCGGCCACGACGGCGGGGTGAACGCGGTGGCGACCGCAGTTGTGAGAGGTCGCACCCTGATCGTCGGCGCCGGCCGCGATCGCACGGTGCGCGTGTGGGACCTCGCCACCGGTGAGCCTGTCGGTCAGCCCCTCATCGGCCACGACGCGTCGTTGTGTTCGGTGGATGTCGTGGCGCCGGACGGCCGCATCCTGGCGGTCACCGGTGGCCATGACGGCACGGTGAGGAGGTGGGACCTGGCCACGGGTGAGGCCGCCGGCGAACCCCTCATCCGCCACGACGACGGGGTGCACGCGGTGGCCTCGGCGGTGGTTGACGGCCGCGTCCTCACGCTGACCGGTGGCGAGGACGGGACGGTGGGGGTGTGGGACCTGGCCACCGGCGCGCAGATCGGTGCGCCGGCCGACGGACACTCGGGGCGGGTGTGTGCGGTGACGACCGTGGCGGTTGACGGCCGCACCCTGGCGGTGACCGGCGGTGAGGGCCCGACGGTGCGGGTGTGGGACATCGCCACCCGCGAGGAAGCGCGCCGACCCCTTGCCTGCGACTACGGCGGCTGGGTGTACGCGGTGGCGGCGACGGTGGTCGACGGCCGGGTGCTTGCCGTCATCGGGGGCTACGACGGGGGTGTTCGGGTGTGGGACCTCACCGCCGGCGCGGAGGTCGGCGAACCCCTCGCCGGCCACGACGACACCGTGTACGCGGTGGTGACGGTGGTGGTGGACCGTCGAAGTCTGGCTGTCACGTGCAGCCATGACGGCACGGTGCGCTTGTGGGATCTTGCCACCGGACGGCAGGTCGGCCGGTCCCGCAGCGACCAGGACGGCACCGTCACCGTGGTGGTGGACGGCAGCACCCTGGACATCAGCAGCGGCAGGGACCGGAGGGTGCGGGTACGGGACCGCGACACCGGCGAGGAGCACGTCAGCCCGCCCTTCCCGGACCACGCGACGGGTGAGGGGGCGACGGTGGTGGTGGATGGCCGAGTCCTGACCGTCACCGGCGACCCGCACGAGGACGACCGGGGGACGCTGCAGGTATGGGACCTCGGCATCTGCGAGGAGGCCGAGCCGGCTCTGGTGTTCCCCGCGCCGGTGGGTGCGCTGACGGTGACGCCGGACGGCGAGCTGGTGGTGGCCTTCGGCCGGGAGATCGCGGTACTGACCCGGCGATGACGGCCCGGCCGACGAGCGGGACCGACCTCGATCGGCTTCCGCCCGGCGATCCTGTGCGGCGACGGTACCGCCCGGCATGCCTGCCGGGCGGTCCGGTCAGACGTGCCGGCTCAGCACCGCGACATCCCCGAAACCCACCAGCAAGCGGCCGCCCGGCACCACGGCAAGCGCACCTACGGCCAGCGGGAACACCAGGTCCGGTCCGACCTGCTCACGGGTGACCAGATCCCACACCCGCACCGTCAAGCCACTGCCCACGACGGCGAGTGCGCGACCGTCGACCACCGCCGTGGCCACCGCACCCACACTGCCATGGCCGGCGAAAGGCTCGCCGACCTGCTCGCCGGTGGCCAGGTCCCACACCCGAGCCATTCCGTCACCGCCTCCGGTGACGGCCACCGTCCGACCGCCGACCACCACGGTCGCCACCGAGGACATCCCGTTGTGACCGGTGAGAGGCCGGCCGATCGCCTCCCGAGCGAGCACGTCCCACACCCGCACCTCCTGTCCGTAGCCGCCGGTGACGGCCACGGTGCGTCCGTCCACCACCCCTGTCGCCACCGCGTTCACCCAGCCCGTGTGCCCGGTCAGGGGTCGGCCGAGCTGCCGGCCGGTGGCCAAGTCCCACACCCGCACGGTCTTGTCCGCGCTGCCGGTGACGGCCAACGCTCGTCCGTCGACCACCGCCGTCGCCACCGCGTTCACCCAGCCCGTGTGCCCGGTCAGGGGTCGGCCGAGCTGCCGGCCGGTGGCCAAGTCCCACACCCGCACGGTCTTGTCCCTGCTGCCGGTGACGGCCAACGCTCGTCCGTCGACCACCGCCGTCGCCACCGCGCACACCACGTCGGTGTGCCCCATGAGGGGTTCGCCCACCGGCTCACCGGTGTCAAGATCCCGCAGCGATACCGTCGTGTCCCAGCTGCCGATGACAGCCACGGTGCGTCCGTCGACCACCGCTGTCGCCAGCGCCTCCACCGAGCATTCATGGTCGCTGACGGGCGCGCCGGCCTCGTGCCCGGCGGTCAGGTCCCACACCCGCAGCGCCCCGTCCTCGCTGCCGGCGACGGCCAAGGTGCGGCCCTCCACCGTCACCGACCCCACCGCCCATACGCCGCCGCCGTGTCCGACAAGGGGACGGGCGGCCTGTCGCCCCGTGGCGAGGTCCCACACCCGCACCACACCGTCCTCGCCGCCGGTGACGGCCACCGCGCGACCGTGCAAGGTCGCTGTCACCACCGCGAACACCCAGCCGCGATGGCCGATGAGTTCGCCGACCTGCTGCCCGGCAGTCACGTCCCACACCCGGACCGTGCTGTCACGGGCTCCTCCGGTGACGGCCACGAAGCGTCCGTCGACCACTGCCGTTGCCACCGCGGTCACCCGATCCGGGTGCCCGGTGAGGGGTGGGCCGACCTGTCGGCCGGTGGTCAGGTCCCACAGCCGCACGGTCCCGTCGTCGCTGCCGGTGACGGCCACCGCTCGTCCGTCCACCGTCGCCGTTGCCACCGCACACACCGCCCGGTCGTGGCCGGCGAGGGGCTCCCCGAACTGCTCACGGGTGGCCAGGTCCCACACCCGCACCATGGCGTCGTTGTAGCCGCCGGTGACGGCGAGGGTTCGACCGTCGACCACCGTCGTCGTTATCGCACCCGCCCAGCCGTCGTGGCCGGTGAGCGGTTCGCCGACCTGCTGCCCCGTGGCCAGGTCCCACGCCCGCACCCTCCCCTCGTCGCCCAGGCCACTACCGGTGACGGCGAGCGTGCTCCCGTCGACCGTCACCGTCACGACCGCCAGCATCTCGTGCGAGCGAACGGCAAGGGGCTCGCCCACCTGTTGCCCGGCAGCCAGGTCCCATACCCGCGCCGTGCCGTCGCCGAGACCGCCGGCCGTGACGGCCACGGGCCGGCCGTCGACCACGGCTGTCGCCACCGCCTTCACCCAGCCGGTGTGGCCCGTGAGGGCGTGCATGAAGCGGTGATCGACCTGGGAGCCGGTGGCCCAGTCGACCGCCCACCATGCGTCGGCCTGCCCCTCCACCACTACCGCGGTGATCCGTCCGGACAGCTCCCGGTCCTGGTAACGGGCCGCGTCCAGCGCAAGCAACTGCCGTCGAACATCCGCGGTGCTGTCACGATGCAGGTGAGCCGAGGCCCGGTACACCGCGGCCGCCACCTGCGCCCCACGACCTGAGGCCCCGTCCAGCAGCACCGCAGCCTCCCTGGGATCCGCGCTCACCAGGTAATCCGGATCGGTCAACATCGCTTCTGCTGTGACCTCGCCGATGCCACTACCCTGGGACCTCATCTCACCGGACATGACTGATACCTCTCCTCGGTCTGTGTGACGGCCAGCCTGTCTCCTGCGGGCCCGCCGCAGCGGTCGCCCCCGGTGTGCCCCGCCCGTGCTCAAGGGTCGCCCGCCGAGACCCGGATCCCGATGGTGCTGCCAAAATCCCACCTGTCGTGACGTTCTGGCTGCGGGGGGCTGTCACCATCCACCCGAAAGTCCGGAGTGGATGTGCCGCAGGAATACCGCAGCACCCACACAGAGAGCGGCGATCGCGAGCGCTCCGATGAGGACGATGAAGATCGTCGCGAAACGCTGCACCCGCCGCCAGCGGGGATCGTTGACATCCCATCGCGGGGACAGTCCGACCTGGACGTCTACGGCGGCGAAGGGGACCCGTGAGGGCATCCGGCGGGCGCGGGCCGGGTCGTCCCCCACAGTGGGGAGCTCCCGCGGGGGCAGCTGCCCTCCGGCAGCCCCACCCGTCCTGACCCAGCGGATCTCGTCCGCCATGGCGTTGGCGTTCGGGTGGCGCTGGGCAGGGTCCTTGTCCAGGGCGCGGGCGACGATCGCGTCGACGGCCGCGGGGAGCGACGGGTTGAGCATGGACGGGACCGGCGGGGTCTGCCGGACGTGTTGGTGGAGCACGCTCATGGTGGAATCGCCGTCGAACGGCGTTGCGCCGGTGAGCAGTTCGAAAAGCATGCAGCCGACCGAGTAGAGGTCGGACCGGGTGTCGGCGGGCCTTCCCAGTGCCTGCTCCGGCGAGAGGTACTGCGGCGTGCCGAGCACAGTGCCTGCCTGGGTCATCGAGGTGGCACCGGTCTGCAGGGCGAGGGCGATGCCGAAGTCCATCACCTTGACGATGCCGTCGTCCGTCACCATGACATTGGCGGGCTTGATGTCCCGGTGGACCAGGCCGCTGCGGTGACTGCAGGCCAGCGCCTCCAGCACGGACTCGGTGATCTCCAGCGCCCTGTCCAGCGCGATCACGCCGCCACCGGACTCCGCGGCGGGGCCCCTGATGAGTTCGGCCAGCGAACGTCCCTGGACATACTCCATGACGATGTACTGAACGACCCCGGCGTCATCCGCGTCCTCACCGCTGTCGTGGACCGCCACGATGTTGGGATGGTTGAGCGCGGCGGCCGCCTTCGCCTCGCGGCGGAACCGCTCGCGGAAGGACGGGTCACGGGCCAGCTTCGCATGCAGGATCTTCACCGCGACGCTGCGGCCCAGCACCGAATCATGAGCTTGGAGCACCGACGCCATGCCACCCTCACCGAGCGACCTTCGGAGCACGTAGCGAGCTCCGACCACGCGGGGCGACGCACCTGCGTTCAGCTGCACGGTCTCCCTGATGTCCATCGCCATCGCCTCTCTCCCGGCCGCGCCGTGCACCGCTCACCCCATGGTCCGGGTCACGGTGCAACCGGGCACAACATACCTCAGTAGAAACTAGTTTCCATATGGGAAACTTCTCGCTATCGTGCGACGCATCCGTCGTCCACGCGCGTTACGAGAGAGGGTGCTTGGCCCCCTTGGACCACCGCTTGCGCTGGCAGGCGCTCCTGACGGCGGGCGTTCTCGCCGCGGCGCCCGCCCTGATCATCTGCTGCGCCGTCCACGGATCGCATGCGCCATCGTGGATCCGGATCGCGGCTCAGGCGACCCGCCAGGTCGGAGTGGATTCGCCGCTGAGTCGCCAGGCCGTCAAGTCGATCACTACCGCGTGGATCATGGCCGTGAAGCGCTGATCCCACTCCGAGTCCGGCAGTCAGTTTTCGTTCGCAGAGGTCGAGTTGAGCGCAGCGGGCCGGCCTGACAAGTACGCTTGACAGGCTGAGGCTGTCAAGCTAGCTTTCCACTGCAACGGAGCCCGCCGACCTCAGAACGGCAGCGATGAAGAACGACGTACGCCGCCTCCGGATGGCACGCGACCTCTCGCAGGGTCAACTGGCCCTCGCCATGGGCGTTTCGCGACAGACCATCAACTCCATCGAGACCGGCCGCTACACCCCCTCCCTGCCGCTGGCGATCGCGCTGGCCGGCTTCTTCTCCCAACCAGTCGAGGAGATCTTCCATGCCGACACCACTCACTGACACCGCACGCCACCTCCGGACCGGCTGGACGGTGGCGGGTCCGCTCCTCTCCGGCGCCGCCACCGGCATCACCGCAACGGTCGCCGGACTCCCGCCGGTCGACGCGGCCCTCATCGCCGTACTGGGCGCCGGCCTCGGCGTCTCCGCGGTCGGATACCTTCGAGGGCGCGCCGACCGGGTGGCGACGGACGAACGGGCCCAGGTCCACGACAGCCGGGCCCGGTCCCTCTCCTGGACCGTCACGTCCACCGGCCTCACCGCCATGTGGGCCTGGGAGTTCGCCCGCCACGGGGTTTCCGCGGCCCAGCCCTATCTGGCGCTGCTCCTCCTCGCCCAGGCCAGCTACGCCGCCGCGCTGATGTGGCACCGGAGCCGGAACTGAGCTCCCGGCACGCTCGGCCGGGTGGACGGCGGCCGACAGGTCCTCCCGCGGGCCGCGCGTCGGAGCGGTAACGAACGGTACGGAGGACAGCTGACCCACAGCGGTCCGAACGAGCCGTCCTCGCGACCGACAACCGACCCGCGTCCGGCCCTCCCACCGGTCCTCACCTCGGTAGTCCTCTCGGTCGTCCTCTCGCCGCGGCCCGGCGGCACCGTCGACCGTCCTCCGTGCCGGCTCACCCAGTGAGGCTAATCACTGCCTCGCGGTCTCGGCCCGGGACACCTCGGCGGTGTACGTTCCTGCGACCAGTGGGTGGAGCACTCCCCGCTGTCGCAGATGCCCGGTCAGCAGCGCCTCCGACGAGAGAGACACCAGACATGTCTGCACAGGTCCCGACCCATCACCCACCCCAGCGCATCGGCGTGGTCGCCGAGTCGACCTCCGGGGAGACCCGCGTCGCGGCGACGCCCGCGACGGTTCGGCAGCTGCTCGACCTGGGCTACCAGGTCGTCGTCGAGTCGGAGGCAGGTGCGGCCTCCGGATTCACCGACCGGGCCTACACCGAGGCCGGCGCGAGCATCGGCGACGCCTGGGCGGCCGAGGTGGTCCTCAAGGTCAACGCACCGTCGGGCGACGAGATCGCCCGGCTGCGCGCGGAGGCCACCGTGATCGGCCTGCTCGCCCCGGCGCAGCGCCCCGAGCTGGTACGGGAGTTGTCCGCGCGGGGTGTCACGGCGCTCGCCCTGGACGCCGTCCCGCGGATCTCGCGGGCCCAGTCGATGGACGTGCTCAGCTCGATGGCGAACATCGCGGGGTACCGGGCGGTGATCGAGGCGGCGCACGTGTTCGGGCGCTTCTTCACCGGCCAGGTCACCGCCGCGGGCAAGGTGCCGCCCGCGAAGGTCCTGGTGGCGGGGGCCGGCGTGGCCGGGCTCGCCGCCATCGGCGCGGCGTCCAGTCTGGGCGCGATCGTGCGCGCCACCGACCCGCGGCCGGAGGTCGCGGACCAGGTCCGCTCGCTGGGCGGCGAGTACCTGGCCGTGGACGTGGTCCAGGAGGCGAGCACGGACGGCTACGCCAAGGCGACCTCCACCGACTACGACCGCGCCGCCGCCGCGCTCTACCACCAGCAGGCCGAGGACGTGGACATCATCGTCACCACGGCGCTGATCCCCGGCCGGCCCGCGCCGCGGCTGGTCACCGCCGAGGACGTGGCGGCGATGAAGCCGGGCAGTGTCATCGTGGACATGGCCGCCGCCCAGGGCGGCAACGTCGAAGGCACCGTGCCCGGCCGGGCGGTGGTCACCGACAACGGTGTCACCATCATCGGCTACACCGACCTGGCGGGCCGGCTGGCCACCCAGGCGTCCCAGCTGTTCGGCACCAACCTGGTGAACCTGGTGAAGCTGCTGACCCCCGGTCGGGACGGCCGGCTGGTCGTCGACTTCGACGACGTGGTCCAGCGGGCCGTGACGGTGGTCCGGGCCGGCGAGGTCACCTGGCCGCCACCGCCGGTGTCCGTGTCGGCGGCCCCGAGTACGGCGCCCGCGGCCCCGGCGGCGCCGGTGGGCGCGAAGGAGACCCGGCTCTCCCCCGCGGTGCGGTTCGGCCTGATCGGCCTGGGGATGCTGGCGGTCTTCCTGCTGATCGCCTTCGCGCCCTCCCAACTCGCCGAGAACTTCACGGTGTTCGCGCTGGCGGTGGTCATCGGCTACTACGTCATCGGCAAGGTGCACCACGCGTTGCACACCCCGCTGATGTCGGTGACCAACGCGATCTCCGGGATCGTGGTGATCGGCGCCCTGGTGCAGATCGGGCACCAGAGCTGGGTGGTGACCGCGCTGTCGTTCGTGGCGGTGCTGCTGACCAGCGTGAACATCTTCGGAGGCTTCGCCGTGACCCGCCGCATGCTGAGCATGTTCTCGACCGCCACCGAAAGGCGCTGAGCCCGATGACTTCCACCACGGCCTCCCACGCCGCGGACCTGGTCGCCGCCCTGCTGTTCATCCTCAGCCTGGCCGGGCTGTCCCAGCACCGGACCTCGCGCGCCGGCGTCGTCTACGGCATCGCCGGGATGGCCCTCGCCCTGGTCGCCACCGTCGTGCTGGCGGCGCAGAGCATCACCGCCGGCGCGGTCGCCCTGATCGTCCTCGCGATGGTGCTCGGCGGTGCGGCGGGCCTGTGGCGCGCGCGCCGGGTCGAGATGACGCAGATGCCCGAACTCATCGCCGTGCTGCACAGTTTCGTCGGTCTGGCCGCCGTCCTGGTCGGCTGGAACGGCTACCTGGAGGTCGAGGCGCACGGCTCGGCCCAGACGCTGGTCGCCGGCGATCTGCTGGGCATCCACCACGCCGAGGTCTTCATCGGCATCTTCATCGGCGGGGTCACCTTCACCGGCTCCGTCGTGGCCTTCCTCAAGCTGTCCGGCCGGATCGCCTCGCGCCCGCTGACACTGCCCGGCAAGAACGCCCTCAACCTGGGCGCGCTGGCCGCCTTCGCGGGCCTCACCGGCTGGTTCACCGCGAGCCCGGGCCTGGGGCTGATGGTCGCGGTGACCGTCCTGGCACTGGCCCTCGGCTGGCACCTGGTCGCCTCGATCGGCGGCGGCGACATGCCCGTCGTCGTCTCCATGCTGAACAGCTACTCGGGCTGGGCCGCGGCCGCCGCGGGCTTCCTGCTCGACAACAACCTGCTGATCGTCACCGGGGCACTGGTCGGCTCCTCCGGCGCCTACCTGTCGTACATCATGTGCCGGGCGATGAACCGCTCCTTCCTCTCGGTCATCGCCGGCGGCTTCGGCATCGAGGCCCCGTCGGGCGGGGACGAGGAGCAGGGGGAGCACCGCGAGATCCGCTCCGAGGAGACCGCGGTGCTGCTCGCACAGGCCCGGTCGGTGGTCATCACCCCCGGCTACGGGATGGCGGTGGCCCAGGCGCAGCACCCGGTGGCGGAGCTGACCCGCCGGCTGCGCGAACGCGGCGTCGACGTCCGCTTCGGCGTGCACCCGGTGGCCGGACGCCTGCCGGGGCACATGAACGTGCTGCTGGCCGAGGCGAAGGTGCCGTACGACATCGTCCTGGAGATGGACGAGATCAACGACGACTTCGCCAAGACCTCCGTCGTCCTGGTCATCGGCGCCAACGACACCGTCAACCCGGCCGCCACCGACGACCCGGCCAGCCCGATCGCCGGGATGCCGGTGCTGCGGGTGTGGGAGGCGGAGCAGGTGATCGTCTTCAAGCGCTCGATGGCGTCCGGCTACGCGGGTGTGCAGAACCCGCTGTTCTTCCGCGAGAACAGCAGCATGCTCTTCGGCGACGCCAAGCAGAGCGTGGAGGCGATCCTCCAGTCCCTCCCCGGCCGGGCCGAGCCCGCCCCCGTCCGGCCCGTGCGCCAGCCGACGACGGCCGGCTAGCGCGGAAGCCCACCGAGCGGACCGCCCGAGCACCACGGCCCGGGCGGTCCGCTCCCGGCATCAGGACGGCGACGCGTCCCGTCCCGGGCCGTCCGTCACCTGAACATCCGGTCGCCGGCGGTGGCCATCCGGTGGGTGGCGCTGTGGCGGTTGACCCAGTCACGGACGAGGTTGACGGCATTGGCGCACTGCCAGCTGTTGTCGTACTCGCGCACTCCGGTGAAGGCGCCGTAGCCCGCGATGATGCCGTCCACCCGGGCATCGCCCAGCAGCTTGTCGACGTACCACGGATCGTTGTAGGTGGTCGTCCAGGAGAGCGTGGCCGCGAGCTGGCCGGCGGCGCGGTCCCCGGCACCCTTCTTCAGTTCCGCGCAGGTGTTGTAGGTGGCCTCCGTGCAGTTGCCGAAGCCGTTGGCGATGTCGCTGTCCCCGTAGTCCATCACCCGGTGCCCGACCGGGAATCCGGCGCCGGACCGGTTGAAGGCGCTGCGGACCTGATCGCGGGCCCCCGTCGTCGTGATGCCCTCCAGGCCGCCGAGCCTGCCTTCCAGGCTCTTCCAGCCCCGGCCGCCCACGTCCGGGGTGCTGCCGCCGTGGTACTCGTAGAAGCCGTAGAGCACCTGGATCCCGGCCGCCGTCAGCCGCTGCGCCTTGTCGCGCAGTCCGGCGACGCTGCACCCGCGGTTCTGCTCCTCCCCGCAGTAGTTGGGGTCCTTGATGTCCAGCCAGACCAGCGCCAGCCGGCGCCCCGCGTTGGCGTTGGCGACGATGCGGTCGATCATGCTGTCGAAGCTGGGGCCCAGCCGGTTGTCACCGGCCGAGGAACAGTCGTGGTAGGCACGCCATTCGTTGGGGTTCCACCAGGCACACACGTCGATCTCGATGCCGTTGGCACCATGGCCGAGCGCGGCGTCCACGCCGTCCAGGGTGTCGACCCGGTGCGCGATGGCGTAGATCGCCTGATGCTGATCGGCCGCTGCCGCCGGGGTGGTGCCCGTCAGGGTCACCCCGATCATCGCGCACAGGGCGGCCAGCAGCGCCGGCAGCATCCGCGGGCGGGCGCCGTGCCTGAGGTGAGTGGTCAAGGATCGCGCTCCTTCATGTCGAACGGATGACCGGTCGTGCCCACTCTGCCCCGGGCGCGGGGGCCGGACGAGGCCCATGGTCGGATCTCGGCCAGCCGCGCCCGCGTCCAACCACCGTTCGAAGGGCCTGTCATGAGCGGCGATCAGGCCACGGCACCGGGCGTGCGGGGATTCCGGGCGTACGGCCCCGCGTCCCGAAGTCGACGTGAACCGGACCGAGGTGTCCGGACAACCTTTGCCATGAAGGCGCGGGGCCAGCCTGGCCGGATGGAGAACACGGAGTCGATCGACGGGGTCGAGGTCCTGCCCTTCGCCGACGAGCAGGCGTTCGCGAGCCGGCTGGCCGTCCATCACACCAGGCACGAGGGCGTGTGGCTGAAGCTGGCCAGGAAGGGCAGCGGGATCCCGTCCCTGACGAGCGACCAGGCGGTCGACGTGGGCCTGTGCCACGGCTGGATCTCCGGCCGGCGGCGCGGCCTCGACGAGCGGTACTACCTGCAGAAGTACGTCCCGCGGCGACCGGGGAGCCTGTGGTCGCAGGTCAACGTCGAGAAGGTCGCGGTGCTCACCGCCGAGGGCCGGATGCGCGAACCGGGCCTCGCCGAAGTCCGCCGCGCAGGCCGACGGCCGGTGGGCGCGCGCCTACGCGTCCCAGCGCACCGCGACCGTCCCCGACGACCTCGCCGCCGCGCTCGCGGCCGACCCCGCCGCCGAACGCGCCTTCCGGGCCCTCGACCGCACCGGCCGCTACCTCGCCGCCCTTCCCCTGCTCCAGGCACCCACGCCCCAGGTCCGGCAGGCCCGGCTGGAGCGCACCGTCCGGCAGCTCGCCGCAGAGGATCGCGGCACGCCGGGCGACCCGGCGACCTCGGCCGGGTAGGGGCCGCGGAGTTCGGCCTCCTGCGGACCCGCCGCCCCGAGCTGTACGGCCCGCTCACTGCGGCCTGAGCGACCGCGACCTGCACGGCTGCCCCGAAACCGGCGGGCCGGGGCAGCCCCCGCCGCCGGCGGGCCGGGACTCCACTATCCTTATTGCACAGCAGTCGTAGTTGCGAACTCTCAGCAATAAGGAGTCGGGGGATGGCGGGACCGTCGGTGGTGCTCGGGATCGAGTCGTCGTGCGACGAGACCGGGGCCGGGCTGGTGCGCGACGGCGTCCTGCTGGGGCACGCGGTGGCGTCGTCCATGGACGAGCACGCCCGCTACGGCGGTGTGGTCCCCGAGATCGCCGCCCGCGCCCACGTTCACGCCATGGCCCCCGTCGTCCAGGAAGCCCTGGGGCTGGCCGGTCTCACCCTCGCCGACGTCGGCGCCGTCGCGGTCACGGCCGGCCCGGGACTCTCCGGGGCGCTCCAGGTGGGGGTGGCGGCCGCCAAGAGCTACGCCTTCTCGCTCGGCGTCCCGCTGTACGGGGTGCACCATCTCGCCGGGCACGTCGCCGCCGCCACCCTCGACGGCGGGCCGCTGCCGAACCCCTGCGTCGTGTTGATCGTCTCCGGCGGGCACACCTCCCTGCTGCTGGTCCGCGACCTGGCCCGCGACCCGATCGTCCACCTGGGCGACACCCTGGACGACGCGGCCGGCGAGTGCTTCGACAAGGTCGCCCGCATCCTCCACCTGCCCTACCCCGGCGGGCCCGCGATCGACCGCGCCGCCCGCACCGGCGACCCGAAGGCCGTCCGCCTGCCCCGCCCGCTCAGCGGGCCCGACGACCCGCCGTACGCCTTCTCCTTCTCCGGCCTCAAGACCGCCGCCGCCCGCTGGGTCGAGGGCCGACGCGCCGCCGGCGGCGAACCGCACGTCCCGGACGTCGCCGCCGCACTCCAGGAGGCGATCGCCGACACGCTCACCCGCAAGGCCGTCCGGGCCTGCACCGACCACGGCACCGACACCCTGGTCGTGGTCGGCGGCGTCGCCGCCAACTCCCGCGTCCGGGCCCTCACCGAGCAGCGCTGCGCCACCGCCGGCATCACCCTGCGCGTCCCGGCGCTGCGCCTGTGCACCGACAACGGCGCCATGATCGCCGCCATCGGCGACCTGCTGGTGCGCTCCGGCGTCGAACCCGCGCCGATGGACCTCTCCATCGACCCCTCGGCCCCGCTGGAGTACGCCGCCCTCACGCCGCGTGCCGCCACCCGCGCCGCCGCGCTCACCCCGGCGGGGCGGTGAAGCGGTAGCCCGAGTCGAGCAGCGCCGGCAGGAAGGTGGTCAGCGCCGCCACCGTCTGCGAACGGTCGCCACCCCCGTCGTGGGTGAGCACGATCGCGCCCGGCCGCAGCCCCTTCATCAGCCGACCGGCGATCACGTCCGTGCCGGGCTGCGCCCAGTCCTGCGGGTCCACCGACCAGCCCATCGGCCGCATCCCGAGCTCGGCGCCGACCTTGAGCGTGGTCGGGGCCCAGTCGCCGCCAGGGGCCCGGAACCAGGTGGGTGCCTTGCCGGTGATACCGGCCAGCGACTCGGACGTGCGGGTCAGCTCCTCGCGCACCTTCGCCTCGGGGAGGCTGCGCAGGTCCGGGTGGCTCCAGGTGTGGTTGGCGATGAGGTGGCCCCGGCTCGCGATCTCCCGGATCAGGCCGGGCTGTGCGGCCGCGTTCTCCCCGATCACGAAGAACGTCGCCCGGATGGAGTACTTCTCCAGGAGGTCCAGGACGGCGGGTGTGTAGCGCGGGTGGGGGCCGTCGTCGACGGTGATGGCCACCCGCTTGCGGCCGGCGTCGAGCTCGTTCAGCGGCCGGCTCTCGGCCGCCGTCAGCACCCGCGGGGCAGCTGCGGGGGCGGCCGCGGGGGCGGCCGCGGGGGCGGCCGCGGGGGCGGCGGGGCCAGCCGGTGCGGCAGGCGCTTGCACCCCCGGCGGGGCCGCTCCCGCGACTTCTCGGGCCGGCTCGGTGGCGGGCTCGGCGCCCCCGCGCCTTCCGTGGCATCCGGCGTCGCTGAGGAGCGACAGTCCGGCCGCGACCAGCACCAGTCTTCGCGAAACAGTCTGACGATATGACGGCATGATGAACGTGTCCCCCGCCACGGGCCGTCCGCTCCGAGGACAACTCCTGCGGGTGCACATCACCACTCGGAAGGACCCGATCCGACCCGATCCGGGTCAGACCCGCCGGCCGCCGTCCCGGGGGCCAGCAGCACGAGGTCCAGCCCGTCCTCCCTGGCCCGCTCCACCGCGCCGAACGCCAGGTTCAGGGAGTGGTCGAGCCGGGGGCCCGCCCGCGGCAGGTGCAGACCGATCGCCCCCGCGCTGGAGCGGCGCACTCTGCGGGCACCGCGGGACGACGTCGGCCCGGCCGGAGGATCCGGCCGGGCCGACGCAGCGTCAGGGCCCTCGGAGGGTTCAGGCCTTCGGGCCCTCGTTGCGGCGGCGCAGGCCGAGGACGCCGAGCGCGGCCCCGAACACGCCGACCACGATGCCCACCACACCGAGGGTGCGCGCGGCGGAGTCGGACGAGGATGACGAACTCGCGGCGGCCGGCGGGGCGGCCTGGCCGGCGGCGGTCATGCCATGAGCATCGCCGTCGGCCGCCGCCTTGGTGAGGGTCAGGGTGGGCGCGGGGTGCTCGGGTTCGGGCTGACCGTCCTTGCCCTCCTCGATCCAGCGGACCACGGTGCCGTCGTCGTAGGTCTGCAGGGCCTTGAAGACGATCCTGTCGGTGTCGGTGGGCAGCGGGCCGAGCGAGACCTCGAAGTCCTGGAACTGGCCGGGCGCGACCTTCGCGTTCGGGTCGGCCGCCCAGGTGATCTTCGAGACCGCCTCGGTGATCTCGTCCCCGTCGTCGGTCTTCAGCGGCGTGGCGAGCCTGGTCTTCTCCACGGTGGCGGTCCAGCCGGGCAGCGGCCGGGTCGCGACCGAGGCCACCGGGTGGTCGGCGGGCAGGGTCACCTCCAGCTTCGTGGTGGACGCCGTGTCGCTCTCGTCCGGGACGCGGAAGGCGACCGCGGTGTACGCGCCCTGGGCGGCGGTGCCCGGTTGCACGGTCACGTGGGCGAACGCGGGAGCCGCCGAGGCGAGCAGGGTCGCACCGGCCAGCACCGACGCGGCGGCCAGACGGCGGGAGAGGGGGGAACGCATGGGTGTGGTCTCCATCCGGGAGATCGGCACCACGCGGCCGCGCGCCGACCTGGCGGGTCGACGCGCCGTCACGGCGCGGTGCGGGAACGCTGACGGGGAGGTGCGGCGGCCGTCCCCGAGCGGGGCGTGCGGCCACCTGCGGCAACACGAAGACGGCGGGCGGAGCGCAGCCCCGTCCGGTCCTAGGCGCGCACCGCCCCGGGTGGTCCCCGGCGGATCAGGCTGTGGCGCAGCAGTGCCGACCGGCCGTGCCCGGCGGTGGCGTCGTGGCGAGGGCGCGCGGGGTGGCGGGGTGCGGCGGGCGGGGCGGGGGTACGGGTGAGGAGCGCGAGCGCCCGCCGGATCCGCGCGCTCCAGCGGCGCGCGGCCGCCCGGACGGTCCGTGCCAGGTCGAGGAGGTGCCACAGCGCCGCCTCGACCCGGTGCAGCAGCCAGCCCGTCGCGAGGGCGGCCGCGGCGTGGCCGGCCAGCATGCCGGGCGACAGGCCGAGGACACCGCCGTGGGCGGCGGCCACCGCGTGGTGCAGGTGCCCGGAAGGCGGCACCGGGCTCTGCCCGGCACGCCCACCCGGCCGACCGGCGCTCCCTGACATGCCGGACATCCCCGTCATCCCCGGCATCGAGGTCCGGACGGACGGCGGCGCGGCCATCGCGTGCCCGGTCCGGAACAGCAGGTGCAGGCCGAGCTGACCGGCCAGCACACCCGCGGTGATCCCCGGCATCGACCGGCGCCGCCCGGCAGCCGCGGCCGCCACCGCACAGACCAGCAACCACCCCAGCGCCACCGGCCCGAGCCCGACCGCCGCCCCACCCGCGGCCCCGTGCGCACCCGCCGCCAGCGCCACGCTCACGGTCGCGAACGCGGACGCCCGCACCAGCCGCACGTCCGGCGCGGCCGTCCGGCGGGCGGGCCCGGGGGCCGAGGTCGCAGTCATGGCCGCCACATCATGCCACCGACCCACCCCCGACCGGGGCAAGGATTCGTCAAACCTCGAACCTCGGGCCGGTGGCTGTGTCCCACACCGGCTACGGGCCCGGTTGGTGGAGCTGGGGCTGGCCATGCAGCCGGACGCGGCGATGCTGGCCACGCAGAACATGAGGGCCACCTTCGTGGCGGAGAGCCCTTCGACGGATGGTTGGTGTCCGGGGTCCCGCGACTGGGCCGCGGTCGACGAGCGCCTGGCGAGGGTCTACAAGAGTGTGCTGGCGGCGGACTTCGCCCGGGCGAACAGAATGCAGCCGACCACCGATCAAGGCCCGGCCCACCCGGCGTCGGGCGGCTGGGACGCCGATCGGATCGAAGCCGCGCTGCTCAACGCGTCCCCTGACGGCCGACCGACGAGCCAGGGTGAGATCGCGGGAGCACTGGCCTGTCTGGCCCTCGATCTGGTCGTTCCCAGGGATCTCGCCGAGGTCCCGGTCGAGAAGATCATCAGGATTCGGCAACGCCACGGCGCGGAGTTCATGGCATTCGGCGCGACGGTCGACCAGGTTGCTGCCGAGCTGCGGGATCTCATCGACGTTCGCGACACCGCCGTGCTCACCCGCTACCTCGAGAGCGTGGTCGCCGAGCGGTTCGCCCGGCCACGGGACGAGCTGAGGAAGCACTCAAGGCGCTCGGGCTCGATGCGGCGACCATGGCTGTCAACGTCAAGACCGAGATCCCTGCCGGGGTTGCCGTCCTGGGCGGCAGCGCACCACTTGCCGGGCACCCGGTGATTGCAGCGACAGCCTCTGCGGCGATCGGGCTCATCGGCACCCGCCGCAGCGTCCGGGAAGGGCGAGAGGTGGCCCTCCGCTCCGATCCGGCTGCCAGCTTCCTCCTTCACATCGGTGACGCCCTCCTGCCCAAGACCGTCGTGGAGAACTCCCTGCACCACCTCAGGCGCATCGTCGGCACCGACTCCCCGAGGTAGCGCGGTACGTCGAGCCGCACGCCTGCGAAGGCGCTCATGGCAGGGCGTGTCCCGTACCCGATCGAGCTGTCGGACGAGCGGCGTGGCCGCCGATTCGGCTGTTACCGGCCGCTCCTGCGCGGTCCGTTCGCCTCCCCCTGCCAGCGGGCGAGGTCGTGGCGGGTGGTCAGGGTGCGGGGGTGGTCCGGACCCAGCAGGCGCAGTTCGTCGGCCAGCAGTTCGGTGAGCGCGGTCGCGGCGCCGGCCGCATCCCCCGCCTCCCCCTGCCAGCGGGCGAGGTCGTGGCGGGTGGTCAGGGTGTGGGGGTGGTCGGGGCCCTGCACCCGCTGCCGGTCGGCCAGCAGCTCGGCGAAGCCGGCCACGGCGCCCGCCGCATCCCCCGCCTCCCCCCGCCACCAGGCGAGGCTGTGGCGGGTGTTCAGGACATCGGGGTCATCCGGACCGAGCACCCGCTCCTGGATCGCCAGCAGCTCGGCGAAGCCGGCCACGGCGCCTGGCGCATCCCCCGCCTCACCCTGCCACCGGGCGAGCTCGTGGCGGGCGGCCAGGGCGGCGGGATCATCCGTGCCCAGCACTCGCTGCCGGTCGGCCAGCAGCTCGGCGAAGCCGGCCACGGCGCGGGCCGCCTCCCCCGCCCGCCCCTGCCAGTAGGACAGGTTGTGGCGGGTGTCCAGGACATCGGGGTCGTCCGGGCCCAGCACCCGCTCCTGGTCGACCAGCAGCTCGGTGTAGGCGGCCGCGGCGCCGGCCGCGTCCCCCGCCTCACCCTGCCACCGGGCGAGCTCGTGGCGGGCGGCCAGGGTATGGGGGTGGTCCGGGCCGAGGTGACGGTGGGCGGCATCCGCCAGGTTGTGGAGGTAGGCCGCGGCAGCGGTGACCTGGCCGGCTTCGCCGAGGCTTCGACCGGCGCGGAGGAGCAGGAGGTGGGCGTCGGACCGCCACAGGGCGTCCCCGGTGTGGCTGGTGATGGCGTCACTGTTGGCCCGCAGGCTCCGGGCGAGAGCGGTATCGCGTTCGATGTCGGGCCAGGCCGCGATGAGGGCGTCGGCAGCGGCGCGGACGAGGCGGTCGTACCGGTCCGGAGCCAGGGTGTCGCGCACTGCGCGCTGGATGAGTTGGTGGACGCGTACGGCCTGTGGGGAGGCGGCGGGATTGTGCTCGACCAAGCTCAAGCGATGCAGGGCCCGCAGCGAGGCGACTGCTTGCTCGGCCGTGACCTCCGGCTGTTCCCGGCCGGCGCGGATCAGGCTGCCGGTGAGGTAGGCCAGAGCGGGTGGGCCGGTCAGCACGGGTGCCGGGATGCCGTTGGGGTCGAGCATCGAGGCGAGTTCCAGCATGGGGCGTGCCAGACCGTAGGGGCGAAGCCGGTCTGCGCGCTCCAGGGACAGGCTCCAGGCGGCAGCCACTGTGGTGACCTGATCGTCCGGCAGGCCGGAGGGGTCGGGCAGCAGATCGGGCAGGGTACGGGCCCGGTCGGCCAGCAGTTGGCGGTAGGTGGCGCAGTCCAGGTCGGCGTCGATGAGATAGGCGGCAGCCTGGGACAGGGCCAGCGGCAGGTTGCCCAGGTCCGCGGCCAGCGCCCGGATCTGCTCGGGGTGATCGTGGCGGTGATGGGCAGCGAGCGAACTGGTGAGGTAGGCGGCGGCTTCGTCGGGGGTGAAGAAGCCGATCTGCGCCACGTGGCGGTCGTTCCCGGTCAAGGCGGCATCCCTTCGGCGGGTCGTGGCCAAGGTGCGGCCGTGGGGATTGTCGGGGGGCCACAGGCCACGCAAGTCGGCGAGGTCGGCGATGTCGTCGAGGACGACGAGCCAGCGGCAGGGCGCGGCCGATGGCTTGTGCTCCAGCCAGGCCAGGAGTGCCTGTACGGCCCTCCGGCGGTCGGCGGGATCGGCGCCGAGCACCTCGACAGCGGCTTGGGCATAGGCATCGGTGATCGACTCGCGGGTGGTGGCGGTGATCCACACCAGCAGGTCGAGGCGGCCGGCGGCCCATGCCCGGCGGGCGTGGTGCGCGGCGAGCTGGGTCTTGCCGACGCCGCCGGTGCCGACCAGCACCTGGCAGAGCACGGCAGGGGCTTCGGCGTCGATGGCCGCCTGCAGTTGCTCGACGGCGTGGCGGTGCTGGAAGCACTGTGCCTGACGCGGGATGACGCCGATCTGGTGGGGCCAGGGCACGGGTGCACGGGGCGCCGCGTAGTGGGCGACGAAGTCGGCATGGCCGACGGCAAGGCTGTGGTCGTTGGCCATGACTCCGCCCGCGAAGGACGTGCCGGTACCAGCGGGGCTTGCGGTGACGTCAGGGCTGGTGGATGCCGGTCCGTTCAGCCCTGGGACGGAGCCGGCTCGGAAGGGGTACTGATGTTCGCGCCTCCGTGGATCACCCCGGCCGCGATCGAACCCTGGTCGGCGCGGATGTCCAGGCCCCCGGCCACGACCAAACTTCCCGCCCCGGCCGACAACCTGCCCGCGATCTCGGCCTGCGCCTCCAGCAGCGCCCGGAGTCGGGCGGCGACCTGTACCCGCTCGTCATCCTCCAGACCCTCCAACACGGTCTCGAAGCGGGCCTGCCAGGAGGCCTCCTGGCGGATCCGCACCCGTTCCCGCTCATCCGGACCGACGGTCTCCAAGGCGATGGCCGTCCGGTCGAGGCGTGCCAGCTCGGTCTGCTCGCGCTGCCCATCCCCCCGGCCGAACCACTGGGCCACCCGCTCTCGGAACCCGGTCCACGCATCCGTGCCCGCGGCCTGCACCACCGCAGTGCCACCCGCGGTCGCCAGCACGGTCAATGCCTCTTCCAGCATCCCGCTGCCCCTCGTTCGCGTCTGTTGTCTGCGACCGTAGCCTCTGGGCGGCGCCCGCACAGCGGGATTCGCCAACAAGCCGGCTCGACCTGAGGGATCGTCATACGGGAGGAACCGACCGCCTCGAGGGTCTGGCAGGAGTCCGAATCGCCCTCGCTCCGCCGCCTCGCGGGCCCCGACCTCGTCCCTGCCGCCGGGGCGGCCGGGGTGGTCAGGTGGGTGGGCGGATGCCGCCCAGGGTCTCCAGTTCGGGGAGCAGGGTGTCGGGGGCGCCGGCGAGGACGCCGGTGAAGTGGTGGGGGGCGAGGTGGTGGGCCGCGGCGGCGCGGACGGCGTCCGGGGTGACCGTGCGGAGGCGGTGGAGGTGGCCGGGGAGCCAGGTGTGGTCGAGGCCGGCGGAGGCGAGGGTGAGCAGGAGGTGGGCGAGCCCGCTCTGCCCGGACCAGGACAGAGCGGTGATGCCGACGGCGTAGGAGCGGGCGGCGATCACCTCCTCGTCCGTGGGCGGGGCGGTGTCGGCGATCCGGGTGAGTTCGTCCCGGGCGGCCCGGAGTGCGGCGGCGGCCGTGCGGGTGTCGGTGTCGAAGCCGATGACGGTCAGGGCGCTGCCGGCCGCGCGCTCCTCGATCGTCGACTGGGCGTGGTAGACGTAGCCGAGGTTCTCGCGCAGCTCCGCGACCAGGCGCGAGGAGAAGTACCCGCCCAGCACCAGGTTGGCCACCAGCAGCGCCTCGTAGCGGGCGTCGGTGCGGGGCAGCGCGGTCGCGGCGAGCCGGACCTGCGCCTGCCGGGCGCCGGGCCGGGGCAGGAAGTCGAGGTCACCGCCGTCGACCGGGGCGGGTGCGGCGGCCGCGGTCACCGTCCGCTCCGAGCGCCACCGGGCGAGCGCCCCGCACACCAGGTCCGCCGTCCGCTGCGGCTCCGCGCAGCCGACGACGACCAGGGTGGCGCCGCGGGGCACCAGCCGCTCCCGGGCCAGTCGCCGGACCGCGTCCGCGTCGAGGGGTGCCAGGAGCGCCGACTCGGGGGTCTCGCGGCTGAGCGGGTGGTCTCCGTAGCACCGGCGCAGCAGCGCCTCGCGGACCGTGTTCTTGGGCATCCGCCGGGCGGCGTCGATACGTTGGCGCAGGCGGTCCCGCTGCTCGGCGACGTCCTGCGGCGCGAAGGCGGGCTCCGTGAGGCAGTCGGCGAGGACGTCGAGCAGGCGCGGCAGCCCGTCGGCCGAGGCGCTGCCGGCGAGCACCATCCGCTCGGGGTCGACGCGGGCGGTGAGCTGCGCCCCGATGTCGGCCAGCCGGTCGTCGAGGGCGGCCCGACCGTGCTCGCGGGTGCCGCCGAGCAGTGTGGCGGCGAGCAGTTCGGCGGTGGCACCGAGGGGGGCTGGCCCGCCGTCGAAGGGGACCAGCAGGCGCAGCTCCACCAGCGGGACGGTGGCGCTGCGGGCCGCCACCACGCGCAGCCCGTTGGCCATCAGCACGGTGACGACCTCCAGCGGCGCGGCCGGGCGCGGGGCCGCGAGCGGGGGCAGTTGGTCGGTCGGCAGGGCGGCGGGACGGCCGGTGGTGGCGGGTGCGGTCATCGTGGGCCTCCCGGGGTGGGCGCGGGTGCGAGCAGGACGCCGCGGCGCCGCTGCCGGCCCAGATCCGCGGCGGCGGCGGCGACCGCCGCCGGGGTGATCCGGCGGATCCGGCCGGGCAGGTCGGCGGCCAGGCCGGCGTCGCCGTGGTGCAGCTCGAACCGGCCGTACTGCTGGGCCCGCGCGCCGAGGCGGTCCAGGCGGCGGTGGCGCTCGACCGCCATCCGCGCGGTGGCGCGCGCCAGTGCCGCCGGGTCGGGTCCGCTCTGTGCCAGGGAGTGCAGGGCGTCCGCGGCGGCCTCGGTGACGGCCTGCGCCGAGCCGGGCGAGGGCATCATGGCGCGGATCACGAAGACGTCCGGATCCCGTGCCTCCAGCGGCACGCCGGTGAGCCCGGCGCCCGCGTGGACGCTGACGGCGGTGCCCGCGTCGCGGACGGTGCTGCGGTGCAGCAGCGAGTTCTCGCCGCCGCCGATCAGGGCGCCGACGACGGCGGCGGCCAGGTAGCGGTCGGTCTCGGCGACCGGGTCGGGCAGCCGGTAGCCGAGGGCCAGGGCGGACATCGGCAGCCCGGGGACGAGGTGTTCGTCCTGCCGGTCCTCGGTGGGCCGGGCTTCGGCGGCCGAGGGGCGGACGGGCACCGGGCGGGCCGGTACGTCGTCGAAGTGGCGGCGGACCAGCTCGGCGCAGGCCGCCGGGTCGATGTCGCCGCAGACGGTGAGCACGGCGTTGGCCGGCGCGTAGTAGGTGTCGAAGAAGGCGGTGCAGTCGGCGAGCGTGCCGGCCGCCAGGTCGGCCAGGTCGCCGTAGCCGTTGTGGGTGTTGGCGAAGGTGGTGAACAGGGCGGGCGGCAGCGGGATCCAGGGGAAGCCGCCGTAGGGCTGGGCGGTGATGTTGCGGAGGATCTCCTCCTTGACGACCGCGCGCTGGCGGGCGAGCGTCGCCTCGGTGAGCCGGGGGCCCCGCATCCGGTCGGCTTCCAGGAACAGCATCCGCTCCAGGGCCTCGGGCGGCACGACCTGGTAGTAGACGGTGTGGTCCCGGTAGGTGGTGCCGTTGAACGTGCCGCCCGCCGCCTGCACATGGCGCCCGTGCAGGCCCGCGCCGACCCGCGCGCTGCCTTCGAACATCAGGTGCTCGAAGAGGTGGGCGAAGCCGCTGCGTCCGGCGGGCTCGGAGCGGAAGCCGACGTCGTAGTGGACCGCGACGCAGACCGCGCTCGCGTTGCGGTCCGCGGCGAGGACGACGCGCAGCCCGTTGTCCAGGCGCATCCGTTCGACGCCGGCGAGCACCGGCGCCGCGTCCGCCGGCCGGGTGACCTGGCGGGCCGAGGGGCGGGTCACCGGGCGGTGTCCTGCATGGCGCGGACGGCCAGCCGACCGGCGGCGGCCACCAGGAGCACGGCGAGCCCCGCCCCCAGGGCGACCGGGCCACTGCCGATGTCCCCGGCGAACAGGTGCCGTTCCGCCTCGACGATGTGCGTGAGCGGGTTGGCCTTGGACAGGTACGCCAGCCAGGTCGGGGCCAGCGACATCGGCAGCAGGATGCCCGAGAGCAGCAGCACGGGCAGGCCGACGGCGTTGAGCAGCCCGCTGAAGGCCTCCTCCTGGCGCAGCCTCAGGGCGAGCCCGTACGACAGCGAGGACAGTCCGACGGCGAGCACGCCGATCAGCAGGACGGCGAGCAGCACCCCGGCGGGCCGGGCCCGCAGCCCGGCGAGGACCGCGCCGAGGACCAGGATGAGCACCTGGGTGAGGATCACCAGGACGTCCCGGGCGACCCGGCCGGCCAGCAGGGCGGTCTTGGACGCCGGGGTGATGCGCAGCCGGTCCAGGACCCCGGAGCGCTGCTCGGACAGGATGCCCATCCCCACGAAGATGCAGCTGAACATCGCCTGCTGGACCAGGAGTCCGGGGACGAACACGCTCCAGGAGTTCTGGGTGCGAAAGCCCGGCCCGGCGGAGAGCTTCACCAACAGCGGTCCGAACAGCAGCAGGTAGAGCACCGGTTGGATCAGGCCGACGGCGACCCAGACGGGGTTGCGCAGGGTGTAGTTGACGGACCGCTGGAAGATGGCCAGCGAGTCGGTGATCGTTTTCACCGTTCCTCCAGGGCGGGTGCGCGCTCGGGCTCGGGGTCCGCGGTCGGCCCGGCGGTGGGGTCCTCGCCGACCGGGCTCCGGGCGGTGGGGTCCTCGCCGACCGAGCGTCCGGTGAGGGCGAGGAAGACGTCCTCCAGGGACGGGCGCTTGACCGTGACGGAGGTCAGTTCGACGCCGTCGCGGTCGAGCTCGCGCAGCAGGGCGGCGAGCACGCTCCGGGCCTCCACCACCCGCAGTTGGACGGTGCCGGCGGAGGTGTCCAGGCGCCCCTCGGGGACCACCCTGGCGACCGCTCGGGCGGCGTCGCCGACCTGGTCGGTGCTGAGCACGACGGTGTCGCCGGCGGAGGCGTCCTTCAGGGCTTCGGGGGTGTCGTCGGCGACGATCCGGCCCCGGTCGACGATGGCGATGCGGTCGCAGACCTGGTCCGCCTCGTCGAGGTGGTGCGTGGTGATCAGGACGGTGACGCCGTGCTCGGTGCGCAGCGCCCGGACGTGGTCCCACAGGGCGACGCGGGTCTGCGGGTCGAGCCCTGCGGTGGGTTCGTCGAGGAAGAGCACCTTGGGCCGGGCGACCAGACCGAGGGCGATGTCGACGCGCCGCAGCTGACCGCCGGAGAGGGTCTTGGACAGGCGCGTCTCCAGCCCCTCCAGCCCGAAGTCCGCGCACAGGCGGGCGGCGCGGTCGGCGGCCCGGCGCTTGTCGAGGCCGTGCAGCCGGGCCTGGGTGCGCAGTTCGTCGATGACCCGGTGGTCCGCGCCGGCCGAGCCGCCCTGGCCGACCAGGCCGATCCTGCGCCGGACCTCCTCCCGCTCGGTCACGACGTCGAAGCCGGCGATCCGGGCGCTGCCGGAGCTCGGGTCGAGGAGCGTGGTGAGCATCCGCACGGTGGTGGTCTTCCCGGCGCCGTTGGGGCCGAGCAGGCCGACCACCTGTCCGGCGCCGACCTCCAGGTCGATGCCCCGGACGGCGGCGACTTCGCCGGACCTCGCCCGGAAGGAGCGGGCGAGTCCGCGGGCGGCGATCATCCGCGCACCCGTCCCTTGTGGCCCTCGGTCATAGTGCCCCTTCCCCTTTCGACGTACTTCCGGCGCGTGCCGCGCATTTCGCCGCGCACCGGGCGGTGCAGCGGTGGCACGAAAGGCGTGGTGCGGAAAGCGACGATGTCGAAATCGGGCCCGCCGGTCCAGTGTTGTCGGCGTACCCGCAGCGCATTGGCAGCAAGCTGCAGCCGGCCGGCCGCAGGTCGCACCTTGCTGCCGCGTGCCTGGTCTTGCCGCGGTCCGGCGCAGGTGACGACGATGAGGGCCGTCGGAGTAGGGGGTCGGTGGAATTCGTCCTCATCGAGTGCGACGGATTCCGTTCGACGCAATTCGGGTGACGGATTCCGCCGCCCCCGACGGACTGCGACGTAGGAGAGGCGGCCGGTGATTCCACCGGCCGCAGGACTCACGGAAGGAAACTCAGATGAGCGAGACCTCGGTCGATTTCGCCGCGTTCGACATCGAGGACCTGCTGGTCCTCGACATCAACGACGCGGTGGCCCTGCCGGAGATGGGCGCGTCGATCATCATCAACAACTTCGTGGACGACGCCGAGGGCATGGTCGACGAGACCCAGATGTCGATGGTCGACACCGTCTCCATCTCCTCCTCCTCGTCCTGCTGCTGCTGCTGATCCGGTAGCCCCGTGGCACGGCCGGTCCGGTCCTCAGACCCGGGCCGCAGCACCACGCCGGCCCGGACGCCGGCGTCATCCTGACCGATCACCGCAGCGGGGGGACCTCGTCCCATCGAGGTTCCCCCGCGCCACCCCGGAGGTGTCTCCCCGTGGATCTGCCCGGCCGGCCCGGCGTCATCCGGATCTACGACCACTCGCGTGATCCGCGCCCGCTGCTGCGGCTGCTGGCGGAGCCGTTGCGGCGGCTGAAGGCCGAGCAGTGGGTGCCGCTGGTGCACGTCCGGCGCGGCTGGCTCGGCGGCTCCCACCTCCAGGTGGTGCTCAGGCCGCTGCAGAGCAACACCCTGCGTCCGGACGGGTTCGCCGCGCTCGCCGCCGAGTTGGCGGGCGCGCTGCCGGCCGCCCCGCCGGACGAGGCCGCGTACCAAGCCCGGGCCGCCGAGCTCGGCCGCTGGGAGAACGTGGAGCCGCCGTTCCCGCCCGTCCGGCCGCAGGGGCACGTCGAGGTGTCCGACCAGGACCCGCACCCGGGCTGGGCCCCGGCGCTCGTCCAGGCCCGCGACCAGCTGTCGGCGCATCTGCTGGAGCCGGTGCTGGGCAGCGCGGCGCTGGAGGGCACCGACGTGCTCCGGCACCTGGCCCGGGTGCTGGCGCTGCTGGCCCGCTCGCATCCGTACGGTGTCGGCGTCGGCACGCTGCCCTACCGCTCGCACGTGGAGGGCGTGATGTCCGCCGTCGGTGCGCGCACCGATCTGCGCACGGTGTTCAGGTCCCGGTACGCGCAGGACGCCGGATTCTTCGCCGCGGCCGTGACGGGCGAGCGCCCGGAGGACGAGGCCGCCGTCCTGGACGCCTGGCGGCTCGGGTTCGCCCGCTGCTGGGGTGCGGCGGAGGCGATGACCGCCGCCGGCCTGGTGGACGAGGCCGTCCTGGCGGCCGTCGGGGCGGTCACCGCGCCGACGGACGACCGCCCGGTGCCGAGCCCGTTCCACTCGGCCGCCCACCATTCGGGCCTCACCGCGCAGGAGCCGTACTGGCAGATCGCGCACCGCCTGGTTCTCAACACCCTGTACACCGCGCTCACCTGCTTCGGCATCAGCCCCCTGCAGCGCTACTACCTGTGCTTCGGACTGAGCGAGGCCGCCGACGAACTGCTCGGCGAGAGCTGGCTGGAGCGCCTCGCCGGCTTCGCCGACCGGGAGCTCCCGGACCACGTCAGGACGGCCGCCGAGGCCACCTCGGGGCGCTAGGGCTTGTCCGGCGGCCCGGCTCCCCAGACCTTCCACGATTGGAGAACCATGCGATTCGGCGTGTCGTTCCTGCCCGATTCCTCCCCCGCCACGAAGTCCCCGGTCGACTACTTCGACGAGGTCCTGCGGATGTCACGGCTCGCCGACGAAGCCGGCCTGGACTACGTCAAGATGACCGAGCACTACCTGAACCCGTACGGCGGCTACTGTCCCAGCCCCCTGACGTTCCTGGCCGCCGTCGCCGCGCAGACCCGCTCGATCCGGCTGATGACGGGCTGCGTGCTGCCGGTCTTCCACCACCCGGTCCAACTGGCCTCGGACATCGCGATGGTGGACGCGCTGAGCGGCGGCCGCCTCGAGATCGGCTTCGCCCGCGCCTACCTGCCGTACGAGTTCGAGGCGCTGGGCGTGCCGATGGACGGCAGCCGGGCCCGGTTCGAGGCGACCATCGAGGCGGTGCGGCGGCTGCTGACCGAGGAGGGCGTCACCGAGGACACCCCGTTCTTCTCCTTCAAGGACGCGACGGTCCTGCCCCGGCCCACCCAGGACCCGCGCCCGCCGTTCTGGATCGCCGCGGTGCGCTCGCCGGAGAGCTTCGTCCGGATCGGGGAGCTGGGGCACGGGCTGCTGATCACGCCGTCGGGCACCTCGTTCGACGACGCGCTGGTCGGCTCGTACCGGCAGAGCTTCGAGCGCACCCACGGGCCGGCCGCCGCGCCCCGGGTCGCCGCCAGCCTGCCGCTGTACGTGGCCGCCACCGACCAGGAGGCGCGCCGGATCGCCGACCCGCACCTGACCGAGTACCTCAAGGTGTGGACGGCGGCGCTGACCCGCTGGGACGACACCGCCTCCCGCGACTACCAGGGGTACACCGGCTTCAACCGGATCGCCCGGACGCTGACCGCGAAGGACCTGCGCTCCTCCGGCACCGCGTTCGTCGGCTCGCCCGAGCACGTCATCGACCAGATCGGACGGTTCCAGGAGCGGATGGCGGCCGATGTGCTGCTCTGGCAGACCGACTTCGGCGGGCTCGGCGGCCCGGACGCCCTGCGCAGCCTGGAGCTGTTCGCCTCCGAGGTGATGCCGGCGCTCGCCGGCGACCGGACCCCGGCCACCTCCGCCGCCGCCCGGTGAGGGCCGCGCCGATGCCCGCAGCGCGCCCGCGCACCCTGCCGAGGAAGGTGCTCCCCACGTCATGACCGTCGAGCTGATCCACCCACCGCAGGCGCGGGACGACGACGGCGCCGCCCGGCCGGTGCTCGCCGACACGGCGCTGCTGCGGATCAACCCGCTGCCCGGCCGTCGGCTCGCCTCGCCCACCCTGGGCGTGGCCCTGCGGGCGCTCGCCGCCGCCGAGACCGCGCGCTTCCAGGTCGCCGAGGCGGCCTGCGCGGAGCTGTACGTGCTGGCGGGCGGCCCGGCCGGGCGGGAGCGCCACCGCGCGCTCCAGCTGCGCCGCGACATCCACAACCACCGCGACCCCGAGGCGGCGCTGCTGCCCGGTCCGTGGCCCGAGGCGGTCACGGCCTGGCTCGACGCCCAGCAGCGCAGCCTGCTGGCCCGCACCGCCCTCACCGCGGGGCACCAGGACCTGGTGGCCCACGAGCGGGCGGTGCTCGCGGAGCTGTGCGCGGCCGAACCCTTCCAGCTCTCCCTCGCCCTCAACTCGCCCCAGGTGTTGGACGCGGTGCGCCGCTACCGCTCGGGCGTGAGCGCGCCCTCGGCCCGGCTGCGCAAGTCCGAGCGCGGCATCCTGCAGCACCTCACCAGGGCGATGGTCCGCACCAGCCCGCTGTCCCGGTTCACCGCCGTGGGCTTCGCGCACTGGGCCGAGGACGGCTCCGCGCTGGACGCCGTCGGCTTCGACCGGCAGGCGGCCCGGGCGTACGTCTCCGTCGACCGGGCGCTGTTCTCCTCGCTGGTCAGCGGTATCGGCGAAGACCCCTGGGCCGAGGGCCCCCGGACCGCCCTGCCGCCGGTGGTGGACCAGAACCCCACCCTGCGGCCGAGCGACTTCGAGGTGCGGTTCGTCCGTCGCGGCCGGGGCACGGCAGCACTGGCGAGTACGCCGCTGACCCGCCCGCTGACGGTGCTGCTGGCGCTCGCCGGCCTCGGGCCGATCCGCACCACCGTCCTGGTCGCGGAACTCGCGCGTGAGCTGGACGTGCCCCGCCCGGCCGCCCTGCGCTTCGTCGCCAACGCGCTGGCGGCGCAGCTGCTGCTCCCCGGGCCGGCCGTCGCCGAGCAGCTGGTGGACCCGCTGCCCGCCGCACTCGCCGTGCTGGCCGAGCGGGCGCCGCAGGCCGTACCGGCGCTGGACTCCGTCGCCCGGAGCCTGGCCGAGATCGCCGGGAGCGGCGTGGCCGGGCGCAGGTCGGCGCTGGCCCGCCTGGAGGAGGCCGGGACCGGGCTGAACGCGCTGTCCTGGCGGCCCGCCCGGCTGCACGTCAACGAGGACCTGGTGCTGCCGCCGACCCCGGTCTGCGCCCGCGGGTACGAACAGGCCCTGGCCGACCTGGCCGAAGTGACCTCGTTCCTCTCCGTCTTCGACCGGCACCACGAGGTCCGGGCCCTGCTCGGCACCGCCTTCGCCGACCGCTTCGGCCCCGGCGCCGAGGTCGGCCTGCTGGCGGCCGCCCCCGACCTGGTCGCCATGGTCTACCGCCGGGAGAGCGCGCTGGGCGTCGGCAACGCCGCCGAGTTCGGCCCCGAGGACGGCGCCCTGCTGGAGCTGCTGGAGCTGCGCGCCGAGGCGCTCGCCCACATCACCACGGCCGTCGAGGACGCGGGGGACGTGGCGCAGGTGGGGCTGGACCCGGCGGTGCTCGGGTCGTTCGCCCGCCGCCTGCCGGGCTTCTTCCGCCGCTCGGCGTCCTCGTACGCCCTGCTGGTCCAGCCCGTGGACGGCCGACTGGTCGTCAACGACTGCTACGGCGGCAGGGGGCTGCTCGGCAGCCGTTTCCTCGGCTCGGACCGGGAGCTCGGCGGCGACGCGGCCGAGCGGACGGCCGCCCGGACGCTGCGGCTGCTGGGCGGCGACGGCAGTGCCGTCCTGGAGGACCGGGGCCTGCACGGGTCCAACATCAACCACCGGGTCGCCCTGCTGCCCGGGACCATCACCCCGGAGGACTGGGCCGGCGTACGGGTCGCCCACGACCCGGCCACCGGGGCGCTGACCCTGCGCGACCGCGCCGGCCGGCGGATCACCCCGGTGTCCTGCGGGATGAAGTGGTCGGAGCTGCTGCCCGAACCGCTGCGTGTCGCGATGTGGCTGGCCGACAGCGGTCGGGTCACCCTCGACCCGCTCGCCGCCGTGCGCTCCGCCCGGCTGCGTGCGGACGGCGACCGGCCGGCCACCATGCGCCTGCCCCGGCTGGCTGCCGGTCAGGTCGTGCTCCAGCGCCGCCGCTGGTACGCCGGGACGGACTTCCCGGAGGCGGCGGAGAGCAGGACCGAGGCCGAACACCTGATCGCGCTGACCACCTGGCGGGCGGCCCACGGGGTGCCGGAGGAGGTCGTCGCCAAGACACCGCTCGGCGGTCTGCCCTCCCGCCAGGGAGCCGAGGGCGTCAGCGCCTACGTCAAGTCCCGCCGCCGGGACAAGCCGCAGTACCTCGACCTGGGCAGCGCGCTGATGGCCCGCGCCCTGCCCCGGCTGATGGACCGGCGCGGCCGCGGCTACCTGGAGGAGGCGCTGCCCGGCGTCCGGGCCGCCCGGCACGCCGTCGAGTGGGCGGTGGAGTTCGACCTGCCCGGCGCCGCCGATCCGCGCTCCACCCCGCACTCCGAGGAGACCGTCCGATGAGCCAGGCCACCGCACCCGCGCCCCCGCCCGCGACGGCCGCGCCGGCGTCCGCCGCGCGGTCGGCACCGACCCGGCGCGACCCGGCGGCCCGGGTGAAGCTCCGCCCCGGCACGCACTTCGCGCCGGTCTCCCGCGGGGTGCACGTCTCGCACGTGCGGCGCTCGTTCGTGCTCTCCGGGCCGCCCGCGCTGTACCCGCTGATCGACGGTCAGCTGGGGCGGCTGGCCGACGGCACCTCGGTCGACGAACTGGTGGCGGCCGGTGGCTCGGAGTCCGCCCGCCCGGTCCTGGACCACGTGGTGCGCACCCTGCTCGACCAGGGCGTCCTGCTGGACCTGGCGGCACTGACCGTCGGCGAGCCGGACCAGGACACCGCCGCCCGGTACGCCGATGTGCTCGCCCACCTGGAGGACCACAGCGACGACCCGTACGCGGTCTTCGCCCGGCTGCGCGCCTCGACCGTCGAGATCCACGGCTCCGGCCCGGCCGTGCCCGGTCTGGTCCGCGGGCTCGCGGCGTACGGGATCGAGCAGGTCGGCGTGACCGAACCGGGCTCCCGGGGCGGGTCGGACCCGGACCTCGTCGTCCTCGTCCTGGCGGAGGACTTCGCCGTCCGGCTCGCCGCTCCCCCGCCCGGGCGCGCCGTGCTTCCGCTGCTCACCCTGGACGACGTCGCCGTGGTCGCCGGGCCCGGTGCGCCGGGCTCGTTCGCCGGCCTCCCCGCGGCGGTGGACCGGGCCCGGGCCTGGGCGGGGCTGGAGCCCGGCGCGGCGGCGCCGCCCACGATGAGCGCCGTACTCGCGGGGGCGCTGGCCGCCCGGGCCTGCTTCGAGGCGTTGACCGGGTTGACCACCCCGCTGCCGGAGACCGCCGACGGCCCGGCCCCGGTGGCCGACCAGGTGACCGGCCGGATCGCCGGCACCGGCGCCGACGCCGACGCCGGCACTCGCACTGGCACTCGCACTGGCACCGACGCGCCGGAGGGCCTGGCGCCGCACCACCTCACGCTCGTCTGGGGCCACACCCTGGAATCCCGCCGGCTCCCGGCCCCCCGGCTGCACACCGCCCCGGCGGCGGCCCGGTGGGACGGCCCGGACGTGGCGGCGTCGCTGGCCTCGACCGGCGCCGGGCGGGGCAGCGGCCCGGACGCCCTGTCGGTGTTCCGTACGGCCGCCGCCCTGACCGCCCGCTGGACGGGACCGGCCCGGCTCGAACGGGATCTGGACCTGCCGCAGATTCCCGTCGCGACCGCCTCCACCCGCTTCCTCGACGGCGGGGGCGAGTTCCTCGGCTGGGGCCCCACCCGGGCGGTCGCCGGGGTCGACGCCCTGCTCACCGGGCTGCGCGACCCCGTGACCCTGGACGCCCTGGCGCACCACGCCCAGCCGCCCGCCGACGGCCGGCTGGTGTCCTGCGCCGGTGTCACGGAGCAACTCTGGGTGCTGGACGGCCTGTTGCGGCTGCTCGCCGAGCAGTCACCGGACCCGTCCGGCGTCATCGAGATCGACTGGCAGGACGCCACCCACCCGGAGATCCAGTCGCTGTGGGGCGCGCTGCTCGACCACTTCGACGTGCCGGTGGCCCTGCGGACCGAGCCGATGCCGGAGCTCGGCGGCTCGGTGGCGACCGCGGTCCGGACCACGGACGGGGCGGTCCTGGGCCGCCAGTGGGGCCCGGGCACCCAGTCGGCGGTGCACGCCGCGCTGGTGGAGGCCTGCGCGAGGGTGCAGACCGAGGTGTTCCGGAGCCCCACCCGGGCCGCCGAGACCGGCAGTTGGGTGCTGCACGCGCTCCCCGCGCCCCGGGTGGCGGCGCTGGCCTCCCGGGCGGTCGAGCTGCTGGACCGACCGGGCCGCCGGGTGCGGGCGCACCGGCTGCTCAGCGACGGTGTGCTCGACCGGCTCCCGCTGGTCTGCGGCCTGCTGGAGTGGCGATGAGCGCGCCGCACCGGGCGGCGCCGTCGACCGACGCGCCCGCCCGCACGCTGCTCGGCCCGGGCGCCCCCGACGGCTGGGACTGGGACGGCTGGGCGGCCCACCCCTCGGTCGGCCTGCTCGCCGTCAGCGGCGGCTGGGATCAGCGCTGGGAGTCCGAGGCGCTGGCCGAGGCGCGGCTGCTCGGGGTCGGGCTGCTGTCGGTCCGGGTCGCCGACGACGCCGTGGTGGTGGGTCCGCTCTGGGGCCCGCTCCCCCAGGACGGCACCCCGGTCTCGTGCGCGGGCTGCGTGGTCACCCGGCTCTCGCACCGGCACCGTCCGGAGGGCGAGGCCCTGGTGGACTTCGCGGCCGCCGCGAGTGCGGCCGCCGCGGGCGGCTCGGCCGTGGGCGGCTCGGCGCGGGGCCCGGCCGCCACCCGGCACCGGCCGGCCCGGCGCCCCGGATCCCCCTGGCTGGCACAGGCCGTCGGCGCGTACGGGCAGGTGGTCGGCGCCGCGCCGCTGGGCCCGGGGGAGCTCGTGGTGCTGCGTGGCGACGGCACCGTCCGGCGCCACCGGGTGCGCCGCAGCTACCGCTGCCCCGTCTGCGGCACCCCGCGCGCCGCCCCCGGGGCTCCGGCCGCGCCGCCGCCGGCACCGACCCGGCACCCGCGCCCCACCGACGCCGCCGTCCCCACCCGCGCAGGTTCGCCCTACGGCATGGACCCGGACCGGATGTGGCACGCCCTCGCCGACTCCCGGTTCGGGCCGGCCGTCCGGGTCGGCCGGGACGCGCACGTGCCGTTCGCGATGTCCGAGGTCCAGCTGCTCGGCGGCGCGCCGGCCGGTCACGGCAGGGCCCGGACCTACCGCGAGGCCGAGGCGGTCGCCTACCTGGAGGCGTACGAGCGGATGGGCGGCTACCCGCACGCCGCACCGCTGGTCACCGCGCGCACGGCGCGCGAGCTCGGCGACACCGCGCTCGACCCCGCGCGGCTGGGCACCTACACCGCCGAGCAGCTGGCGCACCCGCTGAGCCGGGTCCGCCCGTGGACCGCGGACACACCGATGGACTGGGTCTGGGGGCACCGGCTGCACGACGGGGCGCCGCTGCTCGTCCCGGCCGACGCCGGCTTCTACCAGTACCGCTACCCGCCGCGCTCCCCGGGCGACCGCCGGCTGAACCACGTCCTGGAGTCCTCCAGCGGCTGCGCGCTGGGATCCTCGCCGGAGGAGGCGGCCCTCCAGTCACTGCTCGAACTGGCCGAGCGCGACGCCTTCCTGATCGGCTGGCACCGGCAGCGACCGCTGCCGGTGATCGACCCGGCCACGGTCACCGATCCGCAGAGCCGCCTGCTGCTGCGGATGGCGGCGGCCCGCGGGTACGAGGTGCACCTGCTCGCCGCGTCCGCCGACATCCCGCTGCCGGTGGTGTGGGCGCTCGCGGTACGGCCCGACCGGAAGCTGCCGGCGACCTTCAGCACCGCCGGCTGCCACCCCGATCCCGAGGTGGCCGTCCGGTCCGCGCTGTGGGAGCTCGCCCAGCTCACCGAGAACGGGCTGACCTGGGATCCGGCGACCACCGAGGCGATGGTGGAGGACCCCTGGCTGGTGACGGATCTGATGGACCATCCGCGCCGGAACGCCGATCCGCGGCTGCTGCCCCGGGTGGAGACGGTGCTGGGCGGTGCCCGGCGGACGCTGGGCGAGGCGTTCCCCGGCTGGCCCGAGGTCTACCGGCAAGCCGCGGGCGGGGACGTCAACGGCGGGCTGGAGTTCGTGGCGGAGCTGTACCGGCGGGCGGGCCTGGCGGAGATCGTGCTCGTCGACCAGTCCACGCCGGAGCACGGCGACGCCGGCCTGGCGGTGGTCAAGGCCGTCGTGCCGGGCATCGTCCCGATGTGCTTCGGCCAGGTCCACCAGCGCTTCGGCGGGCTGCCGCGTCTCCTGGGTGCCGGGCCGGGCCCGGCCGAGGCGCTCGACCCGCACCCGTTCCCCTGATCCGTCCGGCGGGCCCGGCCCGCACCGTCCCGCCGCCGAACCACCATGACAGGAAGCGACGTTGACCGAGACCGACGTGCGCCGTTTCGCCTACCGACAGGGCCCGGGCAAGGGACTGTTCGGCGGGGCGATCGAGATCGACGACTCCGCACCGACCACCGCCGCGCTGCCGCCGGCGGCCGCCAGGGGCGCGACCGGTCACCCCCTGCCGCACGGCACGGTGGCCCTGCTGCGGGCGGCCCCGTACCCGCACGGCCGCACCGAGACCGCCACCGCCGACCGCGCGGGCCACGTCCTGCTCACCGCCTTCGGGCTGCAGCGCCGGGAGCCCTCCAACCGCTTCAACGACCACCGGGTGGTCGCCTCGGTGCGCAGCAAGTTCCCCGTGCACGTCTTCACCGTCTCCGGCCGCGGGGCCGGCTACCTGGACCTCTACCGGCACGCCCTGGTCGACCTCGACCTGCCGAGCTCCGAAGTGCCGCCGCCGCTGGGCGATCTGGACGTCGTGCTCGCGGCCCGCTACACGGACCTGCCGACGCCGTACGGGCGGTTGCGCTGCGCGCTGGGTGACCTGGAGACGGGGATCAACATCCGCAGCCTGCTGGTCGCCGCCCAGCTCGCGGGTGTCCGGGCCCAGCTCTCGCTGGACGGGGACGGCTCGGCCGCCGCCGCCCGGATGATCCGCGCCGCCGGCCCCGGGCGCTGGTCCGCCCCGGCGCGGGTCGCGCTGTCCGGCCTGGTGGCACCCATCGGCGGGCAAGCACTTCCGGGCACGGCGGCGGACCCCACCGTCTTCGAGGCACCGGACCGGTTGCTGGCCGCCGAGACCGGGCACCCGTCGCTGGACGAGGCCGAGCAGGTCAACCGGCACCGCTTCGCGGCCCGGCTCCCGCTCGCCGCGCCGGCGCCCGGCATCCCTTCCGCCACGGCCGCCGCCGCACCCGCCGGCACCGGCTGGGACGGCGTGTTCTGGAACAGGTCGGCGGGCCGGGTGCCCGACCGGCTGTCGGGCTTCTCCGGCCGGCCGGTCCGGCTGCCGGAGTCGGCCGTGCAGGAGTTCCTCGCCTGGGCGGCCGTACCGGCCCCGAGCCCCGAACTGGCGGAGATCGGCCAGCGGGTGCGACTGCTGGTCGCCCTGCAGAACGTCGGCGGCCGGTTGACCGGCTACTACGAGGTGGCGCGGGACGGACTGCGGCCGGTACGGGAGGACCCGGCGGTGATGAACTCGCTGCAGGCGGCGTTCGGCTACCCGGTCTCCCCCGGGACGGACTGCGGGCTGCGGCACGCGTCGATGGTGTGGACCTACGCGGTCGACGTGCCCGCGCTGCTCGCCGACCTCGGGCCGGCGGCCTGGTCGCTGCTCCAGTTGTGGTGCGGCTGGACGGCGCACGGGCTGGAGCTGGCCGCGGCCGCGCTGGGCCTGTACGCGCGGCCCGCCCGCTCCTACGACGAGTTCCGGGTGCAGCGGCTGGCCGCTCTCCCCCGCCGGACGGTGCCGGTGTTCATGACCGTGTGCGGGCGCTCGCGGTTCGCCGAACCCATGCTGGACCTGCGGACATGACCATCGACCCCGCTGCCGGCTGGCAGAGCTGGCACGTGCACCTGGCCGCCTTCGGCACGGACGTGATGGACCGGGCCGTCGCGCAGGCGGTGGCGCCGGTGGTCTCCCGGCACGCCGTGGCGCCGGCCACCGGCGGCCGGCGGCCCTGGTTCTTCGTCCGCTACTGGCAGGGCGGCCCGCACCTGCGCCTGCGGATCCACGGCCCGGACGAGGAGGAGGCCCGCCAGATCGAGCAGCAGCTGGCACGGGCGGTGGCCGCGGTCGACGCCGCGATCCCGGCCGGGCGCCGCCTGACGCCCCACCAGTACACGGCCGCGGTGGGTGCGCTGGCGCGGACCGGTGAAGGCACCGGCGCGCTGGATCCGGGCACCCTGCGTCCACCGGGCGTGGTCCGCGCCCGGTACGAGCCGGAGACGGACCGCTACGGCGGCGCCGGGCTGCTCGGCCTGAGCGAGCAGCTGTTCCACCTGTCCAGCGGCGTCGCCCTCCGCGCCTGCCTCGCGCCGCGCGGCCGGCAGCAGGTCTTCGGCCAGACCCTGGCCGCGACCGCGGTGACGGCGTCCGCACTCCCCCGGGCCGAGATCCGCCCCTTCCTGGAGTCGGTGCGGGACGGCTGGGAGAGCTGGGCCCGCTCGTACGTCCGCGATGGCGGACCGACCCGGCCGCCCGGCGGCGACGCCGACGACGGTGCGGGCGGCGGGGGCCCGGAGGCCGATCGGCTGCGGGCCCAGGCGGAGCAACTCCGCTCGGCGGTGCCCGAGTTGCTCCGGCTGATGGGCGAGCCCGGTGCGCCGTGGGACACCTGGGCCGACCCGCTGCGTGCCGCCCTACCGGTGTGGAGCACGGCGCCGGGAGGGCGGCGGCGGGCGCACGGCATCCTCGGTTCGCATCTGCACATGACGGCCAACCGCCTCGGCGCGGGGGCCGGCCAGGAGGGCCGGACGGCCGCACTGCTGCTCCTGCTGACCGGGAGCGAACTGCCCTGACCGGCCGCGATGCCGAGGGGGGCGCCCGGTCAGGGCGATTCGCAGGCCGCCCGGCGCGCGGCGACCAGGCCCAGGCAGGCGGCGACCGCCCCGGCCTGGAATCGGCTGACCGCGCCCAACTCCCGCAGAATTTCCGCCACATGGCGGCGGCAGGTGCGCAGCGACACGCCGAGCTTGCGGGCGATGACCGCGTCCTTGGCCCCCTCGGCCAGCAGCTCCAGGATGCGCTGCTTGATGTCGTCCTCGGTGAGCACGGCGCGGTCACCCAGCTCGCCACGGGCCGCCGCGCCGCCCCAGACGGTGCCGAACAGGCCCCGCATGGTGCGGACGCTGACGGGTTCGCGGACCACCGCGAGCAGCGGTTCGTCCGGGCCGCCACCCGCGGGGACGAGCACCGCGTGCCGGTCCACGATCAGCAGGTCGTGCGGGAGCCGGCGCGCCGTCCGGACCGCGACCCGGTCGGGATCCAGCTCGTCGAGCCACGGGGCGACCTCCGCCACCTTGCACGTGCCGTCGATCAGCGCCCGCAGGCGGTCCGGATGTTCGGGCCCGGAGAGCGCCCGGTGGACCAGCCCGGGCAGCGGTGAGCTCGCCCAGTCACCGGACCCCATCCACAGCAGCTCGCCCGGGTGGCCGCTCGTCATCTCCCGCAGCAGGTCGAGCGCCGCGGCGAGGCCCACCAGCGTCGAGTTGTACCCGGATCCGCCGGAGCGCTGCCGGCCGAACTCGATCTGCGTCATACCGCCTCCGTGGAGGGGCCGACAGCAGGGAGACCACCGCCCGCATCAGAGCAGGCAGTTCTCTCCGGTCGGCACCCTGTGGGCACCTGTCGGCCCGGCCGGCGAGCCGGGCTCAAGCAGGGAATCTAGGGGGCACAAGGGCGGGCCTACTATCCGTAATACTACTGAAGCGACCTTACGTAGATCCCTGGTTGGGCATAGTCTCTGTCCTGCTCTGGGCGTCATCCGCCGGCCAGCAGAGCGTGCCTCTTCTCCTGGCCGGCGCGGCTGGAAGGGGGTGGCCGACGTGCAGGAGCATTTCGCACGACAGATCCCGCCCACGACGCTGATCGGGCGCGACCCCGAACTGCGCTACTGGGAGCAGCTCCTGGACCGGCTGCCGGCCGGCGGCGGCTTCGTCGAGGTGGCCGGCGAGCCCGGCATCGGCAAGACCCGGCTGCTCGCGGAGTTCGTCTCGCGGGCCGTGCGGCGGGGCGTGCGGGTGCTGTCCGGCCGGGCGACCGAGTTCGAGTCGGACGTGCCGTTCCAGGTCTACCGGGACGCGCTGGGCGGCCGGTTGGACGACGCGCTCGGCCCGCTCGTGCCGCCGGACGCCGCCGGCCCTCCCCACGGTCGGGCCGGATCACCGGAGCTGCTGGACGTCGAGCGGTTCCGGGTCTGCCAGGCCGTCGGCCACCTGCTGCGACGCATCGCCGAGGACGAGCCCACCGTCCTGGTGCTGGAGGACCTGCACTGGGCCGACCCGAGGTCGGTGGAGCTCACCGACCATCTGATCCGGCACCAACTGGCCTGCCCGCTGCTCCTGGTGGTCTCCCATCGGCCCCGCCAGCTGCGGCCCCGGCTGCTCGGCACGCTCGCCAGTGGCTTACCCGGCACGGAGGTGCACCGCCTGGCGCTGCGCCCGCTGACCGCCGAGGACTGCGCCGAACTGGTCGCGGTGGTGAAGCCCCGGGCGAACGCCAGGGACCTGTACCTCCAGTGCGGCGGGAACCCGCTGCTCCTGCTGGCCCTGACGGACACCGACCGCCGCCCGGGTGCGGACCAGCCCGGCGCCGACGGCGGCTTCGAGCAGCCGACCGACCGCCTGCTGGGCGAGATCGCCGGGCTGCGGCCGGACGCGGCACTGCTGGCCGCCACGGCCGCCGTGCTGGGCGACAGGTTCTCGGTGGACTCGCTCCACGCGGTGTCCGAGCTCCCGCTTGACCGGGTGCTCGCCGCGGCGGCCGACCTGGTGCGCCGCGACCTGCTGCGCGCCGTCCCCAGCACCGCCCTCTTCAGCCTCCGCCACCCGCTGCTCGGTCGCACCGTCTACGAGCACAGCGACCCGGTCTGGCGCCTGGGCGCGCACCGCAGGGCCCTGGCCGAGCTCACCGACCGGGGCGCCCTGGCCACCGAGCGGGCCACCCACGTGGAGCGCTCGCTGAGCGGGCACGACCAGGCCGCCGCGAACACCCTGGAGCAGGCCGCCCTGGAGGTGCTGCACACCCTGCCGCAGGCCGCCGCGGGTTGGCTGCAGGCCGCGTTACGGGCGTTACCGGACCATCCGGGCACCGGCTCCCAGCGGTTACGGCTGCTGCTGACGTGCAGCCAGGCACTGCACACCGCCGGACGGCTCACGGAGAGCCGCACGCTCATCCAGGAGGTGCTGCGGCAGAAGCCGACCGGACCGCACCGCGGCCGTGCCCGCGCCGAGGTGGTGACGGTCTGCGCCCGGACCGAGCGGATGCTGGGCCACTACCCCGAGGCCACCGCCGTGGTCGAGGCCGAGCTCGCCGAGCTCACCGCCGAGGCATCACCGGAGGCCGTCGAGCTGATCCGGGAGTACGGCGCGACGAGCATCCTGCGGGGCGACTACTCGCAGGCGATTCCCGTGGTCGAGTCGGCCCTGACGATGGCGCGCGGCCTCGGCTACGCCGTCGGCGAGGCCGGCGTGCTGGCGCTGAGCGGCCTCGGTCAGGCCCATCTCGGCGACACCCCGCGGGCCGTGCGCGAACTCGCCCGCAGCGCGGCGCGGACGGACGCGCTGCCCGACGCGCAACTGGCCTCGTCCCCGGAGACGCTGACCCAGCTCGGCTGGGGCGAGCTGCTGACCGAGCGCCACCCCGAGGCACGCCGCCACCTGGAGCGCGGTCTCGACCTGGCGCGCCAGGGCGGGCAGAGCCATCTGCTGCCGCACCTGCTGCTCGGTCACGGCTTCCTCCAGCTGTGGACCGGGAGCGTGGCGCAGGCCGGCCGGACGGCCGAGGAGGCTTCCGAGGCCGCCCGCGATCTGGGCAACAAGGACCTGCTCGGGCTGGCCCTGGCGCTGGAGGCGAGCTGCCTGCTGTGGGCGAACGGCGCGGCGGAGTCGGGCCGGGCGGTGGAGCTGGCGTCGCGGGCCGTCCACACCGGTCCGTACCCCTCGACCTGGTGGAGCTGCGTCGCGGCGGGGGTGCTCGCCCAGGCCTTGCTCATGGTCGGGCAGCACTCCCGGTGCAGCCGAGTCCTCCTGGAGGCGGGCGGCGGCTCGGACCTGCCGCTGGTCCCCGCCGGCAACCGGCCGTCCTCGTACGCCATGCTGTCGGCGGCGGCGCTCCAGGGCGGCAACCGCTCGGCGGCGCGCGGCTGGGCCGCCCGGGCGGAGTGCGCGGCCCGGGCGGTCGCGCTGCCGGCCCAGTACGCCTACGCGGAGCGGGCCCGGGCGGCGGTGCTCGCCGCCCAGGCGGACACCGAGCAGGCGGCGCTGCTGTTCGACTCGGCCGTCGACCGCTTCCGGGCGAGCGGCATGAAGGTGCAGTGGGCGTGGACGCTCGCCCTGGGCGCCCCGTTGCAGGCCGCCAACGGGCAGCCGGCCCGAGGGGAGGCGTGGCTGCGCGAGGCCGGCGAGCTGGCCGACGAGACCGGGGCCGTCCGGGTCAGGGAGCAGGTCGAGGCGGCGGGGCGCTGCCGGAGCGGAGCCGGCGCACCCGCCGCCCCCGGCACCGACCTCACCTCGCTGACCACGAGGGAGCGTCAGATCACCGACATCCTGACCACCGGCGCCCGGACCAAGGAGATCGCCGGCGCGCTGTTCCTGAGCCCCCGCACGGTGGAGACCCACCTCGCCCGGATCTACCGCAAGCTGGGGGTGTCCTCGCGGCTCGCGCTGGTGGCGGCGCTGGCCGCCCAGCCGCCCGGCGCCCCCGCCGTCGACCACCGGAGCTGAGCCCCGCCGCGTGGATCCGGGTGCGGCGGGGTCTCGGGCGTGCCGGGTGCCTGCGTCGTCAGGAGGTCGGCGCCGGCTGCTCCGGGGCCAGCGAGTTCCCCGCGGGGATGTGGCCGCAGTCGGAGGGGGCGGTCCGGCCCGCGAACCGGTCGTTGAGCCAGCCCAGGGCGATGGGTGCCCAGACGACGGGGACGCCCACATGGCTGAGCAGGTCGAACTGCTGGAACTTGATCGGTGCGTTGCCGGTGGCGCAGTACTGCCGGGCGAGGGCCCGGACGTCCCCGGCGACCATGACCCCGTCACCGGTCCCGATCCCAGGGGGGTTGCCGAACGTCCCCTCCAGGACGCCGCCGTCCCCCTGGGCGAGGTGGCCGGGCACGGTCGGGGTGGGGGCCGAGCCGAGGTTGATCCGGTTCACCGCCGCGAGGAAGGCCGGCACCGAGTTCGGGTCGGCGTACTGCGGCTTCGCCATCTTCTTCCAGGTCAGCCCCGGGTAGTGGCCCACGGCGTCGATGATCGAGCCCTGCTCCAACTGCTGGTACACGGCCAGGCCGTAGTCGCTCAGGTAGGGCTTGAGGTCGATGCCGAAGGAGCGGGAGACTCCGATCACCGCCATCGGGATGACACCGCTCCACACCAGGGAGCCGTCCACGTACTTGAGGTTGTGGGCCGGGTCCACCAGCAGGCCGCCCTCGGTGTAGCCGACCAGCCTGCTGTTGACCTCGGGTGCGTAGCTCGGGGCGAGTGCGGCCGCCCAGTCGGTCGCGATGGCACCGCCGGAGTAGCCGATCAGGCCGAAGGTGGTGTCGGCGCTCAGGCCGGTGGCCGTGGACCTGGTCGCGGCGCGGATCGAGTCCAGGGTGTTGGTCGCGTACTCCGGGCCGGCCGCGAAGTCGGCGCGCTGCCCCTCGGTGTCCGGGATCACGAGGTTGTAGCCCTGCGCCAGCAGCGGCACCAGGAAGAGGGCCTCGGCGTTCGGGATCAGCCCGCCGAGCGAGAGGTCGCCGGCGACGGCCCGGGACGGGCTGTCCTGCGGGTCGAGGGAGTCGTAGAACGACTGGTACGACACCGCCTTGCTGCCGTCGCCCGTCAGGCTCCGCACCACCGTGGTGACGTTGGCGGCCGGGCGGCCCTGCGCGTCGGTGGTGCGGTAGAGCAGCTGGATCGCCTTCACCGGGCTGGGCAGCCCCAGGAGGTGGTACGGCAGGGTCCGGGTCCGCAGGACGGTGCCCGGCGCGAGCGAGGCCAGGGGCACGCTGCCGTCGTAGGTGTAGAACGGGTCGCCGGCCGCGGCCGCCGTCGGTGCGGCTTCGGCTGCCGCTGCGGCCGGGCCTGCGGTGGCCGCCGTGGCCGCCATGGCCATCGCGGCGGTGAGGGCGGCGGCGAGCAGCCGAGACGTGTTCGTGCGCATGACTCTCCCGGTTCGTGGGGGTGGGCTCAGCGGGATCCGGTGGGGGTGGGGGTGGGGGCGTGCCTCTGGTGGTCCGACCGGCACGCGTGTTACCAACTGGTAAGTAACGTCCCGGAAAACATGATGGCGGCGGTACGGCGCCGTGTCCCCGGGCCGTACACCAGAGATTCGCGAGGTGGATTGTGACCGCGTCCAACCCGGCGGACCGCGACCCGGCGCCCCAGCTCGGCGGCGTCCCCGTCCACGAGCGGCTCAGGGCCGCCGCGGCGGCCCTGGCGCCCGCGGTGATGGCCCGGCTCGTCGAGCAGCTGCCCGCCTACGGGGCGCTTCCCTCCGAGCAACTGCGCGGCGAGGTCACCCGGGAGGTGGACCGCGGTATCCGGGCCTTCACCGAGGTGCTGCGCACCGGCGAGCTGCCCGAGGAGACCGAACTGGCGAGGATCAGCGAATCGTCGGCCCGGCGCGCGGACGAGGGCGTACCGCTGGAGGCCGTCGTCGGGGCCTACCACTTCGGTGCGCAGGAGTGCGCGGCGCAGGTCCTCGCCGAAGCCCGGCCGGGCGACCTGCCGGACGTGCTGCTGATCCAGCGGCGGCTGCTCGACTACCTCCGGCTGGTGAGCTGCGCGGTCGCGGCCGGGTACGTCCAGGAGCGGCAGGCGGCACTGGGCGACGAACAGGTCGCCCGGCAGTCGCTGCTGTCCAGGCTGCTGGAGGGCGGCGACCCGCGGACCGCCGCCGACCGCGCCGGACTCCAACTGCCGCCCTGCTACCTGATCCTGGGCATCACCATGGGGCCGCACCCGGACGAGCTGCTGCCCGGGGTGAACCACGCCGTCGCCGCCCGCCGCAAGCTCCGCCGGCTGCGCAACGAGCTTCAGCGCCGGACCACGGGCGTCCCGCTGTCCGTGCTGGCCGGGAACGGCGGGCTGGTGCTGATCCCCTCCGACACACCCCCCGGCGACCTCGACGGCCCGGCGCGGGAGCGGCTCTCCCGGCTGCTCGAACACCTCGGCCGGGCGTGCGGCGCCGAGTTGCTGGTGGCCGCGGCCGCCGCCGCACCGGACGCCGTCGCGGACGCCGCCCGACTGGTGGGCGAGGTACGGGAGGTGGCGCAGGCAGCCGGTCGCGGACCCGGGCTCTACCTGCTCGACGACGTCCTGCTGGAGTACCAGCTGAGCCGCCCGGGCCCCGCCCGGGACAGGCTCGGCGCCCTGCTCGCCCCACTGGCCCGGCGTCCCGAACTGCTCGACACGCTGCGCGCCTTCCTCGCCTGCGGCCTCGACCGGCGGCGGGCGGCCGCCCGGCTCCAGGTGCACCCCAACACGGTCGACTACCGGCTGCGCAGAGCCACCGAACTCACCGGCCTGGACGCCGCCCGGGGCACCGACCAGCTGACGCTGCGCGCCGCGCTGGCCGCCCACGACACCGCCCGGCACGGTGACCCGCGATCGGCCGCCACAGGCCCGCGGCGTCCATACGGGTGAATCTGCCCCTTTCAGGACGTTTACCCCTGTCTATGATCCATTTTCGTGACGGACAGTCAGAACACGAGAACATTACGCAACCGGACCGACGTGCTCATCCTCGGCGCCGGACCGGCCGGGCTGACGCTCGGGAACCTGCTGCACGCGAGCGGGATCGACTGCGTCGTCCTGGAGCGCGCCACCCGCCCGCAGGTCCAGGCCCGTTCCCGCGCCGGCTTCCTGGCGGCGAACACCGTACGGATCCTGGAGCGGCACGGCCTGGCCGAAGGCCTCCGGCTGCGCGGCCGGGAGCACGCGACCTGCGAGTTCCGCACCGAGGACGGCCGGTTCCGGCTCGACTACGGCAGCCTGGGCCGGGGCGAACGGCACACCGTCCACCCGCAGCACGAACTGGTGACGGACCTGCTGACGCACTACCTGGACCGCGGCGGCCGGGCGTACTTCGGCACCGAGGCGCTCACCGTGCGGGACGCGGACGGCACACGGCCCACCGTCACCGTGCGGGAGGCCGACGGCCGCACCGGCACCTGGCGGAGCAGGTACGTCGCCGGCTGCGACGGCCGGCACGGCGCCGCCCGGCGCTCGATCCCACCCGGCGCGGTCCGCCGCCATCACCTCGACCACGGCCTCTCGTGGCTCGGCCTGCTCGCCGAGGCGCCCCCGAGCCTGGACGCGGTGGCCTACGCGGTGCACCGCCGGGGCTTCGCCGGGCACATGGCCCGCACCCCCGAGGTCACGCGCTACTACCTGCAGTGCGAGCGCGGCACCTCACCCGACGCGTGGTCCGAGGACCGGATCTGGGACGAACTGGCCCTCCGGATGCGGGCCGCGGAGTACGGCCCGCTGCGCCGCGGCCGGATCGCCCACCGCGCCGTGGTCGACCTCGCATCCGATGTGCTCGAACCCCTGCGCCACGGCGCCCTCCTGCTCGCGGGCGACGCCGCGAGCCTGCTCAGCCCATCCGCGGCCAAAGGCGCGAACCTCGCGGTCCTGGAGGCCGAGCTCCTCGCCGGCGCCCTGATCGACGACCTCAGGCACGGCCGGCCCGAGGGGCTGGCAGGCTACTCGGCGCGGTGCCTGGCCCACATCTGGCGCGCGCAGGAGTTCTCGCAGTGGATGCTCCGGCTGCTGCACGGCGCCCCCGGCCCGGCCGACGAGTCGTCGTTCCACGACGCGCTGCGCCGCTCCCGGCTCGCCTCCCTGGCCACCTCGCGCAGCTGCCAGGACTGGTTCGCCGAGCACTACGTCGGCGTCTGAGGCCTCCCCACCCGCACCGCCCACCCGCGCACCCGCGCACCCGAATGCCCTCCTTCCCCCCTTCACCCGACCACCGAAACGAGGACGCTTCGCCATGACCACATCGTTCAGGACCGACACCGACCGCTTAGCCGAGACGGTCGACTTCGTCCGGGAGCAGGACGCCGCCGCCCTGCTGCCGCTCCTGCTGCCCGGCCTGGACGCCCTGGAACTGCGGGCGCTGGTGGACCGCTGCCGCCTCTCGCACGCCGCGCTCCTGGTCTTCCCGCCGGCCCCCGAGGCACTGCGCACCCTCCTGGCCGCCTGCGGGCTGCCCGCCGACGTGGCCCCCCGACCCAGCGTGGTCGTCCGGGAGCGGGTCGCCGCGCGGTACCGCCGCGACGCCGCGGCGCTCGACGTGCAGATCCTCCGCCCGCCCGTGGCCGGCCCGGACGGCACGGACCGGACGGTCGAGGTGTTCACCCTGACCGTGCCGCCCGGCTCCGATCTCGCCGGGATCGCCGAGCAGGAACGCGTCCGGGAGCACGAGGCGCACCTCGCCTTCGAGATCGAGCACCCGGATCCGCTGGTCCTGCGCGGCATGTGCGCGATCTTCGCGCGGCACGGCGCGACCGCCGACGGCGGCGGGTACAACCCGCACGAGGACGGCACCGTGTTCTACTTCACCGCGCCCGCCGACTCGAAGGCCGGATACCGGCGGGTGGAGCTCTACGCGCCCGGCGACCACCGGGACGTGCTCGCCACCCACCTGGACGAGCACCGGGCCCGACACTCTGCCGAAACGCTCCTGCGCCTGATGACCGGAGCGTGGACGACCCAGGCGCTGGCCGTCTTCGCCGAACTGCGGGTGCCCGACGCCATGCACACCGGGTCGGGAGCCGGCGCCGAGACGCTGGCGCAGGCGGTCGGCGCCGAGCCGGAGAGCCTGGCGGCACTGCTGCGCTACCTCGCCATGGTGGGCGTGGTGGCGACCGACCGGGACGGCTTTCGCCTCACCGAACTCGGCGCGCTGCTCCGCGCGGACGCCCCGGGCTCCGTCCGGCCACTGGCCCTGCTGTACGGCGGGCCGTTCTACCGGTCCTTCGGCGCGCTCGGTCACACGGTGCGGACCGGGGAGGTCGCCTTCGACCACCTCTTCGGCGAGAACCACTTCGACCACTTCGCCCGCCACCCCGAACTCGCCGAGCTCTTCGACCAGTCCATGGCCGCCGGCTCACGGATGTTCGAGCCGCTCACCGAGCACCCCGTCGTCACGGCCGCGAGCAAGGTGCCCGGCCCCCGGACCGTCGTCGACGTCGCGGGCGGGAACGGGGCCCTGCTCGGCCGCATCCTCGCCGCCCACCCGCGCCTGGACGGTGTCCTGCTCGAACGCCCGCACGTCGTCGAAGCCGCGCGCCGCTCCCTGGACGCCGCCGGCCTCGGCGGGCGCTGCGCCTACCGGGTGGGCGACTTCGCGGACGTACCGCCGGACGGAGACGTCTACATCCTCTCCCGCATCCTGCACGACTGGGACGACGAGCGGTGCCGCGAGATCCTGCGCCACTGCGCCCGCGCCATGCCCGCCGACGCCGACCTGCTGATCGTCGAACGCGTGCTGCCCCCGGACGACTCGGCCTCGCTGGCCACGGCCTGGGACCTCCACATGCGCTGCAACGTCGGAGGCCGCGAACGCCGCGCCGACCACTACGCCCGCCTGCTCGCCGACGCGGGGCTCACCCTCGTCGGCCACACGCCGCTGCCCCTGGACGGCAGCGTGCTGCACGCCCGCCCGACTCCCGCCCTCCACCCCGCCCTCCACCCCGCCGGCCGCTAGCACCGGCCCACCGTGCGCCTCCCGCCGTCGGATACGGCGGGAGGCGCGGCGCGGCCGGGACCTCAGTGGACCGATCGGGCCGCCCGGACGATGACGTCGGTGACGACCTCGGGGCGGGCCGCCGGGAACAGTCGTCGACATCGACGTAGTTGTACCCGACCTTGTCGAGACCGTTGGATATGGAGGGAGGATTGGTGGCGGGAAGGGGTTGGCGACCGGCAGCGGGACATCCGATCTACTCAGGAATCGAATCGGCCAGGACGGAAGGGCCTGGATTGCCAGGTGGTCGAGCTGGACAGCCCGTCCATCACCGACCGGACGGAGTCCACGGATCCTGTCCTCCGTAGGTCCACCACCGACGCCGATGTCGGCCGCCTGATCCGCAACACCTCCAAGGTGCCGCTGACCCGCGGAACGATCGGCACGGTCGCGTACTCGACAGATCCGGAGACGCGCGCCGAGTTGCGGGACTTGGTTGCCGGGCGACGGGTAGGACAGATCGAGGGGGAGCACGGCCACCGCGGCTGATGACCACTCACCACTTCCACACGAGGCACCCGAGCCGTCCGGCCAATGCGAGCACATGCTGTCCGCTGGCCTCGTTCAGTCGTCCACCCCGCTCCCGCCACGGTGTGGCGTCGGATTCGTGGTCGAAGCCAGCTTCCTCCCAGGTCAGAGCCACCCACCGGTATGATGATCCCTCACCTATCGGGGGGTCAGATGATCCAGTCGGAGCTGCCGGCCCTGGGGCCGCTGCTGCGCGCGCACCGCCACGACGCCGGGTTGACCCTGGAGGAGCTGGCGGAGGGGTCGGGCGTCAGCGCCCGCGCCATCGGCGACATGGAGCGCGGCCACAGCCGTGGCCCCCAGGCCCGCACCGTCCAGGCCCTCGCCGCCGCCCTGGGGCTCACCCCGGCCGCCACCGAGGAGTTGCTGGACGCGGCCCGCGCGGGCCGGCGGCGCCAGCAGGCCGTCGCGGCACCTGGCCTCTGCGACCTGCCGCCCTCGGTAACCGACTTCACCGGCCGCGAGACCGAGACCGCCTGGCTCGGACGGAGCATCACCGCCCCGGCGGGTCCACCGGTCTCGATCGTCTCCGGCGCGCCCGGTCTGGGCAAGACCGCCCTGGTCGTGCACGCCGGGACGCAGCTGGTCGGCCGGTTCGCGGACGGCTGCTTCTTCGTCGACCTGCGCGGTCTGGATGCCGAACCCGTCGCGCCGCACGACGCCCTGGCGCGCCTGCTGCGGGCGCTGGGCGTCCGTGAACGCGACCTGCCGGCCGAGACCGACGAGCGCCGCGTGCTCTATCGGCGCCTGATGCGGGAACGGGAGGCCCTCGTCGTCCTCGACAACGCCGCCCACGAGGCCCAGGTGCGCGCCCTGTTGCCCGGACCGGGGTCGAGCAGGCTCTGGGTGACCAGCCGCCGCACGCTCGCCGGGATCGAGCACGCGCGGCGGCTCGTCCTGGCGCCGCTGCCCGTGTGCGCCGCCACCGAGCTGCTCGCCGCCATCCTCGCGCAGCGCGAGGACGACGCGGCCGGTGCGGACGGGTCAGCCGCCCCGGACGGCTCCGGCCCGGCGGCGCTGGCGCGGATCGCCGAGCTGTGCGGTCACCTGCCGCTGGCGCTGCGCATCGCGGGCAACCGGCTGCTGAGCCGGCCCGCCTGGAGCGCGCGCGGCCTCGCCGAGCGGCTCGGGGACGAGGACCTGCGCCTCCAGCGCCTGACCGCCGGCGATCTGCGCATCCGCTCGGCGTTCCGGCTCTCCTACGAACAGCTCTCCGAGCCGGTGCGGCGCCTCTTCCGCCGGCTGGCGCTCGTCCCGGGGCCGGACTTCGGCCCGGGGGCGGGCGCCGCCCTCACCGGCCTGGGCCCGGACCTCGTCGAGGAGATGCTCGACGAGCTCCTCGACCTGGGCCTGCTCGGCCACACCACCACCGACCGGCTGCTGTTCCACGACCTCCTGCGGCTCTACGCGCGCGAGCGGCTCCTGGAGGAGGAGAGCTCGCAGGATCGCGCCGCCGCCGAGGCGGCCCTGCACCGCTGGCTGCTCGACACGGCGGCGGCCGCCGGCCAGTGGTTCCAACCCGGCCCGTCGCCGCCCGACGGGGCGGCGACCGACGGGGAGACGCCGGCCGGCGGGTTCGGCTCGGCGCGGGCCGCGCAGGCCTGGCTGGAGACCGAGAGCGTCAACTGGCTGGCCGCGCTGCGCGTCGCGGCCGCGGCCGGCCGCCACGGCGAGGTGGTGCGGACGGCGGAGTCCATGCACTGGTTCTCCGACCGCTGGACCAACTGGGGCCACTGGCCCACGGTCTTCGGGCTGTCCCGCACGGCGGCCCACGCGCTGGGCGACGACGTCCTGACGGCCACCCACGCCAACTACCTGGCCTGGGCTGTGCACTACTGCTCGCACCAGCCCCGGGAGTCGTCGGCGATCGCGGAGCAGGCCGCCGAACTCGCCCGCCGGGGCGGGGATGTCACCCAGGAGGCGTGGGCGCACTTCTACGCGGCGGCGGCCGCCGTCCAGCTGGGCGGGCTGGACGAGGCGGTCCGCCGGGCTCGGCGGGCGGCGGCGCTGTTCGCGACGGCGGGCGACCGCGAGGGTCACCCGCAGGCGCTGCTGGCACTGGCCTCCGCCCAGGCCGACACGGGCAGCCACCGGGACGCGGTGGCCACCACCGACGCCATCCTGGGCCTGCTCGCCGACCCGGCCACCGCACCCGCCGCGCACATCGGCGACTTCACCCGGACCAACGCGCTCGCCCAGCAAGGGAAGGCGCTGCTGGCGCTCGGCCGGCCGCGGGAGGCCGAGCAGGTGTACACGGAGGCACGCCTGGTGGGCGCGCGGGTCGAGGTGCCGCTGCTCCAGGCCATCGCCGCGCTCGGCCAGGCGCAGGCCCTGGCGGAGCTCGGGGAGCGGGAGCGCGCCCTCGGGGCCGCGCGGGAGGCCCGGGAGTTCGCCGAGACCGCCGGGGACCCGGCCCGGCTGGCCGAGGCGACCGCCCTGCTGACCGCGTTGGCTGACGTCGAAAACTGACCCGCCCGGCTCGGCCCGACCGGCTCCCCCCGGGCGGCCCGGGCCACCCGGACGGACGGTGCCGGGTCACAGCGGGTGACGCCGGGCCGGACCGTCTCGGGCCGGGTCGCACCGATCGGCCGGGCCGAGCACGGTGGGCCAGGTGCCCGGCTCCCGGGCGCCCGCCTGCCACTCGCGCGGAGTGACTCCGTAGGTGGCCCGGAAGACCCGGCTGAAGTGGCTGGTGCTCACGAACCCCCAACGCCCGGCGACGGCCGACACCGTGGCCGGCCGGGCCGACGGCCGGGCCAGGTCGCGCCGGCACATCTCCAGGCGCCGGCGCTGGATCCAGCGGCCCACGGTGACACCCTCGAACTGGTAGAGCTTGTGGAGGTAGCGCACCGAGAAATGATGGGCGGCCGCGATCCCCTCCGGGGTGAGACCGGGGTCGCCGAGCCGCCGCAGGATGTACTCCTTCGTCCTGGCGATCGTGGCGCGCACCTCCTCGGGCACCGGCCGGGCCGCCCGTCGGCGGTGTTCGTGGGCGAGGACGGTGAGCAGGTCCTGGGCCGTGGTCACGAGCCGGGCGGCCACCTGCGGGTCCAGCGAGAGCACCGGACGGGCCAACAGCCCCAGATAGGTGGCGGCCAGCGCAGCCGTCCCGGTGTCCGTCCCGAAGGCCGTCCCGGACAGCTCCAGCAGATCGTCCTCGGTCGGTCCGGCAGCCTCCCGGGACCAGTGGAAGGCCGTGCCGGAGAAGTCCTCCGACACCTCAAGAACGACCGGGCGACCGGCCCGGGCGACAGCGAACGCGCCCGGCCGCAGCGGCAGGCGGCCGCCGTCCAGGAACAGGGCGGCCGTGCCATGGTGCGGGAGGACAAGGGTGACGTGCTCGCCCTGCCCGCACAGGACAGTGCTGCGGCCGTGCGCGGCCGGCCACGGAGCGGCCACGATCGAGGAGATCCGCAGCGGGCCGAGCCGGTGGCCGGCGATGCTCGCGGCGTGGGGAACGGCCCGGGGCGGTGCCGGCTGCTGCGCGCCGGCCGGCGCGGGCACCGCGCCGGGTGACGGCGGGGCGAGGGTGAGGACAGGCATCGGTACTCCTGCGGCGGCCGCCGGGTGGTGTCCTGGAGGTCGCGTTCTGACGCGGGCTGAGGGTCGGGCGCGGGACAGCGGTGGCCGGGTGCCCGGGCCGTCGCCCTGGCCTGCCGGCGAGCCGCTGCGGCCCGCGAACTCATCCCACCGTGCCGGGCGGCGCGTGGCCAGGAAGAACAACAGGAGGAACTTCGCTTCCCCCGCTGCTGCGGGCGCGCCGGGCCCAACGACTGTCGGGCGGGGAAGGCAGCCGGTTCGGTGTCGGCCTCGTCGGCGTGCGCGCAGGTCAGGCCGTTCGGCGCGGCCGGGAGGCGCCGCATGCCCGCCGGGTGACCGCGACCCGGTGGGCGAGCGGCGGCTCCCGCTACCAGGGGTGGCGGTGCAGGGCGATGTGCAGGGTGTCCACGGCCTGGATGAGGGCGGAGCGGGCCGAGGCCGTGCGGCAGTGGGAGCCGAGCAGCACAAAACCGTGCACGACACCCTGGTAGCGGGTGGCCACCACCGGCACTCCGGCCCACCGCAGCCGGGCTGCGTAGGCCTCGCCCTCGTCCCGCAGCACGTCCGCCTCCGCGGTGATCACCAAGGCCGGTGGCAGGCCGGCGAGTTCGTCCAGGCCGGCGCGCAGCGGTGCGGCGGCGGCCTGCGTGCGGTCGGCCGGGTCGGGCAGGTAGGCGTCCCAGAACCGGCGCATGTCCGCCCGGTGGAGGAAGTACCCCTCGGGGAAGGCACGGTAGGACGGGGTCTCGAAGTCCGCGTCGGTCACCGGGCAGAGCAGCACCTGGTGCAGCAGCCGGGCACCGCCGCGCCGGTGCAGGAGCAGGGTCAGGGCCGCGACCAGGTTGGCGCCCGCCGAGTCGCCGGCGGCGGCGATCCGGCTCCCGTCGAGCCCGATCTCGTGCCCGTGTTCGGCGATCCAGCAGGCCACGGCGTAGCACTGCTCGACGGCGACCGGGAACCGCGCGGCGGGCGGCCGTCCGTAGTCGACGAAGACCACGGCGGCGTCGGCGCCCACGGCGAACTCGCGCAGCAGATGGCGGTAGCTGCCGGCGTCGCCGAGCGCCCAGCCGAGGCCGTGCAGGAAGAGGACGACCGGGGCCGGCCGCGCCGCGTCGACCGGTCGGATCACCTGGATCCGGACATGGCCGGCCGGTGTCGGCAGCGCCAGCCAGGTGGCGACCGTGTCCTGGTGACCGTCCGACGGGTGCGGGCCGGCCAGGAAGGAGAGATCCAGGGGCGCGGGCGCGGCCTTCCCGCCTGTCGCCGCCTGGGACCGGCGGACACGGGCGGCCAGGAACTCCCGGAGGCTGCGGTCCAGGACCGGGCCCCGGCCTTCGGAGGTGGTGCTGTCGGACACGGGTGCGCTCCTGGCGTAGTGGCCGGTCGGGCCGGAATCCGCTCGTCTGCCGTGCCGGCCCCGCGGCGGGCGGTGGCCACGCGACGGTTCCGGGCACCGGGGACGAGCGGCGGGTACTGCCACCGTGCCGGAGGCCGTTCCGGCCCGGGGCCGCAGCTCCCGGCCCGGCACCTCGCCACGCTAGGCAGCGGCCGCTGCGCAACGGTGCCGAGAGGGAACCGGAATCGGCCCCACCGTGCACGGCCGTCCCGGCGTGCCGCCGTCAGGCCTCTTCGGCGCGCCGTGCCCGCCACTCGCGCGGGGACGTGCCGTACGCGGCCCGGAAGGCCCGGCTGAAGTGCGCGGGGTTCGCGAACCCCCATCGCTGGGCGACCGCCGAGACCGTCGGCGCGCTGCGGCTGCGCCGGCTGAGCTCCCGGGCGCACTCCTCCAGCCGGCGGCGCTGGATCAGCCGGCTCACCGTCACCCCCTCGCCCTCGAAGAGCCGGTGCAGGTACCGCACCGAGATGCGGTGGGCGTCGGCGATACTCTGCGGGGTCAGCCCGGGATTGCCGAGATGGCGGTCGATGTGGGTGCGGACCGCCCGGACGAGGTGGGCGTTCGCGTCGTCGGGGGCGGCGGCCGGCCGGCCTGCGAGCTCGTCGACGAGGGTGACGAAGAGGTCGGCGACGCTGCCGGCCAGCAGGTCGCCGACGGCCGCCGGGTAGCTGGGCGCGGCGTCGGCGAGGGTGCCGAGGAACGGGAGCAGCACGGCCCCGAGGCTCTCCCGCGAGGTGACGGCGCGCCCGGTCACGCGACGGATCTCGGCCTCCGGCACACCGAGCAGCCGGTGCGGCAGGTGGAACACGTGGGAGCGGAAGCGCTGCGGGTAGTCCACCGAGTAGGGCCGCGCGGTGTCGTACAGCACGAGGTCGCCGGCCGCCACCTCGGCCCGACGGCCGTCCTGGATCAGCACGGCACGGCCGGACACCTGGACGCCCACCGCCACCTGGGCCTCCGCCCCGGGCGAGCGCGCGATCAGGCCCGGCGTCCGGGAGAGCCGCGTCGCGTCCGCCTCCAGTGTGGAGACCCGCAGGCAGCCCAGCCGGTGCGAGTCCAGCCGGCCGTCGAACGGGCCGTCGGCGAGCGGCACCACCTCCACCGGCGCCAGGGCGTACGACACCGCCCGGCCCCAGTGCACCGCCTTCTCCCCGTCCGGCACCGCAGCTGTCGTGACCCGCAGGTTCACCGGGCAGTCCCTTCTCTTGGCATGCGCGGCCGAACCCCCGCACGACCAGCCTGCGCCGGGGAGCTCAGGGTCACCCAGGTCATCTGACTGTCGCTCCGCCGAACGCGGGCAGCCGTGCGCCGTGAGGCACGACGGAGTGCGCGGCGAGCACAGTGGGCACAGCGGCTGACGGGCGGCGGGGGCGGGCGGGTACGTCCGGCCACGCAGCCTCAGTGGCCCTCCAGGGCGCGGGTGAGCGCCGCCCGCGAGGCGATGCCGAGCTTGGGGAAGATCTTGTACAGGTGCCCCGCGACGGTGCGGTGCGAGAGCCCGAGCCGGTGGCCGATCTCCTTGTTGCTCAGGCCGGACGCGGCGAGCCGGGCGATGCGCAGCTCCTGACCGGTCAGCGCGTCGGGCACCCGGCGCAGCTCAGGGGCGAGCGGGCCGCCCGAGGCGCGCAGCTCCTCCTCGCAGCGCAGGGCCCACGGCTCGGCCTGGAGCCGCCGGAAGGCCCGGTGCGCCGTGCGAAGCACCTCGCGGGCCTCGGCCCGGTGGCGGCGGCGCAGCCACGAGCCGTGGGCCAGCCGCAGCCGGGCCAGCTCGAAGACCCACTGCTCGGCGCCCGGTATCCGGTACGCGGCGCGGTAGGCGTCGTCGGCCGTGTCGTCCTCGGCCACCAGGGCGGCCGCCGCGGCGAAGAGGAAGGCGTGGTGGCCGGAGATCTCGCCGGGCCGCTCGAACGGCCCGGCGGCGAGGAGGGCGCGGGCCTCACCGCGTCGGCCGGTGTGCGCGGCTGCCTCGGCCAGGTCGAAGGCCAGCTGGTGGAACCAGGGCAGGCCGCCGGGCAGTCGCCCGGCCGGGGTCAGCCCGGTGAAGTGCGTGTACGCATCCTCGTACCGCCCGTGCGCCAGCGCGGCCAGGCCCTCCAGGTGGGCCAGCCGGTCCAGTACGAACCGCATCCCGGCGCGGGCCGCCACCGGCCGGATCAACCCTGCCGTCGCCGCCAGCCCCGCCTCGTCGCCCCGACCGGCGAGAAAGTGCGCGTGGTAGTGACGGAACATCAACGCGTTGCAGTGGTAGCCGAGTTCCTCCGCCGCCTCGGCCTCGCGCAGGCAGACGGCCGCGAGGTCCCAGCGGCCGCGCAGGAAGTCCTGGTAGCACTTGGCCTTCGCGACGGAGCCCTGGGTGGCGTAGCCGTGCAGGCCGGTGAAGCGCCGCCACAGGTCTCCGTCGGCCACGTCGACCGCCGAGGCGGTCCAGAGCAGCAGCCAGGCCGCGCCCGCCTCCTGCGCCTCGCTCATCCGGTCGACCATCACGCTCAGCTCCCGGGCCACCCCGCGGGCGGTCCGGGCCGGGTCGAGCCAGGCTCGGTGGCAGAGCCGGGCGGGCTCGGAGACGTGCTCACGGTGGCGGTCCAGCGCTTGCCAGGCCCTCGGGTCGTCGGTGTAGGTCGCGGTGAGCAGCAGTTTGAAGAAGACCTGCTCGGCCAGCCCGTCGAAGGGCTCGGCGTCGGGGGCGGTCAGCGCGTCCAGGGCTGCGGGCAGCAGCACGGCGGCCGATTCGAAGTCGATCCGGTGGCTCTGGTCGACGTACACCACCGCGTAGGCGAACAGCGGGGCGATGTCCGGCGGCACCGGCCGCCTCCTCAGTTCCTCCACCAGGGCCGCGGTGTGCCGCAGTTGCCCGCCGCGGGCCGCCATCACGGCCGCCCAGGTGAGCCGCCGGGCGCGCTCGTCGGCGTCGGCGCTGAGCGCGGCGGCGCGGTCCAGCAGAAGTGCTCCTTCCGCGTCGCCGCCCCGGCGGGCCAGCCGGCTGCCGGCCTCCTGGAGGCGGCGGGCCAGGTCCTCGTCCGGGAACAACGCCGCCGACGCCTCGTGGATCAGCCGCTGCGGGTCCTCCGGCGCCAGGCAGCCGGCGAGCGCGCGGTGGGCCTCGCGCTGAGCGGCCGGCGAGGCCGCCGAGATCACCGCCGTGCGCACCAGCGGGTGACGGAAGACCAGCCGCCCGGCCGCATCCAGCCGGGCCAGGCCACCGGCCTCGATCTGCTCCAGCGCCTCCCGGGCGTCCTCGCCGGCGACGGCCCGCAGCCAGACCCCGCCCGAGGAGTCCGGCCCGGCGGCCAGGGCCGCCAGCAGGAGCAGATGTCCGGCCGCCGGGGTCACCGCGGCGAGCCGCCCGGCGAACACCCGCTCCAACCGGCACCCCAGCGGCAGGTGGTCCGGCAGCGGGACGACGCCCCGCTGCTGCTCCGCGGCCAGCTGGCGCGGCAGCTCGACCAGCGCGAGCGGGTTGCCGGCCGCCTCCCGCAGGACCCGCCGGGCGGTGGTCGCCGCCAGTTGCGGGTAACTCCGGTGCAGCAGCAGGGCGGCGTCCGGCTCGGAGAGCGCCCGCACCTCGATGGGCTCGGCCGACCACGACTGGGCCACCGGGCCGCCCGGCCGGCTCGCGCCGACGATCAACAGCGGCAGCTCGGCGCAGCGCCGGCGCACGAACGCGAACACCGTGGCGCTGGAGGAGTCGATCCAGTGCAGGTCGTCCAGCAGCAGCAGGAGCGGGCCGCCCAGCGACGCCTCGGCCAGCAGGGCCAGGGCGGCGGCACCGACGGCGAACCCGCTCGGCGCCGCACCGGCCTGGACGCCCAGGGCGGCTTCGAGCGCCGCCCGCTGATGGACCGACAGCGTCCGGGAGCCGCTCAGCAGGGCCCAGAGTGCCTGGTGCAGCGCCCCGAACGCGAAGTCGGTCTCCGCCTCGGTGGCGACCGCCCGCAGGACGGTGAACCCGCGCTCACGCGCCTCGCGGGCCGTCCGCTCCAGCAGCGTGGTCTTGCCGACGCCGGGCTCGCCCCGCACCAAGACGGCCGAACCGCCCGCGCCGTCGGCCGCCCGGGTGAGTGCCGCGTCCAGCAGGTCCGTCTCCCGCCGGCGACCGATCAGGGACGGGCCGCACACCTCCTGCACCGTCGCTCCTCCGGGCCGGCGACCTCCCGGAGAAGGTCCGCAGATCGTTGTGCCCGCGCTTGCGCGCGGCAGCCGGCGGGTCTGGGTCGCCGACGGCGACCCGTCGCCGGGAATGGTCAAGGCTAACCGCCCGTCAGCCGTGCACGTGCCGGGCCGGGAACGCCCACGGGCCCCTCAGCCGCGCGTCGGCGCAGGTGAGGGAACCGCGGGGCGTGCGGTGCCGCGGTGGTGCGTGGCCGATGAAACCGGTGGACCGGCAGGACCGGCGCGGCCGAGCGCGGTCGGTGCGGTCGGCCGCGCTCGGGCACGGTCAGGCGCCGACGAACTCCAGCAGGTCCTTGGTGAACGCGGCCTCGTAGGCGCCGACCAGGCCGTGCGGGGCGCCCGGGTAGACCTTGAGGACGCCCTGGGCGAGCAGCTTCACGGCCTTCTCGGCGGAAGCGGCGATCGGAACGATCTGGTCGTCGTCGCCGTGGGCGACCAGGACCGGGATGTCGATCTTCTGGAGGTCCTCGGTGAAGTCGGTCTCCGAGAACTCCTCGACGCAGTCGAGGGCCCCCTTGAGGCCGGCCTGCATGCCCTGGAGCCAGAACTCGCGGCGCTTGCCCTCGGAGACCTCGGCGCCGGGCCGGTTGAAGCCGAAAAAGGCCTCGCTGAGGTCGTAGTAGAACTGCGACCGGTCGGCGGCGACGCCGGCCCGGATGCCGTCGAAGGCCTCGATCGGTGTGCCCTCGGGGTTCGCCTCGGTCCGCAGCATCAGCGGCGGGACGGCGCCGAGCAGGACGGCCTTGCGCACCCGGGAGCTGCCGTGGCGGCCGAGGTAGCGGGCCACCTCGCCGCCTCCGGTCGAGTGGCCGACCAGGACGGCGTCGGTGAGGTCGAGCCGCTCCAGCAGCTCGGCCAGGTCGTCCGCGTACTGGTCCATGTGGTTGCCGTCCCAGGTCTGGGTGGAACGGCCGTGCCCGCGCCGGTCGTGGGCGACAACCCGGTAGCCGGCCTCGGCGACGGCGACGGCGAGGCTGTCCCAGGCATCGGCGTTCAGCGGCCAGCCGTGCGAGAGGACGACCGGACGGCCGGTGCCCCAGTCCTTGAAGAACTTCTGCGAACCGTCAGAGAGCGTGATGAAGGGCATGGTGCGCCTTTCGGTGTCGGTGCTGCGGCCGGGCCGGTGGGCCGGGCCTGGGGAGGTGGTCCCGCCGCGTGTGGTGGGCGGGCCGTTGTGGGGATGGAGCAGGCGGAGGCCGGCCTCAGGGGCGGGCAGTCACCGGCTCGGGGCGGTGCAGCAGAACGCGCGCGGCGAGTCCGCTGCCGACGCCGCCCAGCAGGGTGACCGCGACCCACCAGGCGGCCCAGGGCGCCAGCCCCAAGGCCTGGTCGACGGAGTAGCGGCCGGGCCCGGTGAGTGCGAGCACGGTGGCGACGACGATCAGCACCAGCGGGTACTCGTAGCCGTCCTTCTGCACCCAGAGGCCGTGCGGCCACTTCACGGTCAGGGCGACCGTCATCACCCCTGCCGCGCCGGCCGCCGCGAGCGGGGTCAGCGCACCGGCGGCGAGCAGCAGGCCCGAGCCGATCTGGCCGGCTCCGGCCGCGAGAGCGGTGAGCGTCCCACCGCGGAAGCCGTCGTGCCGGAACTCCTCCGTGCCGCCGGCCAGGCCGCTGCCGTCGAGCCGGAAGCTGACCTTCTGGATGCCGTGGCCGGCGATCAGCAGGCCGGTCACCAGGCGGAGAATGAGCAGACCGGTGTTCATGGTCCCGTTCCGTTCCGGTCAGCCCGCGGCGTGCGGGTCGATCATGGACTGCGCGTAGACCACGCCCATCCCGTACGCGCCGCCGTGCTCCTTGACCACGTCCAGGGTGTCCGCGTAGGTCTCGGTGCGGGCCCAGTCGCGCTGGAGCTCCAGCAGCACCTGGAGCCAGGTGACCGGCACCGCGCCCGCCGCGGTCATCCGCTGGAGGGCGTGCTCGTGTGCGGCCGGCGTGACACCGGCGGAGGCGTCGGCGACCACGTAGACCTGGTAGCCCTGGGCGAGCGCGGACAGCGCCGGCAGGACCAGGCAGACCTCGGTCCAGAGGCCGGAGAGCACGATCTTGCGGCGTCCGGTGGCCTTGACGGCCTCGACCAGCGCGGCGTCCTCCCAGGCGTTCATCGAGGTGCGGTCCACGACCTCGTGCTTGGGGAAGACGGCGCGCAGCTGCGGCAGTATCGGGCCGGAGAAGGACTCGGCCGCGACGGTGGAGAGCACCACCGGCACGTCGAAGACCCGGGCGGCCTTGGCCAGGCCGACGGTCGCGTTGATGACCCCGGCCCGGTCGGCGCTCGCGGCGCCGAAGAACATCTGCGGCTGGTGATCGACGAACAGCATCACCGCGTTGTCGGGCGAAATGAGGTCCGGGCTGGGCCGGGCCGAGACGTCGGCGAGGTCGAAGGCGAGGTCGGTCACTGTCAACTCCTTGAGAGGGACGGTCGGGGTCGGTCGGTCTGTCGGTCAGGTGGTGTCGGACGGAGGAGCGGTGGGTCAGCCCCCGTAGCAGGGGTCGACGAAGCCGGCCGGGCCGGTCGGTTCGAGGCCGCGGGCGAGCCGCCACCGGTACTGCTCCTCGGCGTCGGCCGCCACCTCGGCCAGGCGGTCGGCCTGCCGGGCGCCGGAGTTCGAGGGCGGCAGGGAGGCCTGGTAGCCGCCGAAGCGGGCGACCGGGCTCCAGCCGGGGCTGATCGGCGGCGCCGCCTCGTCCAGGCCCTCGTACTCGGCCACCGCGTGGACGAGCCGGCCGCCCACCACGGTCAGCACGGCCTCGATGTGCGGGATGTCCTCGGCGGGGACGGTGAAGTAGTCGTGGGAGAGCACCGCGAAGTCCGCGAGGAAACCTTCCTTCAGGAGCCCCTTCACCTCCTCCTCGCCGGTGATCCGGGCGCCGCCGCGGGTGTACAACTCCAGCGCGCCCTCCCGGGAGAGCAGCCGCTGCGGCGGGTAGAGCGCGCGACCGCCCACGGTCCGCCCGGTCACCAGCCAGTGCAGGGCCACCCAGGGGTTGTAGGAGGACACCCGGGTGGCGTCCGTGCCGGCCGCGACCGGCAGGCCGAGCGCCAGCATCTCCGTCACCGGAGGGGTCCGGGCCGCGGCCTCGGCACCGTAGCGGTCGACGAACGCCGAGCCCTGGAAGGACATCCGGTTCTGCACGCTGATCGCACCGCCGAGTGCGGCGATCCGCTCCAGGCTGTGCGGGGAGACGGTCTCGGCGTGGTCGAAGAGCCAGCGGTTGCCGGCCGGGAAGAGCCCGTCCGCGGCGAGCTTCTCGAAGACCGCGAGGTCGCGCCGGATGGTCTCGTCGTACGTCGCGTGCAGCCGGAAGCCCCAGCCGTGCTCCATCAGCAGCCGCACGGCCTGCTCGAACCGGCCCTCGTAACCGGCCTCGAGCTCGGGCCGGGGCTCGCTGAAGTTCTCGAAGTCGGCGGCGGCCCAGGTGAGGTTCTCCCCCGCGCCGTTCAGCCGCAGCCACTCGTCGCCCTCGTCGGGACGGACCGTCTCGACCCAGCGGCGCAGGTCGTCGAGCTCCTGTCCGGCCGTCTGCGGGAACAGGTGATAGGCGATGCGCAGCGTGAGCCGCCCTTCGCGGGCCAGCTCGATGACGGTGGCGTAGTTGTCGGGGAAGTTCTGGAAGCCGCCGGCGGCGTCCACCGCCGAGGTGAGGCCGAAGCGGTTGAGTTCGCGCAGGAAGTGCCGGGTGGAGGTCTTGCGGTCCACCTCGTCCAGCACGGGCGCCTTCGCCAGGGTCGAGTACAGCACGAGCGCGCCGGGGGCGGCCAGCAGGACGCCGTTGGGTTCGCCGTCGCGGCCCCGGACGATCTGCCCGCCGCGCGGATCAGGGGTGTCGCGGGTGAATCCGGCCGCGCGCACGGCGGCCCGGTTCAGGATCGCCGACTGGTAGAGGTGCAGGACGAAGACCGGGGTGTCCGGGGCGGCGGCGTTGAGCTCCGCCGGGGTGGGCAGCCGGCGTTCGGCGAACTGCTCGGCCGTCCACCCGCCGACGACCCGGATCCATTGGCCCTTCGGGGTGCGGGCCGCCTGCTCGCGGAGCATCGCGAGACCCTGGCGCAGCGAGCGCACGCCGTCCCAGCGCAGTTCCAGCACATAGTTCAACCCGCCGCGGATGACGTGCAGATGGGAGTCGTTGAGCCCGGGCACGACCCGCCGGCCCAGAGCGTCGACCACCCGGGTGTCCGGACCGATGTGGGCCGCGACGGCGTGCTCGTCCCCGACGGCGAGGACGCGGCCGTCGCGGACGGCGAGCGCGGAGGCCTCGGGCCGGGCCCGGTCGCCGGTGTGGATCTTCGCGTTGCGCAGGACGAGGTCGGCGGGGTGCTGGGGCGGACCGGCAGCGGGCACAGTGCCGCCGACGGGCATGGAGTCAGCCATGATCGTCGCTTTCAGGAGGAGTTCAGAGGGTGCGGCGCACGCCGGCCTGGCGTTCGAGGTCGCGCAGCTGGACCGTCAGATCGCCCTCCACCGCGTGGTGGGCGGGGCCGCTGCGGCCGATCGGCAGAACCTCCTCGCCCCGCATGTCCTCCAGCATCAGCGCGAACGCCGTGTAGAGGGCCACGGCCGCGAGCAGCAGCCCGAGAGCGCCGGAGAGGGTGCCCAGCCCGGCGACGCCGGTCAGGTTGGACAGCGCGGCCACCGCGAACCGGGGCACCGCGGTGCACAGCACCAGCCAGAGCGCCCGCTTGCGGCCCGCGACCGCCGCCATCATCAGGGCGAACAGCGCGAAGGTGGCGTTCAGCACGCCCAGGACGCTGGTCCCGCCGACCGGATCGACCACCAGGACGAGCGAACTCGCCAGCCAGAGACCGGAGAAGCAGGCCATCAGGGTGGCCGCCAAGGCGTCCCGGGCACCGAGGGCGAACACCGCCACCACCAGTTGCAGGACGAACGCCGGCAGGATCGCCAGGCCCACCGCCCGCCGCGCGCCGTCCTCGAAGACGCCGAGCTGGAAGCAGCCGACCATCACCGAGGCGATCCCGACCGTGTAGAACCCGAGCGGCATCGGCGAGGCGATCGGCCGCAGGTTGATCCGGGTCATGCCGCGCAGATCGGGCTCGAAGCGCCGGCCATCCGGCGCTCCGGCCGGGGAACTCTCACTGGTCGTCATGGTCCCTGTTCCGATGGGTGGAGGAGACGTGCGGTCCGGGGCGTGCCGGTCCGGCCCGCCGGGGCACGGGGAGGCCGTCGCCAAGGTCTGCCGGAGTGACTGCGAACAGGGCTGACGCTAGCCAGTCGGCCGGGGCCCGGGTGCTCCCTGGCTGCACCGGGCTTGCCCACGGGTGCACCGGTGCCGCGGAGCACGGCCGGGCGGCGCGGCACCGGTGCACCCGTGGGGACCGGAGGCGGAGGTGGCGATCGACGGGTCCCGCCCTGTCGATCGGCTCGTTGCTCCGGAGTCCCCGGCAGGGTGGGAGGTCGTGGCACAAGGGCGCGCGGCCGGTGCCGCCGGTTGAGGTACTGCGGGCGCCACAGCGGCGTGAGGAACCACTCCTGACGGGCGATCGCCGTTTCCACCCCGGCTGGTAGAGCCCTACCCGCTCCCGAGCCGCGCCGGCCCCTCGGCAGGGCCTCGCCGGTCAGCCGGCGTCCGGGCCGTCCGGGTGCCGCACCAGCCCCAGGGGTGACTCCTGGAGGGCCGTGACGAACTGGCGCACGAGCCCGTGCGGTTCGCTGCGCAGGTAACAGGTGAGGGCGCGAAAGCGCTTGGGCCGGCACGGCACCACGACGGCGTCGAGCCCCGCCGGCAGCGCGTTGTCCGGGAGGAGCGCCGGTCCGACCCCCGCAGCGGCCAGCCGCGCCGCCGCGTCCACCTGCCAGGTGCGTACTGCGGCCGCCGGCCGGAACCCCTCGGTCGAGCAGTATCCGGCGATCAGGTCGTTGAGACCGTGTCCCTGGCCGAACAGGACCCACTCCTGGTCGGCGAGGTCGTGCAGCGCGACTCCGGTGGCGGGCGTCGCCCGGCCGTCGCCGAGGCAGGGATGGCCGTGGGGAAGCACCACGACGAACTCCTCGTGTCCGAGCGGTATCACCGGGCCGTCCCAGGCACGGGGCCGCGGACCCACCGCGAGGTCGCCCATGCCGTTGCGCACCTGCTGTTCCAGGAGGTCGCGATGGCTGAACTCGTCGAGCCGGATCGGACACCCGGGGTGCTGGTCGTGCCAGGCGCGGATGACGTTCGGCAGGATGCCGGCCGCGATAGACGAAACGGTGGCGATTTCGAGCTCTGCGGTCTCGCCGCTGGTCGCCGCCCGGGCGGAGCGGTAGGCCCGTTCGGCGTCCCGCAACGTGGCGAGCGCCTGCGGAAGGAACGCGCGGCCGGCCGGGGTCAGCCGCATGCCGCGCGGCAGCCTCTCGAACAAGGGACCACCGACCCGGCGCTCGAGGGCCCTGAGCTGCTGGGACAGGGATGGCTGGGCGACGGACAACCGCGCGGCGGCACGGCTCAGGGTGCCTTCCTCGGCCACCGCCACAAAGTACTCGAATTGCCTGAGGCTCACATCATCCAGGCTACATATAGAGAAATCCTATGTGAATCAATAGAAAAGAAATCTTAGACTTACGGCCTGGCACGGTTCATTCTCGCTGTATGGGAATCCAACAGACCGCCGAAGCGACGAACCCCGCCGTAGCCCCCGTCGGGCCGCCCGCTCGGGAGGTGGAGGCAGCACCCCTGAACCGCGAGGTGGGCACCCGCCTCCTCTTCGAGAACGGCGCCGTCCGCGTCTGGGAGGTCCGCCTCGAACCCGGCGACCGGGCGCCGCTCCACTGCCACGCCCTCGACTACTTCTGGACGTGCACCGCGCCGGGCACGGCACGGCAGTGGCGGCTCACCGGAAGTGTGTGGGAGCAGCACGGCCGCTCGTACGCCGTAGGCGACACCCAGTACTTCACCCGCGACAAGGACGCGCCGGTGATCCACGACCTGCACAACGACGGCGACACCACTCTCAGCTTCGTGACCGTAGAGCTGCTCGACCGCGCCGGACACGACTTCTCCTCATCCACCACGCCAGGAGCCACGCCATGACCATGCGCCTGTCCATGCACAACTGGATGCGTCCGGAGCCGCTGGAGGTCACCGTTCCCAGGCTGGCCCGGTACGGCTACGACGCCATCGAGATCTCCGCCGACCCGCACGGCACGGACCTCCCGACGGTCAGGCGGCTGCTGGCCGAACACGACATCTCCTGTGCGGGCGGCCTCGCGCTCTTCATGGGCGGCCGCGACCTCGTCCATGAGGACTCCTTCATCCGGCAGGCCAGCCTGGCCTACCTCATGGAGACCATCGACCTCACCGCCGAGCTGGGCGGGACCTTCGTCACCGTACCCTGCACCGTCGGAAAGCTGGTGCCGATGGCGGACGCGGCCTCCGAGTGGGGCTGGTACGTCACGGCCCTCCGCAGGGCGCAGGACCATGCCGGCGACCGGGGCGTCCGGCTCGCCATCGAGCCCTTGACGCGCTACGAGACCTACCTCATCAACCGGGCCGACCAGGCACTGCGCCTGGCCGAGGAGGTGGGGGACGGCTGCGGCGTCTGCCTGGACATCTTCCACATGAACATCGAGGAAGCCGACTGGAGATCCGCCATTCGCAGCTGTGCCGACCGGTTGGTGAACTTCCACGTCGCCGAGAACAACCGGCTTCCACCGGGGTCGGGAGCGATCGACTGGGCGGCCCTGCTGGCCGAACTCGCCGCCGTCGGCTACGACGGTCACCTGTCGGTGGAGTTCATGCCCGCCATCGACCGCACGCCCGTCTCCGACCGGCAGATCGCCGACGCCGCCGACGAACCCCTCAGCCAGGGCATGATCAAGTGGCTGCGGGACCACGCCTCCGGAGTGCTTCCCGAGAGGCTCTACGAGGACTACACCGCGCAGTCCGCCCGGATCCTCCGGCACCACATCGCCCAGGCGGGCTCCGGCAACTGAGCCCGGCCGCCTCTCCGCCGGGCGTCGTCCGCCCCCGGCTGTCCCCTCCGCCGGGCGCCGTTTCCCCCTGGCTGCCGCCCGGTTGCCCTGATGCTCCCGCCCCCCGAAACCGGAGCCTGCCATGACCACGCTCAATTCCGGCCCCAGACCCGAGGCCGGTACGGCCGCCCCGTTCCACCTGCGCCGCCTGTTCGCCGGCAGCTGCGTCGCACTCGCCGCCACCGGAATGACGTTCTCCGTACGAGGGGACATCATGGGCGCGCTGGGGCACGACTTCTCGCTCGACCACTACCACCTGGGCCTGATCGCCGGTGCGGCCTTCTACGGCTACGTCGGCGCCATCCTGGGCGGCGGTCTGCTGGTGGACGTGCTGGGCGCCAAGAAGATCCTCACGTGCGCCTTCGTCGCCCAACTCACCGGGCTGGTCGCGACTCTCGCAGCACCTGGGTTCGGCGCCCTGTTCGCCGGAACGCTGGTCGTCGGGCTGGGCAACGGACTCATCGAGGCCGCGGCGAACCCGCTCGTCGCCACCCTCTACCCCGCGAACAAGACATCGCGGCTCAACACCTTCCACGCCTGGTTCGCCGCCGGTCTCATCGCCGGCGGCGTGGTCGGCTTCGGATTCACCCGCGCAGGCATGGGCTGGCAGGCGAAACTCGGCGCGATCCTCCTGCTGGTGCTCGCGTACGGAGCGCTCCTGTTCCCCCTGCGCTTCCCCCGCACCGAGCGGGTCGCCGCCGCCGTGACCGGCAGGGAGGTGTTCCGTACCGCCGGCCGGCCCGTCTTCCTGGTCCTCCTGGGCTGCATGCTGCTCACCGCGTCCACCGAACTCGGGCCCGGCCAGTGGATCCCCGACACCCTCGACCAGCTCGCAGGTGCGCCCGGGATCCTGGTCCTGACCTTCGTCAACGGCATCATGTTCGCGTCCCGGACCATCGGCGGCCGACTCATCGGCCGCCGGAGCCCGGTCGCCGTACTGGCCGGTTCATGTGCGCTCGCCGCAGTCGGACTCCAACTGCTGGCACACGCCCGCAGCGCCCCGGTCGCCTACGGTGCAGCCGCGGTCTTCGCCCTCGGGATCGGCCGGCTGTGGCCCACCATGCTCGGCGTGGTGGCCGAACGGTTCCCCGAAGGCGGTTCCTTCGTCCTGGCACTCATGGGCTCCGGCGGCATGCTCGCCACCGCGCTGACGGTGCCGTGGATGGGAGGGCTGATCGACGGACGTGGTGCCGCGAGCACCTTCGCCACGGTCAGCATGCTGCCTGCCGTCTGCGTACTGGTGTTCACCGCTGTGTGGCTGCGTGACCGCAGAGCCGGGGGACACCGCATCGAGCCCCTGTCGACGGACGAGGCCCCGGCCTAGCCGCACAGCCAATGCCGTAGGCCGGTCCTCTTCCTCTCCCTTCGGCCCAACTCACCGGGCCCGGATCCGAAAGCGGTGATTCACATGTCTTGGACTCAGCACCCCCGGCCGCCCGCCCGGCGCGCCGAGGACCACAGACCCACCTGTCGTGTCGGGATGGAGGGCGATGCCGCCCCCACCCGCCGGGCCCGTGCCGCGGTGCGGTGCGTGACGGCCGAACTCGGGGTGTCCACCGCTGCGGACCCCGCAGTCCGCGACGGCGCGGAAGCCGCGATCCTGATCGCCTCGGAGCTGGTGACCAACGCCTGGCGGCACGCCGGCGGCGTCATGGAGATGCGCCTTTGCTGGGACGACGGGGTGCTGACACTGGAGGTCGACGACCACAGCGCGACGCTCCCCGCCGTGCGCCCCGCAGCCGGCCGGGGAGCACACGGCGGATACGGCCTCGCCCTGGTCGATCACCTGGCCGACGAGTGGGGCGCGCAATGCCACCCGGATGGAAAGACGGTCTGGGCGAGGTGTGTCCTCCCGCCTGCCGGTTGACGGGCCGCTCCTCGGCCTCGCCTCGTCAGCCGCGCGGGCAACCCGACGGGGCACCACACGTGACCGCTGGTTCCGATCGAACCAGTGGTCACGGACGATCAGCGGGCAGGTGGCCGGCGCACCGCTTCGGTCGGGCGGCCGGATTCTGGCGGCGAGGGCAGCAGGACTACTTACCGGGGAGGTCCTGCCGCCGGTGTCACCACCACGATAGCGATCATGGTCTGTGATGTGGAGCGGCGGACGACGGGGCCGAGGACCGAATGTCTTCTTGTGCTGCCGTTCGGCGCCCGGCAATGTCTACTTCGGCGGGCGCAGATTTTCCGGTGTCGTTCGGGGAGGTAGCCTGCGCCCCGCACCAGGCGGGGCGGCCGGTCACCGCAGCCCCACCAGGCCGGCGGACGCCACGTCCGGCATCCGGGGATCACCAGCAGATTCGGGGGCCATGAGGACGTGGGGCGGGCGGTGTGGGTCGCGCCCTCGTCTCTCGGACCTGACGGACAAGGTCAGTCCGCCGGAGGCCGCCCCGGAGGACGTGATTCGCCGGGTTCGCGCCGTGGACATGGAACCTCCGCCGCTCGCCAGGGAGCTTGCGGTGTCAGGACGGCGACTCGGGCTGCGGCGGGACGGCCTTGTCCCAGTTCTCCTTGACGACCTGTCGCGCCTCTTTCAGTTGTGCCGGGGTGGGGAAGGACGGTGTCCCGCCTTCCACGGTGGGCAGCATGGCGGCGAGGTTCTGGTCGAGGGTGCCGTCCTTGGCCATGGCCTCCATCAGGACCGGGCGGGCGAATCCCGCGAGCCGCAGGTTCTGGCCCTCGGGGCTGGCGAGGTACTCCTCCCACAGCCGGGCCGCCGCCGGGTGAGGGGCATCCTTGTTGATCGCCTGGGCGTAGTACAGGGAGAAGCTGCCGTCGAAGGGGATGGAGACCTTCCAGTCCACCCCCTGGCCCCGCAGGGCGTCGACGTGCTGGAGGTTGAGGAAGTCCCAGCTGATGGAGATCGGGGTCTCACCCTTGACGATCGACTCCGGCACGGGGTTGCCCGGGTTCCGGTTCCCCACCTTCACCAGCTGCCCGAAGAAGTCGATGCCCGGCTGGATGTCGTCGAACGAACCGTCGTTCGCGAGGGCCGCGGCATACACACCGGCGAAGGCCGACCCGGCGAAGTTGGGGTTGATGCCGTTCAGAGCGACCATGCCCTTGTACTCCGGTTCGAGCAGCTCGGCGAAGGAGACAGGGCAGGTCTTCACGCGGGCCGCGTCGCAGCCGATCGACACATAACCGCCGTAGCTGTTGTACCAGCGGGCCTCGGGGTCCTTCTGGTTCGCCGGGATCTGCCCGTAGGTGGCGGTCCGGTAGGGCGCGAGCAAGCCCTCCTCGGCGGCGGCCTCCGCGAAGGAGTCACCGAGCTGAAGCACGTCGGGGGCCTGATCCTCGCCGCGGTAGCGCTTCACATCGTCGATCTCGTCCTGGCTGCCGTTGTCGGGACTGTCGACGGTGACCTTGATCCCGTATTTCTTCTCGAACCCGTCGATCAGACCCCCGTAGTTCGCCCAGTGCCGCAGCAGCGCGGTGGCGGTCAGAGCACCCTCCTGCTGCGCCGCCCGGACCAGCGCGTCCATACCGCCGGCCTCGGCGGCGGATGCTGCGACGTTCGGTGCCTTTGGATCGGGGTGACTTTCGTTCCCGCAGGCGGCGCTGCCGAGCGCCACGACGCCGAGGCAGAGGGCGATGGCGAGGGCTCGCAGTGACGCCATGGCGCCTCCAGGGAGGGAGCCGGGGGGGCGGCCGTCGACCGGACCCGCGGATCAACATTCGCTGCATGGACTGGCGGCTTTCCAGACTACTGGCCGGTGCATGCAGTCGGGGCGGCGAGCCTGAATGGCGGACGAGCGGCTCGGTACGCGGCGCGGGCCGGTGGCCGGAGTGAGGAAACGTGGGCGTCCCCGGCGCCGATCCCGACCAGGCCCTCCGCGAGAGCGTCGACTGCTGCCCCGGTCCGGTCGCCCGCAGACTCCCCGACACCTGGGCGGGGCGGACCGATGGCAGGTGGGGCTTGGGGAAGGCCTGCCCGGGGTGAGGGCGAAGGCGAGCAGGTTCAGGTCGGCCAGGGCGGCCGCGTGGCGAAGGTGGCCGGGGCGGGGCCAGTCGGCCGGCGCCGCGTCCAGCACCCGGGCGGCGCGCTGGTTCGTCCATCGGCGGCGAACAAGCAGTGCCTCGATGCTCCCCCGCGCCGTGATGCGGGCGTGCTCGTCGACCGGTGCGCGAACCGCATGCCTCCGGCGACAGGTAGCGCAGCATCTGCAGGTGCGCGTCGCGGTTCCAGGTGGCACATGAGATCACCTCGCGGAAGACGGCGAACAGCTCGCGCAGGATCCCGAGCAGCACCACCCAGGGGGTCGGGTCGTCGGGCAGCGCGTCGGCGGCAGCCCGGGCGTCCTCCATCCGTCAGGTGCCGGCCGCGGACCAGGACGAGCTCCCGCAGGGACCGCGTCCTGCTCACGCGGGTGTCTGCCTGGCCGACTGTCACGGCCGCACGGATTCCGAGCACTCGTTCGAGGCGCCGGCCGGTCCGGGGGTCCCACCCGGACGCGGGGGCTCCCGAGCCATCGGCGCCCACACCCACCAGAGGGTTCGCTCCCACGGCGTATCCCAACGCACGCCGGCACGCACCGCCAGGAATCCAACACGGGTGTGCGGCGAACGGTCGCATTCTGCGGCGGCCCGGTAGGCGGTGGGCCGAGCGGTCGACCGGAAGCGTTGGGTCTCAGGACCCCCGCTGGAAGTCCTGTGCACGCCGGCCCGGTATTCGGATGACCGGTCCACCCGAGGCCCTGATCGTCTCCCCGCTCAGGATGCGTCGCGGTTCCGCCGGGTACGGCACCGCCTCGCGTGCCCGGTCGGGTGGTGGAAGGCAGCGCCCCGCAAGCGGTTCAGGCCAGGCGTCGGCGGACGGCGGCGGACAGACGGTCGACCGCCACGATCAGCACCAGCACCACCAGGATGTGGGTGAGCATCTCGTCGAACCGGAACAGCTTGATCGACTGGTTGATCAGGAAGCCGATGCCGCCGGCGCCGACCAGCCCGAGGACCAGCGAGGCGCGGACGTTCACGTCCAGGCGGTAGAGCAGCAGTCCGGCCAGCCGGGGGGTGGCGGTCGGCAGCAGGGCGTGCAGGGCGACCTGGACGCGGCCGGCGCCCGCCGACCTGAGCGCCTGCGAGGGGCCGGGGTCCGCGTCCTCGATCGCCTCGGCCCACAACTTGCCCATGACACCGACGTTGTGGCAGACGAGGGCGAGGACGCCGGGGAACGGGCCGAGGCCGACAGCGGTGACGAAGATCAGCGCGAAGACCACGTCCGGCACGGAGCGCAGGAAGGACAGCAGCGAGCGCGCCGCCTGGTAGACCAGGCCGGACGGGGCCACCTCGCGGGCGGCGAGCAGGGCCAGGGCCAGGGACGGCGGGATCGACAGCGTGGTGCCGAGCAGGCCGATCCACAGGGTGACCAGGGCCGCGGACAGGCTCGGCTGCAGGATGGCCCGGTCGAGCTTGGGCGGGAAAGCCTCGCCGAGGAACTCGGCCATGCCGTGCCAGCCCTCGGCCAGCGCGGTGAGCGACATGTCCGTGGTGTTCCACGCGACCACGTGTGCGGCGGCCACGGCGGCGGCCACGACCAGCACCCTGGCCACGGTGCGGGGCCGCCGGGGGCGGCGCGGGACGGGGAGGCCGCGAACGGCGCGGGGTACAGGTGTCATGACACGCTCTCGGCGAGTGCGGGCTGGTACAGGATGTCGAGGTTCTGGTCCGGCGGGCCGTCCAGCAGCACCCGGCCGTCGCGCAGGCCGATGACGCGGTCGGCGTGCCGGGCGGCGAGCACGGGCTGGTGCAGCACGGCGACGACGGCCAGCCCTTCCTGGTGGGCGAGTTCGGTGAGCAGCGCCAGCACCTGCTCGGACGCTGCCGGGTCGAGGGCGGAGACCGGTTCGTCGGCGAGGATCACCTCGGGGCGCTGGCAGAGCGCTCGGGCGACGGCGACGCGCTGCTGCTGCCCGCCGGAGAGCCGGTCGGCCCGGTCGTGGGCGCGGTCGGCGAGGCCGACCCGGTCCAGACAGGCCATCGCCTCCTCCCGCAGTTCCCGCGGGAACAGGCGGGGGTGGAGCGAGTGCCGCAGCGGCAACCGCCCCAGGGCGCCGGCGCAGACGTTGTCGAGGACGGTGCGCCGGTGCACCAGGTGGATCTGCTGGAAGACCATGGCGAGGGCGAGCGGGTCGCCCGCCCTGCCGTCGACGGTCACCGTGCCCTCCGCCACCGGTTCCAGTCCGGCCGCGGCGCGTAGCAGGGTGGACTTCCCGCAGCCGTTGGCGCCGAGCACCGCGAGGAACTCGCCGCGCGGGACGGTGACGTCCACCCCGCGCAGGACCTCCCGCGGGCCGTACCGCACCGTGATGCCGGAGAGCACCAGCATCAGAGGTCCTTGTCGGTCAGGTTGAGGGCGGCCGCCAGGTCGAACAGCGGCTGGTAGGTGGCCTTGTCGACGGCGACCAGGGGCGCTGCGGGCTTGACGGCGAGCAGGGCGCCGATCTGCCCGACCTTGTCGCCGGGCAGGTGCAGGAGGGCGTCGGCGACGGCCTTCTTGAACGCGGGGTCGAGGTTGCCGCGGACGGTGATGGGGTCGTTGGGGATGGCGTCGGAGGCCCACACCTTGCGGAACTTCGCCGGGTCGAAGGCCTTGGACTGGGTGGCGCTGGCCAGCTGCTGGGAGTTGATCTCGGCGGCGTCGACGGTGCCCTTGGCCAGGGCGAGCAGCGACTCGGCGTGGCCGCCGGCGTAGTTGACCTTGACGTCGGCGGTCTTCAGGCCGGCGTCGAGCAGGGCCTTGCGGGGCAGCGCGTCCCCGGAGGTGGAGCCGACCGAGGACAGCGCGAGCGAGTGCCCGGCGAGGTCCTTGACCTCGTGGACGGCCGAGTCGGCGGGCACCCAGATGCCGGCGGTGTAGCTGGAGACCTTGCCGCCGCTGTCGCCGAACGAGGCGACGGCCTCGGCACCGGCGCGCCGACTGGCGAAGACGTAGCCGAGCGGGCCGAACATGGCGACGTCGAGCTTGCCGTTCTGCAGGGCGAGCACCTCGGCGGAGTAGTCCTCGGTGATGGTGAGCTGGACGGGACAGTTGAGCTGTTCGCCGAGGGCGTCGGCCAGGACCTTGGCGGCCGGGGTGAGCTTGGCGGGGTCCTCGAAGGGCTCCACGCCGAAGCGGATCTTTCCGCCCGGGCAGGTGGCGGACTTCCCGGCGGCGGAAGCGCCGCCGTCGCTGCCGCAGGCGGTGAGGGACAGCGCGAGGAGGGCGCCGGTGACGACGAGGGCGAGGGGACGAGGACGCACGGTGGGCTCCGGGGTGAGCAGCGGGAGAGAAGCCGGGGCGGGGTGCGCGGCCCGGTATCACCGGACGGGGCGCCGCTCTGGGGCCGGCACCGGAACGCTGACAGCTTCGGCGGGCCGAGGTCAACTACTTGTTGTGACAAGTCATTTCCTGTTCACCCACCCGTGACCTCGTGCGTCCGGCGGCCGACGTGGCCGCAGCCGCCCTACCGCCCAGGTCAGCGAACCTGTCCCGGTGGCCCGCCGACGCCGCACGAGCGCACCTGCGGGCGTCATCGCAGCCACCCGGCACCGAAACCGTTCAGGTGAACACTGCATGACTTGTAGTTATAGGTTCTTGTTGATGAGCCATCCTCGCTGCGACGGTTGCCGTCGAAGGAGGAACACCACCATGACCCCAGACGGAATGCACAGACGGTCCTTCCTGGTCGGCGGCGCAGCCGCCCTGACCACCGCCGTCGCCACCCTTCCCGCCCACGCCGCCACCACCGCGTCGCCCCGCGCCGCGGTACTGGAGTACTCCGACCGGTGGACCAGGGCCACCGGCCTGGCCGAACTGCTGCGCCGGGCCGGCTTCACCGTCGTCCCGCTGGATGTGAGCCGGTCCGCGACCGCCCAGGGCGTCGACCTGATCGCCTTCGGCAGCTTCACCAACAACGGTTCCCAGTACCCGGGTTACGTCTCCGCGCAGGCGGCCTCGCTGCGCGACTTCGTGGCCGGCGGCGGCGTGGTCCTCGACCTGGCCCAGTCCGACCAGCTCGGCGCCACGGTCACCTACCTGCCGCCCGTACTCGGCGCGGTGCGTACCGATGCCGACTACGACACCGTGCTGCCGACCGCCGCCGACCACCCGCTCGTCGCGGCGCTGCCGGTCAGCTCCGGCAAGGTGTTCACCGGGCGGGCCTCCGGCATCCGGGTCAGCTGGGAGACCGTCGGCTCGTGGCGTTCGATGCGGGTGCTGATGGCGTGCACCGCCGGCGACGCCGATCCCTGTCTGCTGGAGGGCGCGCACGGCGCGGGCCGGTTCCTGGTGGGCAGCCTGACCATTGACAAGTGCTTCAACAGCAGCGGCGTCGCGATCCAGCCCGCCGCGGCGGTGCGGGACAGCGTCACCTTCTTCACCGCGCTGGCCGGCTACGTCGGCCGGGTGCGCGCGGGCACCGCCCCCGCCGTCCCGCCCACCCCGATGCCACCGCAGGCCCCGGTCGGCCCGCTGGTCGGACACGTCGGCACCACCACTGCGCGCCTCTGGGCCCGTCCCGGCCTCGACCCGGCGGTCCACCCCGGGTGGCGCTGCACCGTACGCCGGGCCGACGGCTGGTCGACCGGTGTCGACGCGTCGATCTCCACCGCCAACGACAACACCCTGCTCGCCGACGTCCCCGGCCTTCGACCGGGCACCCGCTACGAGTTCACCCTCGCCCCGAAGGTCGCCGCCCCCGGCTTCACCCCGCTGAGCGGCTCCTTCGCCACCGCACCGGCCGACGGGGAGCCCGCCGTGGTGACCATGGGTCTGGGCTCGTGCGCCCCGTCCACCCCGAACACGGTGTGGACCCGCGTCGTCGACGAGGGCTGCGACAGCTTCGTGCTGCTCGGCGACACTCCCTACGTCGACTCCGGCGACCTGGCCGTGGCCCGGGCCAAGCACCGCACGTTCCTCGCTCAGCCGGAGATCGCCCGCATGGTCGCCGCCATGCCGACCTGGGGCACCTGGGACGACCACGACTTCGGCGGCAACGGCGTCAACGGCTCCTTCGGCGGCAAGGTCAACACCCGCACCGCCTTCGTCGACTACCGCGCCAACGCCTCCTTCGGCCATGCCGACGACGGCACCCGTCTGACCGCCAGAACGGCCGGCCAGGCCGTCTACACCTCCTTCCGCCGTGGCCCCGTGGAGGTCTTCCTGCTCGATCCCCGGTGGTTCAGCAACACCGGTCCCAGCTGGGCCGACCACACGAAGACCACCTGCCTCGGCCAGGTCCAGTGGGACTGGCTGCGTGCCTCGCTGCGGGCCAGTACCGCCCCGTTCAAGGCCATCGCCTCCGGGATGATCTGGGACGACAAAGGCAACTCGGAGACCGACGACTGGGCCACCTACCAGTACGAGAAGGACGCGATCCTCGACTTCCTCGCCGCCGAGCGGATCCCCGGCTGCTTCCTGGTCAGCGGCGACGTCCACGTCTCCCGCGCCCTGAACTACGGGCCCCGGATCGGCTACGACCTGTGGCAGTTCATCATCAGCCCGCTGCACGGCAGCACCATCGCCAGCCTCAACACCCCGCATCCGGCCCTGGTCGCCAGCGCCGTCGAGCCGTACGTGTTCCTCAAGCTCGTGGCGGACACCACGGTCTCCCCGGCCACGCTCACCGCGACCTGGATCAACCGCGACGGCAGGCGCCTCTTCGAGGTCCACCGCACCGCGACCGACCTCGGCCATCCGGCCTGATCCGCACGTCCGCGCCCTTGCTCCCGCACCCCTGTTCCCGCACCGCCCTTGGACATGGGCGCGGGAGCAGGGTTCACCCGATCTTCGCCTCACTTATCATGACAAGTACTTGATTGATGCGAATATCCATGACAAGTTCGACGCATGAGTGTTTCCCTTGACTCGATCCCGGTCCGCATCGCCCGGTGGGAGGGGGTGGACAGACCCTTCTCCCTGCTGGAGGGCGTCACCGCCCGCACCCCAGGCCGCGGCGAGCTGCTGGTGCGCATCGACCTGGCCACCGTGTGCGGCAGCGACCTGCACACGGTCGAGGGCCGCCGCCCCTCGCCCGTCCCCGCGCTGCTCGGCCACGAGCAGGTGGGCACCGTGGTCGGCGTGGGTGCCGACGGCGTGCGGTGCGTGGACGGCACACCGGTCGAGGAGGGGATGCGGGTGGTCTGGTCGGTGGCCGCCTCGTGCGGCCGGTGCGAGCGGTGCCGGCGCGGCCTGCCGCACAAGTGCCTGAGCCTGCGTAAGTACGGCCACGAGCCGTGGTCCCCCCGCGCCCCGCTGAACGGCGGCTTCGCCACCCACTGCGTGGTGCTGCCCGGCACCGCCGTCGTCGCGGTGCCCGCCGACCTGCCCGACGAGGTCGCCAGCCCCGCCTCCTGCGCCACCGCCACCGCCGCCGCCGCCCTCGCCGCCGCGGGCGCGCCGGCCGGGCAGCGGGTCCTGATCACCGGGGCGGGCATGCTCGGCCTGACCGCCGCCGCGATGGCCGCCGCCGCCGGTGCCCGGGTGAGCGCGGTCGACCCCGACCCCACCCGGCGAGCCCAGGCCCTGCGGTTCGGCGCGATCGCCGCCTTCGACACCGCCGAGGACGCCGGCGAGGCCGACACCGCCCTCGACTTCTCCGGCCATCCTGCTGCCGTCCAGCGCTGCCTGGACTCCCTGGCCGTCGGCGGACGGGCCGTCCTGGTCGGCTCCGTCTCACCCGGCCCCGCCGTCGCCCTCGACCCCGAACGCCTGGTGCGCGGCCTGCACACCGTCACCGGCGTCCACAACTACCACCCCCGCGACCTGGACACCGCCGTCGGCTTCCTGGCGGCCCATCACGAGACCTACCCGTTCGCGTCCCTGGTCGCCGCCGCCCACCCGCTGGAACGGATCCAGGAGGCCATCGAAGCGGCCCGCACCGGCACCGCACCGCGCCAGGCGCTCGCCCCGCACCCGCGGTGACCACGCCCGGCCGGTGGCGCGGCCGCTGCCTAGAGCTGCGCCGAACGCACGGAGCGGGTGTTGGTGACCGTCACATTCGCCACGTCCGGCCGATAGCGGTCCTCGGACCACTCCACCGGCACCCCCTGGGCGTCCCTGGTGAGCCGCCGCTCGCGCAGCAGCGGCGCGCCCACCTCGACGTCCAACAGCTGCGCGTCGACCTCGTCGGCGGAGACCGCGTCGAAGGTGTGCCGGGCGGCGGCCAGCTCCACCCCGTTCTCGGTCAGCAACGCGTAGATCGAGCCCGCGTCCAGATCCGCGCCCAGCAGCGGACGGCCCACCGCCTCGGTGTACGTCATCCGCTCCAGCATCGCCGGCCGGCCGTCCAGCAACCGGAGCCGCAACAACTGCACCACCAGCGCCTCCGCGTCCACCTCCAGTGCCGCCGCGACAGCCGCCTGCGGCCTGCGCAGCGCGATCTCCTGCAACCGCTGCCCCGGGCTGTGCCCGGTCAGCCGGGCCCGGGTGGTGAAGGACAGCAGCGACTCGAACGGCTGCGACGGCACCGCATCCAGCACCACCGACCGCCGCCCCTGCCCCCCGCTGATCAGCCCCTCCTCCCGAAGGGTCGCCAGCGCCTGGCGCACCGGAGTGCGCGAGGCTGCGAACTCCTCGCACAACTCGGCTTCCGAGGGCAGAAGTTCACCCACCTTCAACGAGCCGCTCCGGATCCGCTGGCGCAATTGGGCGGCGACGACACCGTGCAGTGATTCCTTCACGGGACCTGACCCTACAGGTGACGTGGACCGCCCACCCCACCTCCTGTCATGACATCTTCCGATCACATGAGATGACCTGCGGAGGAACCCCGCCCCGCCCGCACGGCCACCCACGCGCCGAGGCATTCCAGGTGAACAATCGGCATCTTGTAAGGACAAGTATGGACCCGTCGCCCCGGCGCCTGACACAACCGGGCCAGTCCGGCCCCGTGGACCGACACGGCTGCCGCCCCCCTTCCTACCCCTCTTCCTACCCCTCTTCTCACGCTGGACGCCGTCGGCATCCCGACGGGCACCGCCGGCCACACCACCGCCGTCGCCTACGCACTCGAGACCATGGCCGGTCCCTCCCCCCGCCACCCGCGACCGCACAGCGACGCCGACTTCGCCACCGTGCCCCACACCCACGTCCTGGACGGCGTCACCGACCTGCCCTCCCGGCTGGACACCCTCGACGCGCTCTGCCCTCCGTCGTCGGCCGCAACGGCTCCGGCAAAGGGAGTCCGAGGCCCGGCGAGGTACCGGCGACCATGCCCGATCAGCCGGCGAAGGTGGAGGGCGGGTCGGGGCGAGTGCCCCGCCGGATGTGCTCCTCAGAGGTCCGGTGCCTGTGGGGGATGCCCGCCGGTCTCCGCCGGGTCGTCCCGTGTGGCCGCCGTCGGGTTCTGCGGCGGACTGCACAGATAGGCGGCGGGCGGCGGCGCGGGAGAGATGTCGGATGCGCGCATGTGCTGGCGCCACGTTCGAGGAGGTGCCCGGTACCGGGGAGGGGCCGAGCAGTGCGGCTGGGTGACGTGCTCGAAGGGTTGGAGGCGCACGGCCGTCCCGTGCGACTGCCGTCGACGTTCGGGCGGGGCGCGGACCCCGCTGGCCGTGGCCGATCTGCCGGTGGTCGATGTCCCGGGACCTAGGCGCGCTCGGCGTCCTCCAAGACCTCCAGATCGTTCCGGCGCTCGACGATCCGCTCCTCGGCGGCTCTCGACGGGACGTACGCAGAGCCGGCACGGCGGATGTGCGCGTTGCGGTCCGCCGTCACGGTCCTCACCTCCTCCATGGGGTTGTGGGTGGGCGTGGTCGGACGCGGTCGACGTACGGGGCCGGGCCCCTCCCGGAGTGGGTGGCACTGTCGCTGCCAAGGGCGCGGCAGCCCCGGTGCGGGGGCGGGCAGAGGCCTTGCCGTCAGATCTCGAGGCCCTCCAGCATCTCGGTGACGAGTGCGGCGATCGGGGAGCGCTCGGAGCGGGTCAGCGTGATGTGGGCGAACAGCGGGTGTCCCTTCAGCTTCTCC
>NZ_JBFAQT010000010.1:0-194084 GCF_040678895.1 Kitasatospora sp. NPDC049258
GCCAGCAGATCCGCCACCGTCGCCTCCGGCAGCACCCGACCCGTCGCCGCCCACTCCCCCAACACCGACGACCGCTCCCGCACCGTCAGCACGTCGAGTTCACGGACCAGCAGGCCCGGGCGGTCGACCAGCTGGCCGAGCAGGGCGACCAGGCGTTCGGCGTGCTGCTCGACGGTGTCGCGCTCGAACACGTCCGGGCGGAACTTCCACTCGAAGGAGAGCGCCGGCCCAGGGTTGGTGATGAAGATCAGCGGGAAGTGCGTGGCGTCCACGTCCACCACCTGCTGGACCCCGAGGGCCTCGCGGATACGGTCGCGCACGCCCTCGTCGGCCGGGGTGTTGCGGAGCACCTGGAGGGTGTCGAAGAGCCGGCCGAAGCCGGTGCCGCGCTGGATCTCGCCGAGGCTGATCTGGTGGTGCGCCAGCAGCGCGGTCTGCTCCTCCTGGAGCCGGGTGAGGAAGGCGGCGACGCTCTCGGCGCCGTCCAGCCGGGCCCGGACCGGGACGGTGTTGAGGAACATGCCGATGGTGGCGTCGATCCCGGGGAGCTCGGCGGGGCGGCCGGAGACGGTCGCGCCGAACACCACGTCGGTCCGGGCGGTGAGGCCGGCCAGCAGCAGGCCCCAGGCGCCGGACAGCACGGTGTTCAGGGTCAGGCCGTGGGTGCGGGCGAACGCGCCCAGGCGCTCGGTCAGTTCGGCCGACAGGTCGGCGGTGACCTCCTCGGGCAGCACCGCCGCACGCTCGCGGGCCTGCGGCGCCAGCAGGGTCGGCTCGGCCAGGCCGGCCAGCGACTCGCGCCAGGCGGCGCGGCCCTGCTCCTGGTCCTGGGCGGCGAGCCAGCGCAGGAAGTCCCGGTAGGCCAGGCCGGCGGGCGCCGGTTCGGCGGCGGGCGCGGCGCCCTGCCCCAGCCGGAGCTGGCAGCCGGTCAGCAGCTCCTGCAGGAACAGGCCGGAGGACCAGCCGTCCCAGAGCAGCGCGTGGTTGGTGATCAGGATCCGCTGGCCGCCACCGGGGGCGAGCACCGAGACCAGGCGCAGCAGCGGTGGCGCCGCGAGGTCGAAGCGGGTGAACGCCTCCCGGTCGGTGAGCCGGCCAAGCTCGGTCTCGAACGCCTCCGGTCCGAGGTCGGAGAGGTCGACCTCGGTCAGCGGCACGTCGACGGCGCGCGGCAGGAACTGGACGGGCCGGTCCGGGCCGTCCTGCAGGAAGCCGACCCGGAGGTTGGGGTGGCGCACCAGCACCGCCGCGACGGCCGACCGCAGCACCTCCAGCGGGACCCGGGTGGTCAGCGCGACGACGTCGCGGGAGGTGTAGACGTCCAGCGCCTGGTCGTCGTAGCCGGCCTCGAAGAGCAGGCCCTCCTGGAGCGGGGAGACCGGCCAGAGCTCCTCGATGTCCAGCTCGGGGGCGGCCGCGCGGACCACGGCCAGCTCGGCCTCGGTCGCGGCGGGCAGTTCGGGCAGCTCGAGCGGCTCGGCGGCCTGCCCGGCGGCGTCCCGTTCGTCGGCCAGCGCCGCCAGGGCGGCCGGGGTGCGGCGCTCGAAGACGTCGCGCGGGCTGAGCGCGAGCCCTTCGGCGCGGGCGGCGCCGATCAGGCGGATGGAGGAGATGCTGTCGCCGCCGAGCCGGAAGAAGTCGTCCTCGGCGCCGGTCTGCGGCAGGCCGAGCACCTCGCCGAACAGCTCGCAGAGCAGCTGCTCGGTCTCGGTGCGCGCGGCGCGGCCGGTGGCCAGGCCGGTGAAGTCCAGCGCGTCGTCCGGCAGCGCGGCGCGGTCGAGCTTGCCGTTGACGGTCAGCGGAAGGGCGTCCAGCACGGCGAAGGCCGAGGGCACCATGTACGAGGGCAGCCGGGCCGCGACGGCGGCGTGCAGCGCCTCGGTGTCCAGGACGGCGCCGGGTGCGGGCACCAGATAGGCGACGACCCGCTGGACGGCGCCGGCGCGCACCAGTACGGCGCTGTGCGCGACCCCGGGCTGCTCGGCCAGCACGGCCTCGATCTCGCCGAGCTCGATCCGGTAGCCGCGGATCTTGACCTGGTCGTCGACCCGGCCGAGGTAGTCGATGGTGCCGTCGGCGCGGCGGCGCACCAGGTCACCGGTGCGGTACATCCGGCTGCCGGGCTCGCCGAACGGATCGGCGACGAAGCGCTGCGCGCTCAGGCCGGGCCGGTCCAGGTAGCCGCGGGCCAGCTGGGCGCCGGCCAGGTAGAGCTCGCCGCGGGCGCCCGCCGGGACGGGCCGCAGCAGGGCGTCGAGCACGTGGGCGCGGCCGCCGCGCAGCGGCCGGCCGATGCTCGGGGTGGCGCTGTCGGCGAGGTCGGCGAGCAGCGCGTCGACGGTGAACTCGGTCGGGCCGTAGTAGTTGAGGGCGGTGACGCCCGCCTCGGCGCGCAGCCTGCTCCACAGCGCCTCGGGCAGCGCCTCCCCGCCGAGCAGCAGCACCGAGGGGCGGTGCTCGCCCGTCAGCAGCCCCGAGTCGAGCAGCTGCTGGGCGTAGGACGGGGTGTTGTCCAGCACGTCGATGCGGTGGGCGCGGGTGTAGCCGACCACGGCCTCGGCGTCCCGGCGGTCGGCCTCGCCGAGGACGTGCAGCTCGTGGCCGCCGATCAGCCAGAGCAGCTGGTCCCAGGAGGAGTCGAAGGCGAACGAGGCGGTGTTGAGCGCCTTCAGCCGGCCGCCGCCCGCCGCCCGGGCGGCCTCGGCGAAGGTGGTGCTCAGGTGGTCGTGCGCCAGGTTGGCGAGCCCGGCGTGCGGCACCACGACGCCCTTGGGGCGGCCGGTGGAGCCGGAGGTGTGGATCACGTACGCGGCCTGCGCCGGGTCGATCGGGCCGCCGCGCTCGGTGTCGGTGAGCGGGCCGCCGGGCAGCGCCGCGAGGGCGGCGGCGGTGGCGGGGTCGTCCAGCAGCAGCACGGTGGCGCCGGGGGCCTCGGGCAGCCGGTCGGCCACCGCGCGGGTGGTCAGCACCACGGCGGGGCGGGCGTCCTCCAGCAGCAGGGCGAGCCGCTCGTCCGGGTGGTCGAGGTCGAGCGGCAGGTAGGCGCCGCCGGCCCGCAGCACGGCCAGGATCGCGGCCACCGAGTCGGCGGAGCGCGGCAGGGCCAGCGCGGCGATCCGCTCGGCGCCCAGGCCGCGGCAGAGCAGCAGCCGGGCCAGCCGGTCGACCCGGTCGTCCAGCTCGGCGAAGGTCGCCTCGGTGACGCCGCCGGCCAGGTCCGGGGCGACCAGGGCGCGGGCCCCGGGCGTCCGGGCGGCCTGGGCCGCGAACAGGTCGGCGACGGTGCCGGTGGGGACGGTGTGCGAGCCGCCGGAGACCGTGGCGGGCAGGGCGGCGCGCTCGGCCGGGGCGAGCAGGTCGAGCCGGGCCAGCGGGGTGTCCGGGTCGGCGGCGAAGGCGGCGAGCAGGGCGAGCAGCCGGTCGGCGATCCGCTCGGCCTCGTCCCGGCCGAACAGCTCGGGGCGGTACTCGACCTCGATCCGCAGCTCGGCCCCGGGCAGGACGGTCGCGCCGAGCGGGTAGTGGGTGGCGTCGCGGGCCCCGAGGCCGGTGACGGCCAGGCCCCGGGCGGTGCCGATCGCCTCGACGAGCGCGTCGCCGCCGCCCTGGTAGTTCTCCACCACCAGCAGGGTGTCGAAGAGGCTGCCCTCGACCCCGGTCAGGCGCTGGATCGCGCCCAGGCCCAGGTGCTGGTGGGCGATCAGCTCGGCCTGCTCGCGCTGGACGGCCGCCACGGTGCCGGCCAGGGTGGCGCCGGGGGCGAGCCGGACCCGGACCGGCACGGTGTTGATGAACAGGCCGACCATGTCGGCCGAGCCGGGCAGGTCGTCCGGGCGGCCGGAGACGGTGGTCCCGAACACCACGTCCGAGGTGCCGGTGAGGGAGCCGACCAGGACGCCCCACAGGGTGTGGGCCAGGTTGCCGAGCGTCAGGCCGCGGCTGCGGGCGGCGCCGGCGACGGCGGCGGACAGCTCGGTGTCGGCCAGCCGGGTGACCAGGCCCGGCTCCACGGCCGTGCCGGTGGCGGCGCCCGGGGCCACCGGGTGGGCCTGCTCGAAGCCCGCCAGCGCGGCGGACCAGGCGGCCTCGGCGGCGGCGGTGTCGCGGGTGGCGAGCAGCGCCAGGTGGTCCTTGTAGGGGCGGACCGGGGCGAGCACCGAGGGGTCGCCGCCCGAGCCGTACAGGGCCAGCAGCTCGCGCACCACGATCGGCATCGACCAGCCGTCGAGCAGCAGGTGGTGGCAGGTCAGCACCAGCCGCGAGCGCTCGTCGCCCAGCCGCAGCAGGGACAGCCGCAGCAGCGGCGGGGTGTCCAGCTCGAACCGCCGCTCCTGGTCCTCGTCCATGACGGCCCGTACCCGGGCGTCCTGCGCCTCGCCGGCCAGGGCGGTCAGGTCGACCTCGCGCAGCGGGGTGTCCACCTCGCGCTGGACGAACTGGACCACCGCCTCCGGGTCCTCGTACCAGAAGCCGACCCGCAGGTTGGCGTGCCGCGCGAGCAGCGCGTCCACGGCGGCGGCCAGCCGGGCGGTCTCGATCGGCCCGGCCAGGTCCAGGTGCGACTGGACGACGTAGACGTCCCGGGCGGTGTCGTCGTACAGGGCGTGGAAGAGCAGCCCCTCCTGGAGCGAGGAGAGCGGGTAGACGTCCTCCAGGGCCGACGCGGCCGAGGCCGGGGCCTGGGCCTGGGTGTCGTCGAGCGGGGCGGTGGAGTCGTTCATCACGGTGTTCTCGGTCCTGGGGGTCGGGGCGGGACGGTCGGGGTGGTCGGGCCGGGCGGCGGGGCCGGTCATCGGCGGCGCCTCTTCAGGCGGGACTCCAGCCGGTCGATCTGGGCCTGCTTCAGCGAGACCAGGCTCAGATCGGACGGGGTGACGCCGCCGGCCGCGCCGCCCGCGGTGTGGCGGGCGATCGCGTCCAGCGCGGCGAACCAGGCGTCCGCCAGGGCGGTCACCTCGGCCTCGGTGAGCAGCGCCTGCGGCCAGCTCCACTCGACGGCCAGCTCCGGGCGGCCGTCGGGGCCGGCCTGGACCACCGCGTCGATCTCCAGCGGGTAGCCGGCGGCCATCGCCGGGTCGGGCCCGGCCGCCGCGGCGACGGCGGCGCGCTCCTGCTGCGGGGCGAGCGGCCAGCCGCCGAGCGGCCCGGCGGCACCGTCGGCCCGGCCCCGGTAGTTGAACAGCACCTGGGAGCGCGGGAGTTCGGCGAGCAGCGCGGCGCTCTGCGGGTTGAGGTGACGCAGCAGACCGTGGCCCAGGCCCCGGTCGGGCGCCGCCCGCAGCTGCTCCTTGACCTGCTTGAGGACGCTGCCGGCGGCCTCCCCGCCGGCCAGCGCCGCGGCCGGGTCGAGCCCGGCCAGGTCGAGCCGGACGGGGTGCACGGTGGTGAACCAGCCGACGGTGCGGGCCAGGTCGGGGGCGAGCGAGCCGTCGTCGCCGCCGCCGCGGCCGTGGCCCTCCAGGTCGATCTGGACGGCCGGGGCGGCGCCGGGCCGCGCGGTGGCGACGCCGAGCGCGAGGGCGGCCAGCAGCACGTCGTCCACGCCGGCGCCGAAGGCCTGCGGCACGTCGGTGAGCAGCGGCGCCGTCCGGTCGGCGGGCAGCGTGCGGCGCAGGGTGCGCACGGTGGCCACGGTGTCCCGCGCGGGGTCGGCGGCGAGCCGGGCGAGCGGCCCGGCCGGGCCGGCCAGGGCGGTGCGCCAGAAGGCGGTCTCGGCCAGCCGGCGGCGCTCCTGGGCGTGCGTCAGCAGCTGCTCGGACCACTCCCGCAGGGTGGTCGCCTCCGGTTCGAGCACCGGCCGGCGGCCGGCCGCGAGCGCGGCGTAGGCGGTGGTCAGGCCCGGCAGCAAGGTCCGCCAGGAGACGCCGTCCACGGCGAGGTGGTGGACGGTCAGCAGCAGCCGGCCGTCCCGCTCGGCCCCGGCGTCGAACCAGACGGCGCGCAGCACCCGGCCGGCGGCCGGGTCCAGTGCGGCGGCGGCCGCGTCGGCCTCCCGGGCGAGCAGCGCGGTCAGGTCCGCCTCGGCAACGGCAGCGATGTCGAGGCGGCGCAGGGTGTCCGGCTCGGTGGCGGCGGGCGCCGCGGTGAGCGGCAGGATCTCCTCGGTCCACAGGCCGTCGGTGCGCTCCAGCCGCAGCCGCAGGGCCGGGTGGTTGGCGACCAGGGCGGCCAGCGCCCGGCGCAGCGGCTCCTCGCGGAGCCCCGGCCCGGTGGTCAGCAGCACGGACTGGTTGAACCGGTCGATCGGGCCGCCGCGCTCGCGCAGCCAGTGCACGACCGGCAGCGCGGGCAGTTCGCCGTCCACCACGGCGGGCGCCGCCGGGGTGGCGGGGCCCTGGTCCGCCGGGGCGGGCAGGCCCTTGGCGGCGGCGGCCAGCGCGGCCGGGGTGGGGTGCTGGAAGACGTCCTTGGCGGAGATCTCGAAGCCGGCCTTGCGGGCCCGGCTGACCAGCTGGATGGAGACGATGCTGTCACCGCCGAGGGCGAAGAAGTTCTCCTCCTCGCCGACCTCGGGCAGGCCGATCACCTCGGCGAAGACCTTCGCCATGGCGCGCGCCGGGCTGTGGCCGGCGGCGCCGGTGGCACCGGCGGCCGCTCGGGCGCCCTGGCGGCCCGGGTCGGGCAGCGCCTTGCGGTCGAGCTTGCCGTTGACGCTGAGCGGCAGCGCGTCCAGCACGGTGACCACCGCGGGCAGCATGTGCTCGGGGAGCACGGCGGCGGCGGCCGCCCGGACGGCGTCCCCGCCGACCGAGGCGCCGGCCTGCGGGACGACGTAGCCGAGCAGTTGGCGTGCGCCGCCCTCGGTGAGGGCGCGGGCGGTGACGGCGGCCTGGGCGACGCCGGGCACGGCGGCCAGCGCCGACTCCACCTCGCCGAGCTCGATCCGGAAGCCGCGGACCTTGACCTGGTCGTCGGTGCGGCCGAGGTACTCGACCTCGCCGTCGACCCGGCGGCGCACCAGGTCGCCGGTGCGGTACATCCGGCCGCCCGCGGCGAACGGGTCGGCGACGAAGCGGCCGGCGGTCAGGCCGGGGCGGCCCAGGTAGCCGCGGGCCAGCTGGACACCGGCGAGGTACAGCTCGCCGGGCACGCCGACCGGCACCGGGCGCAGCTCGGCGTCCAGCACGTACAGCCGGGTGTTCCAGACCGGCCGGCCGATCGGCACCACGCCGGCGCCGGCCCAGGCGCGGTGGTAGGTGACGTCGACGGCGGCCTCGGTCGGGCCGTACAGGTTGTGCAGCTCGATCTGCGGCCACAGCGCGGCGAACCGCTCGACCGCGGCGGCGGGCAGCGCCTCGCCGGAGCAGAACACCCGGCGCACCTCGGCGAACCCCTCCCGGATCGCACGGTCCTGCTCGGCCGCGCCGGTGAAGGCGGTGAGCATGGACGGCACGAAGTGGGTGGCGGTGATGCCGGCCCGGGCCGCCAGCGCGGCCAGGTACTCGGGCTCGCGGTGGCCGCCGGGGCGGGCGAGCACCACCCGGGCACCGCTGACCAGCGGCAGGAAGAACTCCCACACCGAGACGTCGAAGCTGGCCGGGGTCTTCTGCAGGATCCGGTCGGCCGGGGTGACGCTGTAGACCTCCCGCATCCACTCCAGCCGGTTGACGATGGCGCGGTGGCTGACCAGGACGCCCTTGGGGCGGCCGGTGGAGCCCGAGGTGAAGATCACGTACGCGGCGTGGTCCGGTCCGGGCGCGACCGGCTCGGCCTGCGGGCCGTCGGCGTCCACCGTGAGCACCGGCACCCCGGGCACCCGGGGCAGCGCGTCGAGCTGCTCGGGCACGGTCAGCACGCACACCGGGGCGGCGTCCTCGACCATCCCGGCCAGCCGCTCGGCGGGGTACTCCACGTCCAGCGGCAGGTAGGCGGCGCCGGACTTCAGCACGGCCAGCAGGGCCACCATCAGCTCGGCGGAGCGCGGCACCGCGACGGCGACGATCCGGTCCGGTCCGGCGCCCGCGGCGGCCAGCACCCGGGCCAGCCGGCCGGCCTCCTCGTCCAGGCGGCGGTAGCTCAGCTCGGCGCCCTCGAAGGCCACCGCGACGGCGTCCGGCGTAGCGGCGCAGCGCTCGGCGATCCGGCTGACCAGGGTGCCCTCGCGGACCTCCCGGTCGGTGGCGTTCCACTCCCCCGCCAGGCCCCGGCGCTCCTGGGCGGCGGTCAGCTCGATCCGGCCGACCGGGCGCGCCGGGTCGGCCAGCGCCTGCTCCAGCACCCGGACCAGGCGGGCCGCGAACAGCCGTGCGGTGGCGCGCTCGAAGAGGTCCTCGGCGTAGATCACGGTGAGGTCGGTGCGGGCACCGTCGGCGGACTCCACGAAGGTGAAGGCGAGGTCGAAGCGGGCGGCGTGCACCGGGTCGGGCAGCAGCGCGGTGCGGGCGCCCAGCAGGGTGTCCAGGCCGCCCGCCTCCCGGCGGTGCTGGACCATCACCTGGAACAGCGGGTGGCGGCCGAGCGTGCGCTCCGGGCTGACGATCTCCACCAGCCGGTCGAACGGCAGGTCCTGATGGGCCAGCGCGCCGAGCACGGTCTCCCGGGAGCGGGTGACCAGCTGGTCGAAGGATGGGTCGCCGGCCAGGTCGTGCCGCAGCACCAGGGTGTTGACGAAGAAGCCGACCACGGACTCCACCGCCTCGTCCGCGCGGCCGGCGACCGGGGTGCCCAGCGCCACGTCCGTGCTGCCGGCGAAGCCGCCGAGCAGCAGCGCGGCCGCGGCCTGGGTGACCATGAACGGGGTGGCGCCGGTGCTCCGGGCGTACGCGCGCAGCGCGGCGTGCAGCTCCTCGGGCAGGCGCAGCCGCACCGAGCCGCCGCGGCCGGTGGCCTCGGCGGGCCGGGCCCGGTCGGTGGGCAGGGCGAGTTCGGCGGGCAGCGCGGCCAGCCGCTCGGTCCAGTAGCGGGTCTGCGCGGCGGCCGGCCCGTCCTGCTCGGCCAGCAGCTCGGCCTGCCACAGCGCGTGGTCGGCGTACTGCAGCGGGAGCGGGGCGAACTCCGGTGCCCGGCCGGACAGTCGGGCGGCGTAGGCGTGGTCCAGGTCGCGCAGCAGCACGCCCTCGGACCACTCGTCGCCGGCGATGTGGTGCAGCGCGACGCTCAGCACGTGGCGCTGCGGCCCGGCGCTCAGCAGGGTCGCCCGGACGGGGATCTCCTCGGCCAGCTCGAAGGCGTACGCGCCGGCGGCGGCGACCGCGTGGTCGAGCCGGTGGATCGTCACCTCCTCGACGGTGAACGGCACTCCGGCCTGCTCGGGGGTGAGGATCAGCTGGTGCGGGCGGCCGTCCCGGTCGGGGAAGACGGTCCGCAGCGCCTCGTGCCGGGCCAGCACGTCGCCGAAGGCGGCGCGCAGGGCCTCCGGGTCGACGGCGCCGTCGATCCGCAGCGCGCACGGGATGGTGTACGCGGTGCTCGCGCCCTCCAGCCGGTGGAGGAACCAGAGCCGGGCCTGCGCGGCCGACAGCGGCACCGGCTCCGGGCGGGGGCGGGCGAGCGGCCCGGGGCGGCCGGCCGCGGCGGTGGCGAGCCGGGCGGCGAAGGCGGCGGCGGTCCGGGTCTCGAACAGGTCGCGGACGGCGGCGGTCACCCGGAGCGCCGCGCGGACCCGGCCGATCACCCGGGTGGCGAGCAGCGAGTGGCCGCCGAGCGCGAAGAAGTCGTCGTCGACGCCGATCTGCGGCAGCCCGAGCACATCGGCGAGGATGCCGCACAGCACGGCCTCCCGCTCGTCGCGCGGGCCGCGCCCGGCGGGGGCGGCGAACGCGGCGGCCGCCGGCTCCGGCAGCGCCTGCCGGTCGAGCTTGCCGTTGACGTTCAGCGGCAGCGCGTCCAGCAGCACGATCGCGGCCGGGACCAGGTACTCGGGCAGCTGGGCGGCGAGCGCCTTGCGCAGCTCCCCGGCCTCGACGCCGGCGGCGGGCGCGGCCACCACGTAGCCGACCAGTCGCTTGACCCCGCCGTCGGCGCGCACCACCACGGCGGCCTGGGCGACCCCGGGCAGCGCCGCGAGCGCGGCCTCCACCTCGCCGGGCTCGACCCGGAAACCGCGGATCTTCACCTGGTCGTCGTCGCGGCCCAGGTAGTCCAGGGTGCCGTCGGCGCGCCACCGGACCAGGTCGCCGGTGCGGTACATCCGGCCGCCGGTGGCGAACGGGTCGGCGACGAAGCGGCTCGCGGTCAGTGCCGGCCGGTTGCCGTAGCCGCGGGCCAGGCCCGGGCCCGCGATGTAGAGCTCGCCGGGCACGCCGGCCGGCACCGGGCGCAGCCGGCCGTCCAGCACGTACACCCGGGTGTTGCCGATCGGGCGGCCGACGAACGGGGTCGGGCTCTCGTCGAGGGCGGCGCCGAGGGTGTCGACGGTGTACTCGGTGGGGCCGTAGAAGTTGTGGCCGAGCACGCCCTCGGTCTCCCGGATCCTGCTCCACAGCGCCTCGCCGACGGCCTCGCCGCCGACCAGGAAGAGCAGCGGCCGGTGCTCGGCGGAGTCCAGCAGGCCCCACTCGACCAGCTGCTGGCCGAAGGAGGGGGTGACGTCCAGGGTGTCGATCCGGTCGGCGAGCAGCCGGGCGGCCAGCGCCTGCGGGTCGCGCCGCAGATCCTCGCCGTAGACGTGCAGCTCGTGGCCGCGGATCAGCCAGAGCAGCTGCTCCCAGGAGGAGTCGAAGGAGAACGAGGCGGTGTGCGCGGCGCGCAGCCGGCGGCCGCCGGCGGCCGCGACCGCCCGGGCGAACACGGTGGAGCCGTGGTGCTCCAGCATGTTGGCCAGGCCGCGGTGCGGCACCTGGACGCCCTTGGGGCGGCCGGTGGAGCCGGAGGTGTGGATCACGTAGGCGAGGTCGTCGGCGTGCGGGCGCCGGGGTTCGGCGCCGAGGGTGCCCAGTCCGGTGACGGGCACCGCGCCCAGGCCGTGCGCGGCGAGCACCGGGTGGCGGGCCGCGACCTCCTCGGTGGTGAGGGTCAGCAGCGGGGTGGCGTCCTCCAGCATCAGGGAGATCCGCTCGTCCGGGTGGTCCAGGTCGACCGGCAGGTAGGCGGCGCCGGACTTGAGGACCCCGAGCAGCGCGGCGACCAGGTCGGCGGAGCGCGGCATGGCGAGCGCCACCACCTGGCCGGGGCCGGCGCCGAGGGCGGCGAGGTGGCGGGCGGTCAGCTCGACCCGGGCGGCCAGCTCGGCGTAGCTCAGGCGCTGCTCGCCGAAGACCACCGCGGTGAGCTCGGGGGTGGCGGCGGCGCGGGCCTCGAAGGCGTCCACCACGGTGCCCTCCGGCACCGGGCGCGCGGTGTCGTTCCAGCGCTCCAGCAGGGTCTCGCGCTCGTCGCCGACCAGGATCTCCAGCGCGCCGACCGGGGTCTCGGGGGCGGTGGCGATGGTGTCGAGCAGGCCCAGCAGGCGGGCGCCGGTGGCGGCGGCCTGCTCGGCGGTGAACACGTCGGGGCGGTACTCCACGGTCAGCTGCGGGGCCTCGCCCGGCAGGGTGAGGACGGTCAGCGGGTAGTGGGTGGCGCCGCGGTTGCCGATGCCGGCGACCGCCAGGCCCCGGGCGGTCAGCTGCGCGGGGTCGACCGGGTAGTTCTCGAACACCAGCAGGGTGTCGAAGAGCGTGCCGTGCCCGGCCAGCGCCTGGATGTCGGCCAGGCCCAGGTACTGGTGGTCCAGCAGGGCGGACTGCTGGGCCTGGAGGCGGGCCAGCGCCTCGCCGACCGGCTCCGCGTCCCGCGGCTCGAAGCGCACCGGCACGGTGTTGCTGAACAGGCCGACCATCGCCTCGACCCCGGGCAGGTCGCCGGGGCGGCCGGAGACGGTGGCGCCGAACACCACGTCGGTGCGGCCGGTGAGCCGGCCGAGCAGGATCGCCCAGGCGCCCTGGACCAGGGTGTTGAGGGTCAGGCCGTGCCGGCGGGCGGTGGCGGTGAGCGCGGCGGCGGTACCGGCCGGGATCGGCAGGTGCAGCTCGCGGCCGGCGGCGGCCGGGCCCTGGGCGGGGGTGCCGAGGCTGTCGGCGAGCAGGGTCGGCGCCTCCAGACCGGCCAGCGCCGCGCGCCAGGCCGCCGCGTCGGCGGCGGTGTCGCGGCGGGCCAGCCAGGCCAGGTGGTCGGCGTACGGGGTGGCGGCGGGCAGCGCGGCACCGTCGCCGCCGGCTCCGTAGGCGGCGATCAGCTCGCGCAGCAGGACCGGGGTGGACCAGCCGTCCATCACGATGTGGTGGCGGGTCAGCACCAGGCGGTGGCGGCCCGGGCCGATCGCGGCCAGGGCGCAGCGCACCAGCGGCGGACGGGCCAGGTCGAAGCGGCGGGAGGCCTCGTCGTCCTCGATCCCGGCGAGCGCGGCGGCCTGCGCCTCGGCGTCCAGCGCGGTCAGGTCGTGCTCGGTCCACGGGACGGTGACGCGGGCGGCGACCAGCTGGAGCGGCTGCTGCGCACCGGAGTTGGTGAAGCCGGAGCGCAGCGCGGTGTGCCGGTTGACCACCTCGTCCACGGCCCGCAGCAGCGCGGTGCGGTCGAGCGCGCCGCGCAGCTCCAGCGAGGTGAGCGAGGTGTACAGGTCGTCGGAGCCCTCCTCGCGCTGGTAGAGGGCGTGGAAGAGCAGGCCCTCCTGGAGCGGGGAGAGCGGCAGCACGTCCTCGGTGCCGGGGTGCTCGGCGGCCAGCCGGTCCAGCTCGGGCTGGGTGACCGCGGCCAGCGGCACGTCGGAGGGGGTCAGGCCGCCGGCGCCGGGGGCGGCGGCGTACGCGGCGAGGGCGTCGAGGGCCTCGAACCAGCGCTCGGCGATGTCCCGGACGGCCTCCTCGGTGAGCACGCCGTGCGGCCAGACCAGGTTGACGGCCAGTTCGGCGCCCTCGGGGCCGTCGTGCACGAAGGCCCCGACCTCCAAGGCGTGCGCGGCCGGCAGGGCCGGGTCGGCGCCGGCGGCGACGGCGTCGCCCGCCTCGCGGGCGGCGGTCCAGTCGGCGCCGGTGGCGGCGAAGCGGCCGAGGTAGTTGAAGAGCAGCTGGGGTTCCTCGGTGCCGGTCAGGGCCGGGCCGGAGACCGGGTCGAGGTGGCGCAGCAGGCCGTAGCCGGCGCCGGCGTCGGGCACCGCGCGCAGCTGCTCCTTGACCAGGGCCAGGGCGTGTCCGGCGGCGGCGGTGCCGGCCCGGGCGGCGTCCAGGTCGACCCCGGCCAGGTCGATCCGGGCCGGGAACTCGCTGGTCAGCCAGCCGACCGTGCGGGTGGTGTCGGCGCCGGGCACCAGCTGGTCCTCGCGGCCGTGGCCCTCCAGGCGCAGCAGCAGGTCGGCGCGGGCGTGCTGGCCGTGGCGGGCCCGGCGGCGGCCGAGCAGGGCCAGCGCGAGGCCGGTGAGCAGCACGTGGTCGACGCCGGCGCGGTGGGCGGCGGGCACGGTGGTCAGCAACGGCGCGGTGCGGGTGGCGGGCAGGGTGAGCCGCAGCCGGCGGGCGGTGGCCGCGGTGTCCCGGGTGGGGTCGAGCGGGCGATCGCCCAGCAGCGGGCCGGCGCCGTCGGCCAGCACGGCCTGCCAGTACGGGAGTTCGGCGCGGACGGCGTCGCCGGTGGCGGCCTCGGCCAGGCCGAGCGCCCAGGCCCGGAAGGAGGTGCCGACGGGGTCGAGCGCGCGGCCCTCGTACGCGGCCCGGAGGTCGGGCAGCAGGATCCGCCAGGACACGCCGTCGACCGCCAGGTGGTGCACGGCGAGCACCAGCCGGCCGGGGGTGTCGGGGCCGGCGTCCAGGTGGACGGCCTGGAGCACGGTGCCGCGCTCGGGGTCGAGGCGGTCGACGGCGGCCTCCCGCTCGACGGCGGCGGCCGCGTCGAGTTCGTCGGCGGTGACGGCGATCCGGCGCAGGGCCGTCCCGGTGGCGGCGGAGGTGGGGCGGATCTCCTGGCGCCAGCTGCCGTCCTCGTCGACCCGCAGCCGGATCCGCAGGGCGTCGTGGTGTTCCGTCAGGGTCGCCAGCGCGGCCGCCAGGCGGTCGTGGTCGACGCCGGTGGGCAGGGTGACCACGGTGTGCTGGCTGAACCGGGCGATCGGGCCGCCGCGCTCGCGCAGCCAGGAGCTGATCGGGGTGGCGGGCAGGGTGCCGACGGCGGCCTCCACCGGGCCGGCCGCGGACCGGTCGGCGGCGCGCAGCTCCTCGGCCACGGCGGCGATCCGGGCGACGGTGCGGCGCTCGAAGACCACCCGCGGGGTGATCTCGAAGCCGGCCTTGCGGGCGCGGCTGCCGAGCTGGATGGCGGAGATGCTGTCGCCGCCGAGGGAGAAGAAGTTGTCGTCGACGCCGACCGCGGGCAGGCCGAGCACCTCGGCGACCAGGGCGGCGAGCACCCGCTCCGCCTCGGTGCGCGGGGCACGGCCGCCGTCCTCGCCGGCGGGCACGGGGGCGGGCAGCGCCTTGCGGTCGAGCTTGCCGTTGAGGCTGAGCGGCAGCGCGTCCAGCCCCATCAGCACGGCGGGCACCATGTGCTCGGGCAGGGTGCGGGCCAGCTCGGCGCGCAGGGCCTCGGCGTCGGCGGGGGCGGGGACCAGGTAGCCGACCAGCTGGCGGGCGCCGCCCGCGGTGAGCTCACGGGCCGTCACGGCGGCCTGGAGGACGCCGGGCAGCGCCTCCAGGGCGGCCTCGATCTCGCCGAGCTCGATCCGGAAGCCGCGGACCTTGACCTGGTCGTCGGTGCGGCCGAGGTACTCCACCGTGCCGTCGGGGGCCCAGCGCACCAGGTCGCCGGTGCGGTACATCCGGGCGCCGGGCCCGCCGTGCGGGTCGGCGACGAAGCGGCCGGCGGTCAGGCCGGGGCGACCCAGGTAGCCGCGGGCCAGCTGGACACCGGCGAGGTACAGCTCGCCGGGCACGCCGACCGGCACCGGGCGCAGCTCGGCGTCCAGCACGTACAGCCGGGTGTTCCAGACCGGCCGGCCGATCGGCACCACGCCGGCGGCCGGCTCGGTGCGGTGGTGGGTGACGTCGACGGCGGCCTCGGTCGGGCCGTACAGGTTGTGCAGCGGCACCGCCGGCAGCGCGGCGTACCAGCGGTCCACCACGTCGCCGGGCAGCGCCTCGCCGGAGCAGAACGCCCGGCGCAGGCCGGTGCAGTGCTCGGCGACGGCCGGCTCCTCCAGGAAGGCACGCAGCATGGACGGCACGAAGTGCAGGGTGGTGACGCGCTGTTCGGCGATCAGCGCGGCCAGGTAGGCCGGGTCCTTGTGGCCCTCGGGGCGGGCCAGGACGACCGAGGCGCCCTCGCACAGCGCCCAGAAGAACTCCCAGACCGAGACGTCGAAGCTGGCCGGGGTCTTCTGCAGCACCCGGTCGTCGGCCCCGAGCCGGTAGGCGTGCTGCATCCAGGCGAGGCGGTTGACGATGGCGCGGTGGGTGACCACCACGCCCTTGGGGCGGCCGGTGGAGCCCGAGGTGTAGATCACGTACGCGGCGTGGTCGGGCGCCGGTGCGGGCAGCGCGGCCTGCTCGGCGGCGGTGTCGGTGTCGCTGTCCTGTCCGGCGGCGGTGTCGGCGTCGGCGGCGCTGTCGGCGGCGGTGTCGGTGTCGGTGTCGATGTCGATCAGCAGGGCGGCGGTGCGGGCCGCGGCGGGCAGCCGCTCCAGCAGGCCGGCGACGGTGACCACGCGGACCGGCGCGGCGTCCTCGACCATGTACGCGAGCCGGTCGGCCGGGTAGTCGGCGTCCAGCGGGAGGTAGGCGGCGCCGGACTTGAGCACGCCCAGCAGCGCCACCATCAGCTCGGCGGAGCGCGGCACGGCGACCGCGACCACCCGGTCGGGGCCGGCCCCGGCGGTCAGCAGGGTGCGGGCCAGCTCGTCGGAGCGCCGGGCGAGCTCGCGGTAGGTCAGTTCGGCGCCCTCGAAGACCACGGCGACGGCGTCCGGGGTGGCCGCGCAGCGCTCGGAGATCCGGCTGACCAGGGTACCCTCGGGCACCTCGCGGTCGGTGGCGTTCCAGCTGTGCAGGACCTCCTCCCACTCGGCGTCGGCGAGCAGCCGCAGGGCGGCCAGCGGCCGCCGCGGGTCGGCGGCGAGCCGGACGGCGAGAGCGGCGCAGCGCCGGGCGTGGGCGGCCAGTTCGGCGGCGGTGTAGAGCGCCGGGTTGGCGTCGAACTCCAGCACCAGCAGGCCGTCCGGGGTCTTGCTGACCGAGACCGAGAGGTCCTCGACCGGGCCGGAGGCCAGGTTCACGGTGCGCCCGGGGATGCCGGCGAAGTCCAGGTCGAGGTCGAAGGGCTTCAGGTTCAGCAGCGGGCCGTGCAGCCGGTCGTCGGTGCCGATCAGGCCGAGGTCGCGGCGGATCTCCTCGCCGCGGTGCAGCTGGTGGCGGCGGGCGTCGCGCAGTTCGGCGGCGGCCCGGCCGAGCAGTTGCTCGAAGGTGTCGGCGCCGGTGACGGCGAGCCGCACCGGGAGGATGTTGACGGCCATGCCGGGCGCCCGCAGGGTGCCGGGGGCGGTGCGCGCCATGAAGTGCATGCCGAGGACGGCGTCCTGGGTGCCGGTCATCCGGTGCAGGTAGCCGGCGACGGCGGCGAGGGCGGCCTCGGCCCAGGTGGTCCGGGCGGCGCGGGCGGCGGCCAGCAGGGTGGCGGAGTCGGCTGCGGGGATTTCGATCCGGTGGCGCAGGGCGCTGGGGCCGGCCGGGGCGCTCTGCTCGGTGAGGCCGACCACCTTCGGCCGGTCGGCGAACCGGGCCTGCCAGTAGGCGCGGTCGGTGCCGGCCTGCTCGGAGGCGAGGTAGGCCCGCTCGGCCCCGGCGAGCAGCCCGACCGGGCGCAGCGGGCTGGCGGGGACCTCGGTGCCGCGGCTGAGCGCGGTGTAGACCTCGGCGACCCGGCGGGTGAGCAGGGCGACGCTGTAGCCGTCCACGACCAGGTGGTGGAACCACTGGTACCAGAGGTGGCGGTGCTCCCCGGTGCGGACCAGCAGCGCACCGGTGAGCGGGCCGGCCTGCTCGCCCTCCAACGTGGTGGGCACCGCGAGCTGGCCGCGGACCAGGTCGGTGGCGGCCGCGACCGGGTCGGCGGCGCCCCTGGTGTCCAGGCGCGGCAGCCGGAAGGCCGCGGCGTCGAAGCCGATGGGCAGCTGGTGGGTGCGGCCCTGGTGCTCGGTCAGCCGCACGTGCAGGCCGTCGGCCTCGGCCAGCACCCGGCCGAGCGCCGCCTCCAGCAGGTCCGGGTCCAGCGGGCCGTCGATCTCGACGTACTGGCCGACGTTGTAGGCCGGGTTGTCGGGGTCGATCCGCTGGGCCGCCAGGACGCCGGCCTGGGCCGCCGTCAGCTCCTGCGGAGCGATCGGCTCCGCCTGCGTGGTCCCGGTGCTCGCCTCTGACATGGTCGGCCCTTCCCGAATCTGTGCGGCCCCGCCGAGCGCCTCGGCCCGCGGCCCTGCGCTGTGGTGCGGTGTGGTGCGGTGGTGCGGGTCCGGGCGGGCCGCCCGCGGTGGCGGTGCGACCGCGGGCGGCCTGCCCGGACGCGGAGGCTAGAGGCCCTTGAGGATGGTCTCGATCTGGTTCAGCACATCGATCGAGGTGCCGTACCGGTCGGTGGTGGCGTAGGTGATCGGCAGCACCCTGTTGGCCTGGACGGCCTTGAGGTTCTTCCAGGAGGGCTGCTTGTCCAGGTCCTTGGTGTCCTGCGGGACCTCGCCGGTGGCGGCCGTCCTGGGCACCAGGATGATGTCGGCGTCGGCCAGCACGTCGAGCTTCTCGGTCGAGTAGGTGACCTCGTGCTCGGCCGGGTCGGTGGACGCCTGCGAGAACGTGGCGCCGGCGTCGCTGAGCACCCGGCCGACCCAGGAACTGCTGGTGTCGACCAGGAACTCGCCGCCGCCGTACGAGGAGGCGATGCTCCACCTGACGGTGTTGAGCTTGGCGGCGTAGTCGGTCTTGATCTTCGCGGCCTTGGCGTCGTAGTCCGACTTCAGCTTCTTGAACTCGGCGTCCTTGCCCACGGCGGTGGCGATCTTCTCCTGCGCGTTCAGCAGGTCGACCGGCTTGTCGATGCCGAAGTACAGGGTCGGGGCGATGCCTTCGAGCTTCTTGACACCCCAGTCGAAGGCGGTGGCGCCCTCGACCACGATCAGGTCGGGCTTGAGCGAGGCGACCTTCTCGATGTTGATCTCGATGCCGGAGCCGATCGGCTCGATCTTCTTGGCGGCCTCGGTCTGCGAGGGCAGCAGCTCCATCGGGTTGTTGTCGTCGATGGTGCTGGTGCCGACCGGCTGTACGCCGAGGTCGAGCAGCGCGCCGGTGGCGTAGGAGATGCTGACGATCCGCTTGACGTCGGCCGGCACCGTGATCTTGCCGTTGGTGGCCTCGACGACCTTCGGGCCGGAGGCGGCCGGGGCACCGCTGCCGTCCTTGGCGGCGGGCGCGGAGTCCTTGCTGCCGCCGTCGGAGCCGCACGCCGTCAGCGCGAGCATGGCCACGGCCGAGGCGGCGGCGGCGAGTCTGACGTTGCGGGTCGACAGGACACGGGTGTTCATGGTTCTCCTCGAGGGTGACGCGGATCTGCGCAGCGGTGTACGGCGGCCGGGCGCACCGTCCTGGACGGGCCCTCGGCCACCGGGTCGGTGGGGGTGCGGTCAGTGACCGAGCAGGTAGGCGGACCAGGCCCGGACGGTGGGGGCCTGGCCGAGGTCCGCCAGGTCGGCGAACTCGGCCTTGGCACCGCGGGCCCGCCAGATCTCGACCAGGCTCATCAGCCGGATCGAGTCGAGGCCGAGGTCGCGCAGGTCGTCGTCGTCACCGATGTCCTCGGGCCGCTCGCCGAGGATGTCGGCGAGGTCCGCCCGCAGGCTGTCGGGGTCCAGGCCCAGCGGGCCGGTGGTGGTGGTGTCGGTCATGCCGGGGGTCCGTTCGGTTCCGGGGGGCTGGCGGGCTGACGGGCTGACGGCGGGCCGGGGCGGGCCCGGTTCAGCCGGCGACGCCGAGCTGGGCGTCCTCGGCCCGCAGCTGGCGGCCGGTGTGGCGCAGCAGCAGCGAGTCGCAGATCTCCCCGGAGCGCACGGCCAGGGTGGAGAGCAGCGAGGAGGTGATGCCGTGGGTGTGCTCGGTGCCGCCCTGGAGGTAGATGCCGACGTCGACGTGGTCCGCCGTCAGGATCCGGTGGTCACGGTCGACCCGGAGCCGGCCCAGCTCGTCGGTGTGGCAGGCCGCGCCGAGCGGGCCGAGCAGCTCGCGCGGGTCGACGTGGGTGTAGCCGGTGGCCAGCACCACGGCGTCCGACTCCAGCACGCTCTCCTGGCCGGTGGTCAGCGAGCGGACCGCGGCGCGGGCGCCGTCGGCGGTGTGCTCGACCCCGGTCAACCGGGTGGCGTTGAGGATCCGCAGCCGCTCCCGGCCGCTGACCTTCTCCTGGTAGACCGTCCGGTACAGCTGCTCGATCAGATCGCCGTCCACCACCGAGTAGTTGGTGTTGGCGTGGTGGTCGAGCAGGGCTCGCTTGGCCTCGTCCGGCGCGGCGTAGAACTCGTCCACCGCGGCCGGGTCGAAGATCCGGTTGGCGAACGGGCTGTCGTCGGCCGGGCTGTAGCCGTAGCGGCCGACCACCGCGCAGATCTCCGCGTCCGGGAAGGTGCGGTGCAGGTAGTCGACGGCCTCGGCGGCCGACTGGCCGGCGCCGACCACGGTGAGGCGGCGGTGGCGCAGCTCGCCCTGCTCGGCCAACTCCGGTGCGCGGAACAGCAGATCACGGGTGTGCCAGACACGCTCGCCGGCGCCGACGCCCGCGGGCAGCCGGGGCTTGAGGCCGGTGCCCACAGCGATGTTGCGCGCCCGGCGGACCTGGCGGTCGGCCGGACCGGCGACGGCCTCGGAGACCACCTCGACCAGCTCGATCCGGCCGTCGGCCTCGATCGGACGGATCTCGACCACGCGCCGGCCGTAGCCGGTCCAGCCGGTGAACTCCGCCGCGCACCACTCCAGGTAGTCGTGGAACTCCAGACGGGTCGGGTAGAAGCTCTTCTGGTTGATGAAGTCGGCCAGCCGACCGCGCTCCTGCAGGTACGTCAGGAAGGTGAAGCGGCTGCGCGGGTCGCGCATGGTGACCAGGTCCTTGAGGAAGGACACCTGCATGGTGGCCCCCTCCAGCAGCATGCCGCGGTGCCAGCCGAATCGTTCCTGCTGCTCGACGAACCGCACCTGGAGCGCCTGCTCGGGGTCGCGGCGGTTGTGGTCGTCGATCGCGATGGCCAGCGCCAGGTTGGCCGGGCCGAAGCCGATGCCCACCAGGTCGTCGGCACCGTCGCCTCGATCGATTGCGCCGTTGTCGCGCGACATGCTCGTCCTTCCGTTGACTGCTTGCAGATCGGCCCGTCGGAGCGCCCGCCCCCCGACCGGGTCGGGCACCGACGCATCACCACAAGGTAAGGCTTACCTAACTTCTACGATTCGCGAGGGGGAGTCAAATTCGCTCCGCATGCGCAGCGAACCGCTCGACCTGCGCTCAGTGCCGTCCCACCAGGACGGGCGGCGCGGCCTCGACGGCGGCCACCGGAGCGTCCGGCACCACCTCCGTCCCGGCGCCCGGGCTCGCGAACGCGCGCAGCAGGCCGTGCCGCACCCGGCCGTCCAGCACCCGGGCACGGCCCACCCCGGAGCGGACCGCCCGCAGACAGCCCTCCATCTTGGGCAGCATGCCGCTCGCCAACCCCGGCATCAGCTCCGCCAGTTCGGCCGCGGCCAACCGGCGGATCACCCGGTCCGAGCGCGGCCAGTCCGCGTACAGGCCCTCGACATCGGTGAGCATCACCAGCATCTCGGCGCCCAGCGCCACCGCCAGCGCGGCGGCCGCGGTGTCGGCGTTGACGTTGTAGACGTTCCCGTCGGCGCCGCGGGCGATCGAGGAGATCACCGGGATCCGGCCGTTGGCGAGCAGTGCCCTGGGGACGGCGGTGTCGATCCCGACGATGTCGCCGACCAGGCCGATGTCCACCTGCTCGCCGTCCACCACGGCGTACCGCTTGACGGCCGTCATGGTGTGCGCGTCCTCGCCGGTCATCCCGACCGCGAACGGACCGTGCGCGTTCAGCAGGCCGACCAGCTCGCGCTGCACCTGACCCGCCAGCACCATCCGCACCACGTCCATGGTCTCCGGCGTGGTCACCCGCAGACCCGCCGTGAACGTCGAGGCGAGCCCCTGCCTGGCCAGTTGCGCGCTGATCTGCGGGCCGCCGCCGTGCACCACCACCGGGTGCAGCCCGGCGTAGCGCAGGAAGACCACGTCCTGGGCGAAGGCCGCCTTCAGGTCCTCGTCCACCATGGCGTTGCCGCCGAACTTGACCACCACGGTCCGGCCGCGGAAGCGCTCCAGCGAAGTCAGCGCCGCCAGCAGTCCGCGGGCATGCCGCGGCCCGTCCCGGTGCCCGCCCAGGCGACTGCTCACTGGTCCCCCAGAGTTCAGGAAATCCGCCGCGGCGCAGCCCCTGCGCCGCCACCCGTATCCCCCGGCCCGACCCCTGTGGATGGCCGGAGCGGCGGCGACCCCGACCCCGGGACCGTATTAGGCAAGGTTTACCTTACATAGGTCGATCCCACCTCGTCACCACCCCGGTCAAGAGCAAGCCCGGAAACCGGTCAACTGCCCGCACGGTGTCGACCGAGCACCTGTCTGCGCCGCGCGGCGCTTCGGTGTCACCGAGGATCCGGCCATGCGCCACGTCTGCACCGCCCGCCGGCGCCCCGCCCCGGCGTCTCCTGCCGGTTCTAGCGGTGCCCGTACAGGTGGAGCGGCATCGTCAGGTCGATCTCCTTGCCGTCGTTCATCGCTCGTTGGACCATCTGGACCGCCAAGCGGGTCATGGTCGCGGACGGGGTCGGCAGCCCACCGGCCTGCGTCCCGGTGAAGAAGCCCTGCACGGCGGTCGGCACGACCGCGTCCCACGTGGAGCGGGCCAGGCCGAACGCGTCGGCGTCCGCGTCGCCGATCATGTAGCGCACCAGCGCGGTGGCGGGCGGGACGGTGATCTCCTTGGGGCCGGCCAGTGAGGAGAAGTACTCGATCGTCGTCTTCACGTACTCCGCGGACTGCGGCGTCACCCGCGCGTGGATGGCGTTCACCGCCGCAGCACGCTTGCGTGCCGCCGCCAGAGTGGGGGGCATGCCGTCCTCGGAGATCCCCATCAGATAGCCGCCGACCCGGCACTCGTGGAAGTAGTGCTCCGCTTCCTGCTCGCTGGGGTGCACGCCCAGCTTGTCCAGGTGGTCGATCAGGTAGCTGGTGAACAGACTTCCTTCGGCGAGCAAGTCCAACTGGTTCACCGGCAGGCCCCACGTGCCGGTGTCCCAGTGCCCTTCCGTGTGCAGCAGGTGGCGCACGGCGGAGTGCGCCATCCGTACCCGTGCCGGCGTGACGAAGGCCGACCCGTCGGGCCCGTAGGGCTCCTTGTGCAGAATGTCGCCCACGGCGCGCAGTGCCTTGGCGAAGCCCTGCTTGTTGTCGTGCGGGCCCTCGATGCCGGTGATGGCCGCGGCCGCGGCGGGGTAGCGCATCCGCTCGGGCGTCACATCCAGCACCGCGGCGAACGAGATCTGCTGCGCGTGCGCCAGGCCGAAACGGTGACCGGCGGCCAGCGCCTCCGGGTCGACCCAGGCGGGCAGTTGACGGGTCGTCTCCAGGAAGTCGCGCAGCTTGGCGGGCAGCCCGTCGGGGATGGCCTGGCCGTTGGTCCTCCACCCCTTGAGCGCGTCGTTGACGGCCGCGCCCTGCCCCCGCTCGAACGCCTCGGTCACGGCCTCGTCGCACTGCGGGTCCGCGATCTGCTTCAAGCTCTCCAGGTAGGCCCTCTCCCGGGGGTCGACCTCGGCCGCGGTGGCCCGTGCGGACCCGGGGCCCGACGCGGCCCGGGCGGCGGATGCCGCGGTCCCGCCGCCGAGGAGGGTGGTGGCACCGACCATCGCTGCGGTGCCGAGAATCTGACGTCGTGTCATGGCGTGGCTCATGCGACGATCTTGGTCGATCTTCGCCGCCGGCACCGCACCGGAGAGCCGAGATCCCCTCGATCGGATGAAAATGATCTCCACTCTCGCGAGCCGTCCGTCCGGATCGACCACACCTGCATCTCGGAGCCGCACAGGCAGGTACGTGGAACAGCGGCCGGCACGGCCGATGCCGGCCGAGGGCGGGCGGGACCACCCAGCGGCAGCCCCGCCCGGCTTCCGCCTACATCTGGCCCTGGTCCATCAGACCGCCGGCGCGCGACCGCGCCTGCGGTCCGGGTTCCTGGCCGGCCGCATCGGCGCCCAGGTCCGAGCTGTCGTCCTGCGGGTCCGCGACCCTGCGGACGACCAGCTCGGGCTGCTCATCGGCGTACTCATCGATCTCGGGCACGTGGTTCTCATTCCTCGGGGGCGTCAGGGACACCTGGACCAACGAGCCACCGCCCGACGGATTACGGCTGACCGGCGCACTCCGCACGGCGGCCTGCGATCCGGGAAGCGGGTGCCCCTGACGGCATGTCGACCGGGTGCGCTCAGTCGACGGCCAGCGTGAACCAGACGGTCTTGCCCGCGGCGGTCGGGCGGGCGCCCCAGTTGCGGGCGAGCGCCTCCACCAGGGACAGGCCCCGGCCGTCCTCGCTGGCACTGTCGACGAGCCGGGGCACCGGCAGCGAGGGGCTGGTGTCCGAGATCTCCACCGTCAGCTCCCGGGCGGTGCGGTGCAGACGCAGCCCGATCGGCCCCCGGGCGTGCCGCACCGCGTTGGCGATCAGCTCGGAGCTGAGCAGGCAGACGGTGTCCTGTGCCTCGGCGCAGCCCCACTCCTGGAGGGTGGCGCGCAGGAAGCGGCGGCCGGTGGCCGCCGAGGAGGAGAGCGCGGGCAGTTCGGCGGCGGCGGTCGCCAGCGGCGGGGCGGGCAGATGGGCGAGCAGCAGCGTCACGTCGTCCGGGTAGCGGTCGGTGCGCGGCAGCATGGCCCGCAGCACCCGGTCGGCGACCACCTCCAGATCGGGTGTCCGGGTGAAGGAGCGCGCCAACTCGTCCGCCAGTGAGCAGAGTTGGATGCCGAGATCGCTCTCCGGGGTCTCCACCAGGCCGTCCGTGTACAGCACCAGGGTGGAGCCGGGCGGGACGGCGAGGGTGGTCTGCTGGTGCGGGACCTCGCCGACCCCGAGCGGGACGCTGACCGGCGCGAGGAGTTCGCGCACCGTGTTGTCCGGGGAGACCAGCAGGGCCGGCAGGTGGCCGGCCGAGCAGATCGCCACCTCGCCGGCGTCCGGGTCGATCACCAGGTAGCAGCAGGTGACCAGTTGGTCCGGCAGGTCGGCCACCACGGCGTCCAGCGCCTGCATCAGCTGGCGCGGCGGCATGCCCGTCTTGGCCAGTGCGTGCGCCGCGGAGCGCAGCTGCCCCATCACCGCGGCGGCCTCCAGCCCGCGGCCCATCACGTCGCCGACGATGACGCCGATCCGCCCCGCGCCGAGCGGCACCAGGTCGAACCAGTCGCCACCGACGCCCGCGCCCTCGGTCGAGGCCAGGTACCGGCTCGCGGTCCGCATCCCCGGGATGTCGGGCGGCGAGCCCATCAGACTGCGCTGCAGGGTGAGCGCGATGTGCCGCTGCTGCTCGTAGAGCCGGGTCAGCTCCAGCTCGGCGCGTTTGCGGTCGCCGACGTCGCGGACGATCGCGGAGGCGCCGCAGATCGCCCCGTACTGGTCCCGGGTCGGCCAGAGGGTGACGTCGACGTCCAGCAGCCGGCCGCCGGACGCCACCCGGAGCGACTCGTGGTTCTCCACCCGCTCGCCGCGCGCGAGGCGCTCCAGCAGCGCGGTGACCTCGTCCTTGCGGTCGGGCGGGGCGAGCGTGCCGAGGTGGCGGCCGAGCGCCTCCTGCGGGCCGTAGCCGTAGAGGCGGTGGGCGGCGGCGTTCCAGTAGGTGATCCGGCCGTCCAGGGTGTGGGTGATGATCGCGTCCTGGGAGGACTCCACCAGCGCCGCGAGCTCGCTGATCCTGGCCTCCGCCGCCTTGCGGTCGCTGACGTCCCGGATGGCGGCCGAGACCAGCAGGCCCTCGGCGGTCTCCAGCGGACTGAGGCTGATCTCCACCGGGAACTCGGTGCCGTCCCGGCGCAGCCCGTACAGGTCCAGCCCGGAGCCCATCGGCCGGGTGCGCCTGGTGACCGTGTAGCCGCTGCGGTGCCGGGGGTGGTGGGCGCGGAACCGCTCGGGCAGCAGCGCCTCCACGGGTCTACCGAGCAGTTCGTCCCGGCGGTAGCCGAACAGCGCCTCGGTCTGCGCGTTGACCAGCCGGATGACCCCGCGGTCGTCCACGATCACCATCGCGTCCGGCGCGGACTCCAGCAGCCCGCGGAAGCGCTCCTCGGCGGCGCGCAGTTCGGCCATGTCCCGGTCGGGGGCACCGCCCTGCCGGGGCAACGCCGCGGTGCCGGCGGCACCTCGGCCCGAGGATCCATCAACCTGGTGACTGCGCTGGGCGACCATGGGAGGACGCTAGTAAGACTGCGGGGCCCGGTGGACCGGTGTACGGAAAGCGATGCGGAATGGCCCGTTCCAGCACCCTTCTGCCCGTTTGCGACCGATCCGGCGCACCGCGCACAGCGGCAGCAGCAGTCCGGCGGGACGGGCCCCGGCATCACCTTCGTCGTTTCAGCGCAGCTGCCACGCGGGGAAGTTCGTCATGGATCGTCCGGCCCGCCAGTGCGCCGCCGTACACCACGACACCGACGCCCACCAGCCAGGACTGGATCACCAGGACCGTCCCGATCGGCCCGTAGGCAAGGGCGTTGGTGGCGATCAACGGCGAGAAGACCAGCCGCGAGAACACCCTCAGGCCGAGCAGCCCGGCCGTCGTGGCCACGGCGCCCGGCAGCAGCGCAGTCCAGTCGACCCGTCCGCAGAGCAGCATCCGCTGCGACCACCAGAGGAACAGGACGGCGAACAACACCGAGATGACACCGCCGAACGGGGTGCGCCGCCACACGGCGGTGGTGGCGAACACCAGGAGGACCCCGATGAGCGCGGCCAGCCAGACGGCGTGCCGCCACCTGGCCCACCAGCGGGCCGGCGGCAGCCCCCAGATCTTCTCGTAGGTGGTCTGCACCGCCGCGCCGAACGACAGGCCGAACACGGCGAGGGCGGCCAGGCTGAACGCCGTCGTGGTCCGCAGGGTCTCGTCGGGCAGGGCGATCAGTTGCTCGATGTTCCTGGTTGAGGGCTCGGAAACGCCGATGCCGTCACCGAGCCACTGGGCGAAACCCTGCCCGTTCGCCGGATCGGCCGCCGAGATGACGATCAGCAGCGGCACGAGGGTGAGGAACCCGAGCGCCGCGAAGCCCAGCGATCGCTGCGTCAGCTCGACCGCTCGGCCCCTGCGCCAACCACGCCCGGCCGCCGAACGGTCGGCCATCCGGCGCAGCCACCCGGTCGGGGGCGGACGGCCGTCGGGATCGGGAAGCCCCGACGGCACGGCGGGCGGCCGGCCGCGCTTCGGCGGTCGGCCGTAGCCGGGGCGGGTGGGACGGTTCGTCATGGCGGGGCTCGGTGGGCCGGACGGCGGGCCGGGGTCGCTGGGGCGGGAGGCCCGGTCAGTGCCCCGAGGTCCGGCCGTCGGGCTCCTGGGGGTCGACACCGGTGTGCGCCTCCGCGGTCCGCCCGCCGCTGGGACGGCCGGCCGGGCCCTGCTCCCCCATGTCGTAGGTGTGCTTGTCGGGCCCTTGGTCCTCGCCTCGACGGCCCAGGCTCTCCACGGTGTTCCCGGACACCTCCTGTCCCTCCTCGGCGGCCCGCTCACGGCCCGGTCCGGGCTCGGGAGCGTACTTCTCGGGGTGGAACGAGCGGTGGGCGCTGTCGTTGGGCTCCTGATGCTCGGCGTCGATGTCCGGCGACCAGCCGTGCTGGTCCTCACCGCCGAACCGGCTCGCCCGGCCCTTTTCCATCGTCGGATGGGATTTCCTAGCGGTCACGGTCATCACCTGCTGGGTCGATTCGAGGCTGCGGTTGCCGGTCCGGTTCCTCGTAGCCACGCGGGCCGGCCTCGTCCTGCGCCTCCGGGTCCTGCCGCATCGGGGCGACCCGGGTGCCGGCGGTCTGCTCATGGGCACCGCCGTGCCCGTTCATCAGGTCGTCGCGCTGCCGCGTCAGGGAGTCCCGCTGTTCGGCGAGGTCGTCGCGCTGCCGGGTCAGCGTGTCCCGTTCGCCGGCGACGCCGTCCCGGTCGCGGCCGGCCGATGCGGCCTCCGCCCGGGCCGTGTCACGCTGCTCGACCAGGTCGTCGCGGCTCTTGGCGACGGCTTCCCGCTCGCGGCGGGATTCGCGCAGCCCGTGCCGCGCATCCGCGTTGCGACGTGAGGCGCGGCGTACGCCGGTCAGCAGGATGGCGAGCCCCAACATGGCCACTGCCCCGACGACGATGCCGTAGAGGAACAGGGTGCCCGTGGAGCCGGTCATGTGGTGCCCGAACACCGTGAACGGATTGCTGAGCTCGTGCGCGGCGCCGGTGTTGCCGAAGATTCCGGCCAGCGCGACGACGGCCGCGACGACCAGGACGACAAGTCCGAGAACAATGATCATGACGTGCTCCAATGGGGATCTACGTCGTATATCTACAGTGAACTCCTGGACCACACTGGTGTCTACACCGTAGGTCTACGAACTTTGGGCCACCGGCACTGACCAGCGATGAAAGAAGGCACCGACGACGAGAAGACGTCTCGACCGTCACAGCCGATTCGCTTCGCATCGACGGGGAAGACGCACCATTGCTTCCGCATCGGAAAAGGACACCTCACCGGGGGGAAACGCACACCGGAGAGCACCATGATCATCCTCGGAGTCATCCTCCTCCTCATCGGATTCCTCACCAGCCTTTCCTTCCTCTGGACCATCGGCATCGTCCTGGTCGTCGTCGGCCTGATCCTGTGGATCATGGGCGCGGTCGGCCACGAGGTCGGCGGCCGCCGCCACTACTTCTAGAAGTCGCTCACATTTCCGCGGCCCGGGCCGCAGCGAGCAGCCGTGGACCGCGCTCCACAGCTGGTTCGCCACGGCCGCCGCCGCGTCGGCCCCCGCACCGGGGTAGGCGCACCCCGAGTCACTACTTCCCCGGGAGGTCTTCTCCGTGGGTGTCACCGCCACCGGCCCCGGTCCGCGCCTCCCGCCACCGCGCGGCCCGCTGACCGGCGACCTCATCGCCCTGCTGACCACCGACCCCGATGCCGATGCCGGGGCCGGCGAGGTGGCCGGCCCCGCGCTGGCCGCCTCCGCCTGGAGCGAGGACCACCAACTCGCCCTCTACCTCTGCTACGAACTCCACTACCGATCCTTCGCGGGTGTGGACGCCCGATGGGAGTGGGAGCCAAGGGTCCTGGGCCTGCGCGCGCAGTTGGAACGGTCCTTCCTGGCGGCGTTGCGGGCCGAGATCGGCGCGGTGCCGCCGCTGGAGGACCAGCTCCGGGACCTCCTGATCGAGCCCCCGGACGGAGCCGGCCCGTCCCACTTCCTGCTGCGCCGCGGTGAGCGGTGGCAGGCTCGCGAGTACCTAGCCCTGCGGTCCCTCTACCACCTGAAGGAAGCCGACCCGCAGAGCTGGGTCGTCCCCCGGCTGCACGGCGCCGCCCAGGCCGCTCTCATGGCGGTGCAGTTCGACGAGTACGGCGCGGGGCGGGCCGAGCGGACCCACTCCCGGCTGTTCGCGGAGATGATGGCCGACCTCGGTCTGGACCGCGGCTACGGCCACTACCTGGACCACGCGCCGGCACCCGCCTTGGCGGTCGTCAACCTGATGTCCCTGTTCGCCCTGCACCGCGTGCACCGCGGCGCCCTCGTCGGACAGTTCGCCGGCGTCGAGATCAGCTCCTCACCCGGCTCCGCCCGCCTGGCCGCCGCTCTGGAGCGGCTCGGCGCCGGGCCCGCGGGCACCCGCTTCTACCTGGAGCACGTCGAGGCCGACGCCGTCCACGAGCAGCTGATGCGCCACGGCGTCATCGACGCCCTCCTGGCCGACGAGCCCGACCTGCGAGACGACATCGCCTTCGGCCTGGCCGCCGGCACCCTGCTCGACAACCGCCTCGCCCACCACGCCCTCACCCACTGGAAGCAGGGCCGGAGCGCCCTGCTCGCCCCGCTCGGCGCCCCCGCAACCGCCTGACCCTCCCCCGCCCGTGCCCCCGGTGTCAGCCGGGGTCCGACGGTGGGAGCGAGCGACGGCGGTGACTGGTGTCGCAGAACGGGTACCGCCGGCTGCGCCGGCAGACGCACAGCGCCACCACCGGCCGCTCGCAGACCTCGACCGTGCCGTCCGGCAGCACGATCTCGACCGGACCGCTCACCAGCACGGGCCCCACCTCGGCGGGCATGACCACGCGCGCCGACGCGCACGGCCGGCTACTCGGGGCGGACACCGCGGATCACCACCAGCTCCTCGTGCCGGACACCCGGAGCAACCAGCCCCCGTTCCTCGAACCAGTCGGCCCGCGCCGACATGACGGGACCGAACGGGATCCGCCGCCGAGCGATGACGGCGGTCCGCAGCCCCGCCCGCCGAAGGGCCCGCAAGCTCTCCGCGACCCGGCACAGCGAGGAATGCACCAGCAACAGAACCCCGCCCGGCACGAGGGAACCGGGGGCCGTGCGGCAGATCCGGTCCAGCAGGGCCCGCCCGTCCGGCCCGGCATCCCACGCCCGCGCGGGGCCGTGGGAGGGCGGCGTGGCCTCGGCGGCCGGCACGTAGGGCGGGTTGGACGCGATCAGATCGAACCGTCGGCCACGGACGGGTTCCAGCAGATCGCCCTGCAGCACGTGGATGTGCCGCCCGTTCAGGGCGCCGTTGATCCACGCGGTGGCCAGGGCGCGCCGGGAGACGTCGATCGCGGTGACCCGGGCGCCGGTACCGGCCGCCGCGAGGGCCACGACGCCCGTGCCCGTACCGAGGTCGAGCACCTCGTCGCCCTCGCGCAGGCGCTCGCGGCCCAGGCTCTCGATCAGCAGATCGCTGTCCTCCTGCGCACGGTAAACACCAGGCGTTCTCAGCAGCCACATACTGCGCGTCTGCCCGTCCGGCGCCCCTCGACACACGCCCGGCGGCCGGAGCCGCGACCGGCCGGGCGGATCGCGGCAACGCCGCCGCACCGGCGCAGGAGAGTGGGATCCGCGCGACTCGCCGTGCCGATCGCGCACCGGTGCGGTCGGCCGGGGCAGGCGCGTCTCGAACCCGACCACCCCACCGATCGGTCGTTCGCACGGAGTCAGCGGGCTCGAATTTTCGGTTCCCGACATGGCGCGCCGGGCCTCGAGCCGCCGCCGGCGCTGTGGGTGGCGGCCGCGATCGGCCCCAGGCCCGGGCGCCATCACCGCCGCGCAGGACGCCGACGTCATCCCCTGCTCGTGCCGCGGGAGCTCCCGACCTGTGCGCGCGCCCTGCCCGACCCCGCTGCGGCGGCGCCCCAGTCCCGTTCAGGGTCGGTGCGGCGGGTGTCGTCGCTCTGCCGCACCCGGTCGATGTGGTCGGTGTCCTTCTCGTCGACCTCGCCCTTCAGGTGCGACAGGCTTCGGGCGCCGGCTCCGGCTCCGGGATCAGTCGGGCCAGGTACCGGTCAGGCGGCGGGCGCCGACCGCGCTGCCTCGGTCGACCGCAGCCTTGACCAGGGCGAACACGGCTCCCTGCAGCGCGGCGGCGGTCAGCACCTCCCTCCAGGTGCGGTCCCGGTCGGTGGCCCGGGGCGCGTCCTGCTCATGCCCGAGGAACGCCCACAGGCGTTTGAAGACGGCGCTCGCGACCACCCCACCGAGGACGCCGAACAGCAGTCCGAGCGGCTTGTACAAGATCTTGCCCATCACGACCTCCCGAGTTCGGGTGACCGCCACGGCCCGGCGGCTGATACGCGCCTGTCCGAAAAGAGCACGGCCAACCGCATCCGGCGGCGGCCTGCGGGCGCAGCGCGGTGCCGGGGCGGGCCGGCCACCGGGATGATGTGGTGCCGGTCATGGGGAACAGCGAGGCGGAGAGGGCAGGATTCGAACCTGCGCGGGCCCCGGGGGACCCTGCTCGGCCGTTGCCGGCCAGGCACCCGATCAACCACTCCGGGCACCTCTCCCTGACGTGCTCTCAGGATGCCCCGGTGGCCTGACCTGCCACTGACACCCCGCTGACGCGGTCCGTGACGAGTTCGCCGAACAGGACCGGGCGGCCCCGCGGAGGTCGCATGCGGCCCCGCCGCCGTCCGGCCGTGATCATCGCGGCTCAGACAGGCAAGGCCGAATCGTCCAGGCCGCGCGCCGCGACCAGGTGGGCACTGCCGTCGACCAGCCGGTAGGACAGGCCGACCACGGCCGCGCGGCCGGCGGCGACGGCGTCGGCGAGCGTGCGGGAGCGGTCGAGCAGCAGGTCGACGGTGTGCCGTATGTGCTCGGCGATGAAGTCGGCGTCCTCGGTGCGTCCGGCGGCCCGGGCGGCCAGCACGCTCGGCGTCACGCGCTCGATCACGTCCCGGACGTACCCGGTGGCGGTGGTGCCGTCCTGGACGGCGGCGCGGGTGGCGGCGACGGCGCCGCAGGAGTCGTGCCCCAGGACGATCACCAGGGGGGCGCCGAGCACGCTCACGCCGTACTCGATGCTGCCCAGCACCTCGGCTCCCACGACGTGTCCGGCGGTCCGGACGACGAACAGATCCCCCAGACCGCGGTCGAAGATGATCTCCGCGGCCAGCCGGGAGTCGGAGCAGCCGAACAGCACCGCAAACGGGCTCTGCCCCGGTGCGGTCTCGGTGCGCCGGGCGGCATCCTGGTTCGGGTGCTCCGGCACGCCGGCGACGAACCGCCGGTTGCCCGCCAGCAGCATCGCGAAGGCGTCGTCGGGCGTGATGATCGGGGCGTTGTTCATGGCGGCAGCCTACGATCCGGCTTGCGGCGCGGCCCGCCGGGGTCGGCTCCTGCCCCGCGGCACGACCGACCCGGCAACGGGCCGCGGCCCTGGTCCGGGACGACAAACACCCTTGAACGCATTCCCCGGACCGGTGCTGTGCCGGTCGCTTCGGGGAGCCGGGGTACGAGGCTGCCGGCCGGGACCGCAGGCCGGTGCCGAGCCGTTCGGGTGGACCTGGGGGGTGGGGGCAGTCCCGGGCCGGGTGGGCGGCGAAGGGGAGGTGTGCGTGCCGTGGGCGCAGTGGGCGGTGAGGCTGCCGAAGGCGGCCGGCTGCCCGGCCCGGTGCTGTTGGGCGGTCAGACCGTGAGCAGGCTCGGGTTCGCGGCCTTGTCGACGGGCAGGACGTCGTCCAGGACGGGGTACTGGCCCAGGACGTAGTTGAGGATCACGGCGTGCATGGCCTCGACCGGGGCGATGGTGGCGGCGGTGGCGATCCCCGCCGGTGAGGTGACGTTGCAGGTGGCGAAGAGATAGGTCTGCGCGGCCTGGTCCTCCAGCTGAAGGGCGAGCTTCGCGACCGCACCCGCGTCGGTGGCCTTGCCGAGGGCGGCCGCCACGGACTCCTGGTCGGAGAGCGGCACATCGGTGATGGCGGGCTTGTTCGCACCGGTGAGTTGCTCGCCCGGGCACGTGCGGCACCGGCCGCAGCGCAATAGAGCCTCAAGTCACTCATCCATCCGCCCCGTTGTCTTCGAACCAAGGGCATGAACATCCAACGCGGTGCGGGCACGTCCGGTGCGGCCTCCGCCTGCGGCCGGCTATCGACCTGCTGGCTGCGGATCGCGATGCCCAACAGAGCGAGCACGGGCAGGTGCAAAGCGGCCCATACGGCAGTGGCGAAAGCCTCGGACCAGTGTCCCGGCGGGGCGGCGTGCCGAGGGCCGACGGCAAGCTGGGAGGCGTTGTGCGTGGGAGAGCCTTCGGCAGCAGAGGGAGGGGCGGAACTGCCGGGCCGAAGGCCGGATCCGTAGCCCGGCTACGGGCCGTAGTCCGGCTACGGGTCAGATGATCTGCACGCCTGCGCGGGCGGCGAAGTCCCGGACGCCGGGCAGCCTGCGGTCGTGCCGCAGCAGGCCTGCGGCGAGATCGCGCACGGCGCCCCTGCGGACCTCCTGCGGGGCCGTTTCCTCGGCCGCGAGCAGGGCCAGGTAGCACTGCTCGGGCTTGCCCCACTGGTCGAACGCGCGCGCCACATCGGTGAAGAAGCGGGCCTGCCGCTCGGCGGTCGGCAGCGCGGCAGGGTCGATGGTGGCCGCCATCTCGATCGCCCGCCCGGCGTCGCCGAGCTCGCGGTGCACCGACAGCTCGTGCAGGGCGACGCCCTGGACGCCGTCCAGCAGGCCGGAGGACCGGCTCGCTGCGGCGGCGCTGTCGGCGGCCTCCCGGATCAGGGCGTGCGCGTAGGAGCGGTCGCCGGACTTCGCCGCGGTGTAGGCGGCGGTGGCAAACAGGTCTCCGCGGGTGGCCAGCCGGGCGGTCTCGGAGACGGAAGCATCGGCGAGGAGGTCTTCGGCGGCGACCACCACGATGTCGGTGGCGCGAGCCAGGCCGCCCTGGCGACGCCAGGAACTGGAGACCATGCGCTGGGCCTCCGCGGTGATCAGCGGGTCTCCACCCAGCCGGGCGGCGGAGAGCGCGCGGTCCGCAGTGATGGCCACCAGGTTGTCGATACCGACTTTGATGCACAGCCGGACGGCGATGTTGTAGAGCCGAGCGACGTTTCGGGCCCGCTCTTCCGCCGATCCGACCATCTCGGCGGCGGCGATCCGACCGGGCAGGGCGCGGGCCAGGGCGTCGTACTGGGCTGCCTTGAACTCTCGGCGTGACGTCACCAGCGAGGTGGCGACCATCTCCTGGGACGGCTCGCGGCGGGGAGCCGGAATCCGGGCCGCCCCGTACAGGAGAAGGTCCTCCAGATCGGCCAACGAGGACTTCTCCTCGGCCTGCGCGGCCTGCTGGCCGACGGCCGGTACGAAGAGGGCGGCAGCCGCCAGGGTCAGGAACGGGCGGCGTCGCACATCGTCCTCGTCGGCAGCGGAGTTGCTCGTCAGCGTAGCGGAGGCAGGCCTTCGCGGACGTGACCTCGCCCGCTCGGCGGCTGGCTGCCGCAACGCCATCAGCTCCGTGAGGTCGATGCCCAACACCTCGGCGAAGCGCCGAAGGAGCGTCAAGTCCTAGACCTGCTGCATGTCCCGCTCGACCAGGGACATCCACTCCTCGCTGCGGCCGACCTCCGTGGCCAGCCGGAGCTTGGTCCACCCAAGTGCCGTTCGCCGAAGCGAGATGAATGCGCCGAACGTCCTGCTGTCCCCTACCGCAGACCTCCGCGGATCGTACCCAACCGGCTACAGACCGCTACGCTACCCAGCTACGGGTCCCTGTGCAGGGAAAGCCCGTACTCAGGGGAGGGACATGTCTGTTCGTCTTCGCTACCTCGCCCGTTGGTGGGCAGGCACCAACGGACGACCACCCGGGAAGATCTAGGTCGTCCCGGGCCGGATGTACTCCACCGAGGCGCTGCAGTGGATCTGCGGAGACCGTCCGCTCGACGACGAGCCGGACGGCGTCCCCGCCCGCCCTCGGGGCTCGCAGAGCCTGGCTGCAGTCGAGAACCACAACCAGAACTGCAACCGCTGGACGACGAAGGCCCCGACCGCAGAGCAGTCGGGGCCTTCGTTTGCCCGCGTGGGCAGAGGCGGAGGGTGCGAGATTCGAACTCGACTTTTGCCGAGATTTGACCTGCGACGATGCGGCAGATTTGGACAAAGGTGGATGATCTGCATGTCGGCCGATGTCTGTTCATGCCCTCGCGTGCGCCGTTGCGTTGACACGTCAACACGGATGATCATGCTTGCCTCGGGCCAGTCTGAACGCTTCTCGCTGCCGCTGGCCGTTACAGCCGGTAGTGGCCGTCAGCTTCTCCACGGGGGTGCGGGCTCAGTCTCCTTCGCCCTGGGTGGCGCGCGTCGGGCCGAGAAGCCGCCCGGTGACCAGGTGCATGGACCGGACTCCCTGCGCGGCGGAGTCATGGAACAACGCTCCTAAGAAGCCGTTCAACGCCGCTGCTCTATCGATCATGGTGAGCGCCCATTCGAGTGTGATGACTCGGTCGGGTGATTTCCCGGCGCCAGGGCATGAGGGCGTGGCATCCCGTGCGGTTCGTGGGTGTCTCCATCCGGGCGTCAGGAGGTTTGCCCGCCTGCCACAGCTCCACAGGATCTTCCGACACGCCGGGTTTGCCCTGGCCAGCCGACCAGCCGAGTCTCCCCGATCTGGGCTCTACCGGCCGGACGCTGATGAGCGGGACCCAGTCGGAGCCCGACGAGTGCTGGCGGGGCAGCCGCGACCGATCCACCGTTCGCGGCCGCCAGGGACGCTTGCTCGTTACTGACCCACGCTCCTAGCGGTGGACATCCTCGGGGGGCTGTACGCCTGAGGCGCCTCCCGGTTGCCGGCGCCGACTGACAGCACCCATGATGATCTTGATCGCAAGCCCGAGGACGACGAGATCAGCGATCATCTGCCCGGTGACCACAAGCCGAGCCGCCTGGCTCTTGGCCGTGATGTCGCCGAACCCGACCGTCGAGAAGATGGTGACGGCGAAGTACAGCCCGTCGGTGTGGGTCAGCGGCCCGCCGAAGTTACCGGCCGACATCGCGGCCATGACGACATAGGCGCTGGCGAACAGCAGCAGGAACAACGGAACGCTGGTGGCCAGGGCTTCGACGGCCCGCAGTCCCGGGAATGGTGACCGGATGATCGAGCGGACCTGAAACGCGACCAATCCGACGAACACCACCAGCCCGACTACCAGCATCGTGACGGCGGACCAGGTCGAGGAGCGGTCCAGGGGCAGCAGAAAGTACAAGGTCACCAGCGCGGTGGCGGATCCCACGATCCGCAGAACAGCCCGCACGATCATGCGGCGCGGGGGTCTGACCTCTCGCCGGGTGTCCGGCCCGGGGCCGGCGCTGTCAGTCATTGGTCGCGGTGTGTGTTGGAGGGCTCACCGACAGCGGCGCGCACCCAATCGTGAGCACTGCCGGGGTCGAGGGCGGCGAGAAACTCTGTGAGCGAGCCATCCCAGCTGTCCTTCGCACGTTCGGCCGCTGCCGCGGCGACCATCTGCCGTGTGTCTGCGTCCTTGCAGCGAACCAGCGTGATGGCGGCCTGGGGGCCGGCTTCCGCGAGGATCCTGTGGGCGTGCTGCGCGTCGGATCGGACGTGTCCTTTACGCACTTCAGCGGCGTGCGCCCCGACCTCTGCTCCTTTCAGTGTGGAGAACAGGCCCATGAATCCGACCGTCCATGAGAGGGAGATGCGCAACAGGGCGTTCGCAAAACCGCTGGCCGTCAGCACGCGAGACTGAGTCAGTTTCAGCGAGCCGTCGGCGTTTCCTCTGATCACTACAGCAGTCGCGCCGCGCTTGCGGGCCTTTGTGCGGAAGCCTCGCCCGAGCGACGCCAGCATGTGTTCGGCGCGACGATGGCTGTCGAAGCTGGCGATGACTACCGATTCCTGCCCGGATTGCGCGACCGGCGTGGTCTCCGACGTCATGGGGTGTCCTTCGCAGCCGAGTGACCGAGATCAAGACCTGGCGGAGGGTGCAGCCAGGCCTGCTCGATGGGCTTGCTGTCCTATTTTAGCTGTTCAGAAGCCTGCTGCTCTATCGATCATGATGGGCGCGGGTTCGAGTGTGGTGGCTCGGTCGGGTGGTGTTGGGTCCGGGCGCGCATGAAGACAGAGCCCGTGGTGCAGCTCGGGGTTGTCGAAGCCGTCGAGCCCGCCGGGAGGCCCTGATGTCGCAGTTGTACGCCCCTGTCGAGGCTGGCTCCAACTCTGCCGCGCCTGAGTGTGACTGCCTCGCGCACCGGTTCGGGAACGCCGGGGACCGGCCCCACAGGAGGCCGAGGTATCCCTCCGACATGAGGGACGGGGAGTGGGCGGTGGTCCGCGACGCGATGCCCGTGCCGCCGTGGCTGGAGGGGCGGGGCGGCCAGCCGGAGGGGTACTGCCACCGGCAGATGGTCGACGCGGTCCGGTACCTGGTCGCGGGCGGCATCACCTGGCCGGCAATGCCGCTGGACTTCCCCGCCTGGGACCGGGTCTACGCCTTCGCCCGGCGTTGGCGTGTCTCGGGACTGCTGTCCGAGCTGCACGACCGGTTGCGCGGCCTGGTCCGCGAGGACGCCGGACGGGATCCGGAGCCCACTGCGGCGATCGTCGACTCGCAGACGGTCCGCGCGTCTGCGGCCGTGCCGCGGGCCACGTCCGGGTGGGACGGCGGGAAGCGAACGCCGGGCCGCAAACGGCATGTGGTCGTCGACGCTCTCGGCCTGCTGCTGGCCGTGATCGTCACCGCCGCCAGCGCGCAGGACCGTGACGCCGCCCGGCCGCTGTTGGATCGCCTGCGCTCGCGCTTCACGAGGATCATTCTTGTGTGGGCCGACGGCGGCTACGCGGGCCAGCTGGTGACCTGGGCGGCCGAGAAGCTCCAGCTGACACTGCAGATCGTCAAGCGCAGCGACGACGCCGCAGGATTCGTGGTGCTGCCGCGCCGGTGGGTGGTGGAGCGCACGTTGAGCTGGCTGGTGCGCACGCGCCGTTTGGTGCGCGACTACGAGACGCTGCCCGCCGTCCACGAGCAGATGGTGCTGTGGTCGATGACGATGCTCATGACGCGGCGGCTGGCCCGGCTGCCAGGGTGAACCTGCCCGGGGCCGGCTCGGCCAGCCAGCCCCGGCCCACCAGCCGCTTCGCCTTCACCCGCACGCCTTCAACCTGGGCCGAGACCACATCCGATCCGATTTCGGCCGTGATCTCCTGACAGCTCATCATCCCGCTCCCGCCTGCGTGGCGGTGCTCGATCAGCAAGGCCACGATGCGCTGGTAGTCCACCGCCAGTGAGCCCACCGGCAACCCGGGCCGCCATACCGGCACGACCGAACCCGCACGCGCCGCCTGCGGTTGCACGACCTCGGGCGCGGTCTCCACCGGCTCGCAGGTGGCCGACGTCTGCGGAGACTCACTGTCCACCTTCGCCGCCGGCTCCGCCCGCGGCGTGGACAGGACCTGCCCGACGCGCTGCCGGGCGACGCCCCAGTCCTCCCAGTCCGTCTCAGCCTCGGCCAGCTCGGCCAAGGCCCGGTCGGCTTCCTCCTGAAGCCCGTCCACACGCTCGCGCGCGGCCAGCTCCCGCTCCTCCAGCAGACCCGACACCGACGGCATCCGGCACCTCCACCGACGAGACAATCCGACGGCCCGACTCTGCCTCGCCACGAAGGACTTCATGCCTGACCTGCAGAAACTCACCGATCAGATTCGGAAAACAACGGCTTCTAAGACGCTTACGGCCTCTCATGCCTGTTGACCTGTAGGTATCGGGAAGCGGTTGACCTGCAGAGCTCGAAGGCAGCAGGCGAGGCTCGGCACGGCGGAGCCCCGGCCACTTCACACTGTGAAGTGGCCGGGGCTCCGCGGCGCTCAAGGCGTGTACTCGTACCCGATCGTGAATCGAGGGGGCAGGCACTGCTCCACATACTCGATGATGCCCTGGTCGTCGGCCCATCTGTGAACAAGGGCCAGGATGGAGCTGCCAGGGGAGATACCAAGCGCCGCCGCCTCCCGCACCGATGCGTCGCGGGCGTGCATGTCGTCCCGAGCCGACGTGATGACACGGCCGGTTGCTTCAAGCACGCGGGCGGTGATGCCGTCATTCCGTCCGGGAGATGTGTTCAGCAAGTCCGGGCAGAGGGCCGCGAAGTGCGCGGGGTACCACGCGACCGCGAACATGGTCCGCGTCTTCCCCCGTCCTGCAACGTACTCGCGTCGAACCAGCTGTTCGCCGTGCTCAAGATCGAAGAGGTCCGCCACGTACAGCGGGGGATGGACAAGCTCGGCAGCCGTTACGCGACTGGTCTCTCCGTCCATGAGGTTTGACTTACGCTTCTGCACCCGGGCGAGACGGTCGCGGCTGCTGGCGGTGACTCGCGGGTCATCCGCTACATACGTCCCTCGGGGGGACGTCCGCAGGTACCCCTCGACCTGTAGGTGCTGGAGCGCGCGCGACACCGCGGCCACGGCGACGTTCCACTGTCCGCAGATCTCCTTGTTGCTCGGCAACTTGGTGCCCGGTTCGAGCTCGCCGGACAGGATGCGCTGCCGGTAGTGGTCGGCAATGACCATGTACGTCTTGGGCGTACCCCTCGGCATGTCTTGCTCCTCAGCTTCGACTGACCGAACGTCAGCAGACAAGTTCACTGACTGAGCGTCAAGGGAGCGAATCCATGGGTAGCCATGCGCGTGTGGCAAGGCAAGGTGCCAGAGTGCCGAACTCGCTGCTTGCTCGCCTTACCGGGGAACAACGTCGGGAGGCGGAAGAGGCCTGCGCCGTGTTCCGAGAAGCGATCGAGAGCGCAGGGTGCCTCCTGCCCTCGCTGACTGTGGAGTCAGCATCCATCGTCACGGGTCAAGTCCTGGGCCAGATGGGAGGCGCGCTACCAGACGTGATCACGCGTCTCGCTGAGGTCGTTCGGGCAGGCGTCGATGCGCTTGCCGTCCACGAGGCTACCTACAGCGAGACTGCGCTGAGGTCTGCAGGAACAGCGAGGCTGGTTTCGTGACTCTGAAAACGCTGCCAACGCGCGAGATCGGGCGGCGCCGGATCTATCGGTTCCTGCGGTGGACCATTGGCCGCGGCAGAGACCGCGATCCGGTCCACCTGTTCTTCTGCGAGGGTGAGGAAGAGGACGGCACGCGGTGCGGAGCCGACTCGGGAGAGCGCGCCGACGTCGAGGCCGCTCGCGAGTGGACGTTCACCCACCTTCGGGACCGGCAAGACCACCGAAGCTTCGGGCAGCTCATCTACGTGCCACTGGTGATGGTCCCAGAGGAGGAACCGCCATGACCCCAAGGTGGTCTGGCATCATCGTCGCCGCGCTGGTTCCTCTGCTGGCTTCCGGCGCGGCAACGGGCACGGTGCTGGTGGTCCACCCCGCGGCCGCGGGAGTACGACAGGCGCTCTGGTGGACGGTTGCCCTTCCGCTGCTGCTCGGAGTTCCTTACGGCGGCGCTCTCGCGGAGCGATGGCGCCACAGCCGCCGGCTACGCATCACGGTGCGACACGTGCCTGCCCCGAGCAAGGACCTGCGGTGAGCCCGGCCGGGCTCACCGACGTCGTTGCAGTGGTCTCGGGCCTCGCGTCCGGGGACCTGCCACAGCCGGCGCAAGAGATGGACGGGAACCCTTGGTTCCTCGATGACTGCTGGCTCCGGTGTGAGCGCAGGTCCGTACCGGTGCTGTGGCTGGGCCCTGTCACGGCCGTTGGCGGGGTGCACGCCCCACTGCATGCCTGTGCCCGCTGTATCGAGCGGCTGCACCGTCGTGCCTGGCACTGGGCCCGCCAGCGGGACGCCCCAGCGCGGGTCGCATCGGGTGCGGCCCGACACGCGCGCCGGCGAGCCCCCTGGGTTCGCTGGTCCCGACTGCCAGCAACGCGGTAGCCGTCCGTCCGACTCCTGTCCCGGGCTATGGGTGAGGTCCATTCCCCCGGGACGGGGCACAACCCTGCCTCCCACGGCAGGTACTCGCGGCGCCCCGGGGCGCCGCGGGGTGCAACACGCTGTCCCCCTGCAGGGAGCACGTTACCGGCGCGCGGCCGTCCACCAGACGTGAGCGGACGCACCGGCGACGGTCCCGCCCCGCCCGTCCGACGGGATGTCCTTGCCGGGGTGAGCGACAGCACCGGCCGGCCCCGAGCGGTCATGGTCAAGCAACGCTCGGGGCCGGCACCACCACGACCAGACGAAACGAGGGACGAATGAGCGTCACCACGCAGAGCCCCCGTACCGCCGGAGCACACAGCCCGCTCCGCAGCCGGCCTGCCGTTCGCGCACTGTTGGAGGGCCCGGCCCTGACCCCGGCCGACTTGTCCATGGTGCTGCTGGTCACCGAGGACCAGGTCGCCCGGCCCATGCCGACGGTCACGGTCAACGACATCCCGGCCGTGGTCCGTGAGTGCGCCGCGCTCGGCATCCGGTCCGTGAAGGTGTTCGCCGAGTCGAGCAAGCGGGACGCCACCGGGGAACTCTCGGTCGACCCGGGCTCGCTGATGGCTCGCGCCATCCGGGCTGTGAAGGACACCGAGCCGGCCGTCGCGGTCATGACGGAGACGTGCCTGTGCAGTTACACCGACAACGGGCATTGCTACGTCACCGACCACCAGGCCCGGCCGAACCTGGCCGCGACCGTCGACGTCACCAGCCGGCAGGCCGTCGCCCACGCCGAAGCCGGCGCGGACATCGTCGGGCCCGCGAGCATGGTCCTCGGAACCACCCGGGGCGCCCGTGACGCGCTGGACCAGAGCGGGCACGGCGCGGTGTCCGTCATGCCGCACGTGATCTTCTGGTCGAGCCTCTACGACGGGTTCCGGCGCACCATGGGCGCGAGCCCGAAAGCCGGGGTCAACCGGGAATTCCAGATCAACCCGACCAGGCCCGACCAGTTCATAGACACCGCCATGCGGATGGTCGCCGACGGCGCCGACATGCTGCTGCTGGAGCCCGGCCTGTTCACCGGGGACATGCTCCGGGATCTCAAGGCGCGCACCCTCGCGCCCCTGTTCCCGTTCTCCGTGTCCGGGGAGTACACCACCCTGGCGCCCCTCGACCCGGGCACCGGTGAGCGGGACGTGCGCACCCTGGTCGAGTACTGCACCACGCTGCGCCGGGCGGGCGCTGCCGCAACCGTCACGTACGGCGCGGTGGAGATCGCCCGGCAGCTCAGCTAGACCGAAGCGGCGGGCCGAATCCCGTCGAGAATGACGCGCGCGCCCTGGTCGACCAGGTGCTCGGCCAAGGCCGCGCCGAGCCTTTCCGGCTCGGCCGCCGGGCCGGCGAGCGTCCCGGATACGCGGCGCCGGCCGTCGAGGGACGTGACCTGAGCAAACAGGGAGAGAGTCCCGTTCGGCAGGGTCTCGGCACAGGCACCCACGGGCACACTGCAGCCGCCGTGCAGCTCGGCGAGCAGGGCACGCTCGGCGCGCACCTGAGCGTCCGCGGCCGGATCTCCGACGGTCCCGAGCACGTTCCGCACGGCCGTGTTGTCCTCGCGGACCTGAATCCCGAGAGCGCCCTGTCCGGGGCTCGGCGGAAAGAGGTCGAGCGGCAGCAACTCGCCGATGGCGTCGTCAAGGCCAAGCCGGCGAAGACCCGCCGCAGCGAGGACCACGGCGTCAAGCCCCATTGTCTTGATCTTCTGCAGGCGAGGCGGAACGTTCCCGCGAATCGGGATCACCTGCAGGTCGGGGCGGACCGCCAGAAGCTGAGCGATCCGGCGAGGGGCGCCGGTCCCGACCTTGGCGCCGCGTCGGAGGCCGGCGAGCGTCGACCCGCACAGCGCGTCGCGCACATCCTCGCGGCCCGGTGGCGGAAGCAGCATCAGGCCCTCGGGGTTGGCCGTGGGCAGGTCCTTGAGGGAGTGGATCACCACGTCAACGTCACCGCGGACCAGGGCGGCTTCCTGCTCAGTGCTGAACGCGGACCCACCACTCACGGCGCTGACGCTCGACAGCAGAGCGCGACGATCCTTGTCCCCACCTTCAAGGATCACCCGGTGCGTGAACGTGTGCTCCGTGAACCGAGTCCGGAGCGGATCAAGGTACTCGCGCACCTGGGTCCGAGCGAGGGTGCTTGCACGTGAGCCGACCAGGAACGTGGTCATCGGTGACCCCTCTAGAGCTGACTGCTACTCAGATCAGCGTATGGCGGTGGATCCGGTGCTCTTACAGACAGCTGGTCGGGAAGCAGGAGTGTGCCGCTTGCCCGTCCGGGTTACTCGCCGTCCGGCGTTGGGGTGCCCTGGGGGACGACGAACGATCCTCGGCCACGCACGGTCTCGACGAGCCCCTGCTCGCGAAGTGTGGCGAGGCGCGCCGTGCAGTCTTCCGGGCGACGCCGAACCGTGTGCACAGTTCACTCTCGGACGGGATCGGCCCGTCCGCGGGGATCAATCGGGGTCTCTGCCATGCGCCGAAGCGTAGACGCCGGCGCCCACCTACGACCTGGTGCGTAATTGCGGCGGCGATGTGCCGACCCTGAGCGCCAGCCCTCGGTCAGGTGGTGGCGGTGCGGTCGGAGACGAGGCTGTCGATGGCGAGGTAGGTGGCCGGGAGGGTGTCGCGGCGGCGGACCTGGACCTCGGTGGCGTCCAGTCGCAGCACGACACCCTCGGCCTGCACGTAGGCGAAGACGTCCGCCAGGGTCCGCAACCGGACCCCGGGACGGTCGGGCACCGCGAAGCCTCGGGCGGTGAGCAGGCCCGGAGCGGTCGACGCCGAACAGCAGGCCCAGGACGGCGTGTCGCAGGTGGATGAGCGTGGCACTCACCCGGTCGACGAACACGAGCCCCAAGTCTGCGCACCCCAAGAAGGGGACCACGGTGTCGACTCTGATCGCCTCGGACCGTGACGAAGAGCAGTACAAGCCTGCGGCATGACTGACTGCCGGGCCCCGGCGTAGAGCGAGTGGCACCCCTGACGCGTGCTCTCTGCGGCGGGTGTGCAGCTAGGCCCTGCCCGGTCGATCGTGTGCGTGGCTGTGTTGGGCTTCGGGGGGCCGTACACGGTGTGGGTCTTGACGTCTGACCGCCCCGCCGGCCTTGTGGGCTCGGCGGGGCGGCGGCTGTGTGGCAGGGCAGGTCAGAGACCGGCGGTGTACAGCAGGACGTTGGGGCTGGACTTGGTGACGTTGGTCAGGACGTCCCTGGTGGCTTCGGTGTCGAGCCACTCGTTGATGTCGGCGGGGGTGGCGTCCGGGTGGGCGGCGAGGTACAGAGCGGCGGTGCCGGTGACGTGCGGGGCGCTGAAGGAGGAGCCGTCCAGGGTGGCGCTGCCACCGCCGAGCTTGGCGGAGGTGATGCCTTCGCCGGGCGCGTAGAGAGACAGGCAGGTGCCGTAGTTGCTGAAGCTGGTCTCCTCGTCCCACTTGTTGGAGGCGCCGACGGTGAGGACGCGTTGGGCGGCGGCGGGGGAGATCGTGCAGGCGTCCTTGGCGCTGTTGCCGCCGGAGACGACGGGCAGGACGCCCGAGTCGGAGAGCGCGGTGGCGGCCTTGTCCAGCGCGTCGTTCCTGTCCCCGCCGAGGGAGAGGTTGGCGATGGCGGGCTTCTTGGCGTTGGCGGTGACCCAGTCGATGCCGGCGATGAGCTGCTCGACGGTGCCTGTGCCGTCGCAGCCCAGGACGCGCACGCTCACCAGGTTCACCTTGCGGGCGACGCCGTAGGTCTTGCCGCCGACGGTGCCGGCGACGTGGGTGCCCTGGCCCTGGCAGTCGGCCCCGTCCTTGCCGTCGCCGATGGTGTCGGTGCCGAGGGTCGCACGGCCCTCGAACTCGTCGTGGCCGTACTCGATGCCGGTACCGATCATGTAGGCGGTCACACCGGCACCGTCACCCTTGACGTTGAACTCCCCGTCGCCCTTGCCGTTGGTCCCGTCCCACGTCCGCTGGTCGATGCGGTCCAGGCCCCAGCTGGTGGCCGCCTCCCGGTGCTTCGAGGCGGGCGTCGTGGTGGCGTCCGGCGCGCTCACGACGCCGTTCTCCTCCACGGTCTCCACTCCCGGCAGGGCACGCACCTGCTCCAGTTGGGCGGCGTCCAGGCGGGCGGAGAACCCGTTCAGGGCGTGCCGGTAGGTGTGCAGCGGCTCGACGCCCCCGACCCTGGCCGCCACCCGGGCCGGGTCCAGGCCCTTGTCCACCGTGACGATGTACTCGCCGGGCACAGCCGCGGCCGTCCTGTGCAGGGGGGCCGCAACGGCCCGCCCGGACGGGCCGTCGGCCGCCGCACCCTGCGTGGCGACCAGCGGGATGAGCAGGATGAGGGCGGCGGACGCGCAGCGCGCGGACAGTCGCATCAGGTCTCCGTTCAACGAGAAGGGGACCGCCCAGGGGCAGGGACAACCCCTCACACGACGGTCACCTGATGCATCGTCCGCCTGCGCACCTTCCTTGAGTCCGGCTCGCCGCAGGAGCCTGTCCGGTTTCCGGTTGGCGGAGTGGTCGTTGATCCGGCCGTGAAGGACAGGGGCAGGGGCGATCTCACGGATGCACGGTGGCAACGGCTTCAGCCCTACCTGCCGCCTTGATCCGGACGGCGTCCGCGTAGGTGAGCTGCTCCGGCTGCTGCTCGGTCATCTCCGGTCTGTCCTTCCTCGGGGCTGGCCAATCTGCTGCGCGGCCGACCGGTGCGTTGTGTCGGGTTTCACTCTCGCCGATCCGGCGGCGCACCGGGGCGCCGCCGGCGGTCGAGCGGCAACTCGCTCGGCTGCTGCTCGCCTGTCCAGTAGCACCAATGGCAGCCCTTGCCGGTGCACGCGGTGCAGCGCGGAGCCTGCTCGATCTCGGCGGCCGTCTCGACAGGCGCCTGCTCGGGCGGCCGCCACGCCATGACGACGCGCCGACCGCGGCCAGCCTCAACCAGCCACCCCGCCCGGGCCATGCGGTCACTGAGCATCTCGGTCTCGATGCGCCACGGCTTGCCCTGCTCGTTCTCCCGCTGCCCGGCGCCGAGCCAGTACAGCGCGACCCGACCCCCGCCGCGCGGCTCGACCACGGCGCCGAACGCGGCCGGGTGACCGGTGATGCTGTCGCCCTCCATGGGGGCGAGCCGGATCGGCAGCAGCCGACCACCCCCGCCGAGCACGGCCAGAGCGCCGCGCACGTCCTCGTCGTCCGCGTGCTTGGGCAGGCACCCGTAGGTCTCGCCCTGGTGTTCAACGACCTTGCCCTCGACCGCGGCCGGCTCCGGCGCTGCGCCGTACTTGGCGCGCTCGGCCGCGCGGTGCGCGATCCGGGCGGCGTCGTCGGCGGCCCGATTGTACGAGACTCGAACTCGTGAGGGGTTGCCCCCAACGCGCGTTCCGACTGCCCGCGGGGCGGGCGGGCCGGGTGCTTCAGCAGCGGTCGGGTCGGGTGCCCCAGTCGAGGCGGAGCACGGCGAGGTCGTCGGTGTGCCGGCCGGCGTTCAGGGTGTGGGTCTCCTTGATGAGCAGGTCGACGTGCGCGGCCGGGTCCGCCTGCGGAAGCCTGTCGATCAGCGCGAGCAGCCCTTGGACGCCGAGCCGCTCGCCCGTGGTGCCGTTGTGCCCCTCGGTGAGGCCGTCGGTGTAGAGCGTGAGGGCGCCGCCGGGCGGGAGCGGGACGACCGTGGGGGGCCAGCTGCGCAGCCCGGGCAGGATGCCGAGGGCGATGCCGTGGGCGGCGGTCAGTTCGCGGGTGCCTTCGGCGGTGGTGAGAAGGGGTTCGTGGTGGCCGGCGAGGTGCAGGGTTGCGGTGGCGGCGTTCTGGTCGAGGGTGAGCAGGGTGCAGGTGGCGAACTGCGACTGGCTGACCCGCTCGGCGACCAGGATGCGTTCCATCAGGTGGAGCAGGTCCTCGCCGCGGTGTCCGCCGAGAACGAGGGAGCGCCAGGCGATCCGCAGGCAGACACCGAGGGCGGCGGCGTCGGGGCCGTGTCCGCTGACATCGCCGACGAGGGCGTGCAGCAGTCCGTCGTCGCCCTCCACGACGTCGAGGAAGTCCCCGCCGAGCAGGGCCATCGCGGTGCCCGGCAGGTAGCGGGTGGTGACCGTCACCGCGGAGGTGTCGATGATCGGCGGCGGCAGCAGGCCCCGCTCCAGGCGGGCGTTCTCCTCCGCCCGCAGGCGGGTGGCCTGGGCTTCGATGCTGGCGCGTTCGGTCTCGCTGCGGTAGACGGCGTAGCGGACGGTGCGGTGCAGCAGTTCCGCCTCGACCTTGCCCTTGACCAGGTAGTCCTGGGCGCCGGCGGCCATCGCGTCGGTGCCGGCCCTGGCCTCGGACAGGCCGGTGAGGACGATGACCGCGGTGTGCGGCGCCAGGGCGCGGACAGCGGTGACCGCGGCGATGCCGGCGGCGTCGGGCAGGTGCAGGTCGAGGAGGATGCAGTCGATCGCGCTTGCGGCCAGCACGCTGCGGGCGTCCGTGAGGGTGGCCCGGGTGGTCAGTTCGAAGCGCAGCCCCGTGTCGTGGAGGAGCTCCTCCACCAGGAGGGCGTCGCCCGGATCGTCCTCGATCAACAGGATGCGGTACAGCGGCCCTTCGGACGCGGTCCCTGCGGAGGCCGCCACGGCTGCGGTCATCGCGGCTGCTCCTGACCGGCGTGGATCGCCTCCGGCACGGTGGGCGGACCGGGGAGCTGCGGCGGTTCGGGTGCCAGGGTGAAGGTGATCCGGGTGCCGTCCCGATGGTCGGGGTCGACCGTGATCGTGCCGCCGTGGAACTCGACGATCTTCTTGCACATGGCCAGGCCGATGCCGCTGCCGGAGTAGGCGTCCTTGGTGTGCAGCCGCTGGAAGATCAGGAAGACCTTCTCGGCGAACTCCGGGGCGATGCCGATGCCGTTGTCGGTGACGGCGAAGCGCCACAGCGGGCCCTCACGTTCGGCCGTGATGTGAATGTGCGGTTCCCTTCCGGGGTGGCGGAATTTGACGGCGTTGCCGATCAGGTTCTGCCAGAGCATGCCCATCTGGGTGGGGTCGGCGACCACGTCCGGTAGTGGGTCGTGGGTGATCCGTGCCCCGGCTTCCTCGATGCCGACGCTCAAGGTGGCCAGGGTCTGCTCCAGCACCTTGTCCAGGTCGACCTCCTTGTGGGCGTGGTGGAGGCGCCCCACGCGGGAGAAGTCGAGGAGGTCGTTGATGAGGGTCTGCATGCGGTTCGCGCCGTCGACCGCGAACTCGATGTACTGGTCGGCCTTGGCGTCGAGCTGGCCACCGTAGCGGCGCTGGAGGAGCTGGGTGAAGCTGGAGACCTTGCGCAGCGGTTCCTGGAGGTCGTGGGAGGCGACGTAGGCGAACTGCTCGAGCTCGGTGTTGGAGCGCTGGAGGTCGGCGGCCTGTGCGTCCAGGTGCAGGCGCGCCTGCTCGGTGAAGGCCAACTCCCGTACGAGGCGACGGCGCATGAGGTCGATCTCGCCGCTGAGGCGGCGCAGGTCGGCGGGGCCGGTCGCGGTGATCGGGTGGCCGAAGTCGCCGCCGGCGATGACGCGGGCGTCCGCCCCGAGTCGCTCCAGCGGCCGGTTGATGCCGCGGCGCAGTCCTTCGAACACCAGGGTGACGAGGACGACGATGAGGATCGCGATGGCGCCGAACACCCAGTTGCGCAGGGTCAGCGTGGACATCAGGTCGTCCCTCGCCCGGGTGCGGTCCGCACGCAGCCGGTCCTGTTGGCTGCTCAGCTGGGCCCGCACGTCGTCGAAGGCCTCCTTGCCCCGGGCGGCGAGGGCGGCGGCCGCCGGGGACGGTGCGCCGGGCGGGGAGGCGGCGACCGGCCGGGCGATCTCCTCCTGCCAGGTCGAGATCGCTCGCCGGACGTCGGCCAGGTCGTCGAGGGCGGGGGCGTCGTCCTTCAGCAGGTCCGCGAGCCGCGTCGTCTGCGCATCCTGGTCGGTGAGTCCCTGCTGGTAGGGAGCGATGAAGGCCGGCTCTCCGGTGAGGCCGTAGCCGCGGATGCCGGTCTCCTGGTTGAGCACGGCGGATTCCAGGCGGAACGCGGTGGACAGGGCGGGGGACCGCACGTCGACGAGGTCGGTGCTGATGGTCTGGGTCCGCTGCAGGACCCAGGCCCCCGTCACCCCGAGCACGGCCAGGACCGCCAGGGAGAGGGCCGCCCCGACGCGAAGCCACCGTCGGGTCGTCCAGGTGGAGAGCCACCGCATCCGCGGCAACCGTTCTTCGCCGATCATGATCTGAAGCCTCCACTGTGACAGCCGCCTTCGAAGCGGCGCAGCGCACACTGTAAAGGGCGGCCGACAATGAATGTTGTCGCAGGGTCGACAATGGGCCTAAGGTGCCGGTATGCCCGGCAAGAACTTCGTGTTGCGGACGAATCAGCCCGAGACGGCTGCGGTCGCGGACGCGGCGGTCGGCAGGCTCGCACGGCGACTGGCCCTCGAACTGTCGGAGGAGTCGTCACCGCAGGCCGGGGACGGCCCTGCACGGGCGCTGTCCATCCTGCATGTGCTGAATCATCTTCAGCGGGCGGCCGAGCGGCTCCAGCGGGAGGCAGCCATGGTCGCCGCCCATGCGGGCGCCGGCTACCCGCAGCTCGGCGCAGCCTGCGGAATGACCCGCCAGGGCGCCCGGCGGCGCTGGCCGGGGATCTTCCATCATTCCAACGAGGCACCCACGGAGCATCCGATGATGACCAGCCCCGCCCGCCCCTTCGACGTCCTGCTCGTCGAGGACGACCTGGCCGACGCCATGCTCATCGAGGAGGCCCTGTCCGAGCGGGGGGCCCGCAACCTGGTCCAGGTCACCGACGGACTCGCCGCCCTGGAGCACCTGCGGGCGCCCGGCAGCGTACGCCCCGACCTGATCGTCCTCGATCTGAACATGCCCCGCATGAACGGCCGCGACCTGCTGAAGGTCCTGAAGAGCGACGAGGACCTGAGGACCATCCCGGTGGTCGTGCTCACCACGTCCTCCGCCCCCGACGACGTCACCGGTGCCTACAGCAGCCACGCCAACGCCTATGTGACCAAGCCCGTCAACCTGGAGGAGTTCGAGCAGGCCGTCCGGACCATCGATTCCTTCTACCTCGACACAGCCACCCGCCCGCCCCGCACCTGACCCCTGGACAGGCGGGCGGCCACCCGTCCTGCCGGCACCGGTCCGGCTCAGTCCCGGTGGCCGTTCAGCAGTTCCTTGGCCTTGGCCACCCCGAAGTCCCAGCCCTGCTGCAGGGTGGTGCGGGCCGGTACCGCGACCTCCTGCGGGTTGGTGAGGACGTCCAGCAGGACCGGCCCGGGTGTGGCGAACGCGGCACGGACACCGTCGAGGAGCCTGGAGGGCTCGGTCACCCGGATCCCGGTGATCCCGAGTGCGGTCGCCACGGCGGCGAAGTCGGGATTGTCCAGCTGGGTGCCGAACTCCGGCAGGCCGCTCTGTTCCTGCTCCAGCGTCACCATGCCGAGCCGGCGGTTGTCGAAGACGACCAGCTTGACCGGAAGCCGGTGCGCGGCGATGGTCATCAGGTCGCCCATCAGCATGCTGAGTCCGCCGTCCCCGCAGAGGGCCACCACCTGGCGGTCCGGTGCCCAGAACTGGGCGCCGATCGCCTGCGGCATCGCGTTCGCCATCGATCCGAGGTTGTAGGAGCCGACCATCCGGCGGTTCCCGCGCATGGTCACGAACCGCGACAGCCAGACGGTCGCCATCCCCGTGTCCGAGGTGAACACCGCATCCGCGTCCGCGCAGGTGTCCACGGCCGCCGCGAGCGCTTCGGGCCGCACCGCGCCGTCCGGGTTGTCCAGCACCGCACGCAACCGCCCCGCCGGGCGCTCGTCGTGGCGCGGGTCGGCGAGGCGCGCCTGGGCCTCCTGCCACGACGCGTACCGCCTGCGGGCGTCCTGGAGGTGGCCGCGGTCGTCCACCGTCCCCAGCATCGGGATCAGTGCCCGCAGGGTGGCCCCGACGTCTCCGGCGAGGCCGATGTCGACCGGCGTCCGCCGGCCGAGGTGCGCCGCCCGTAGGTCGATCTGGAGGACCTTGCAGCCCGACGGGTACCAGTCGCGGTACGGAAAGTCGGTGCCCAGCATCACGAGCGTGTCGCAGGTGTCCAGGGCGTGTGCGGCCGCCGGGTTTCCGATCAGACCGGTCTGGCCGACCTGGTGGCTGTTGGCATGTTCGAAGCCCTCCTTGGCCTTCAGGGTGAGGACCATCGGCGCGGCCAGGCGTTCGGCCAGCGCCAGGACCTCGGGGCGTGCCTCGCGGGCGCCCTGCCCGACCAGCAGGGTCACCCGGCCGGCGGCGTTGACCAGCTCGGCGGCGGCCGCCAGGTGCGGATCGTCGGGCCGCGCCACCGGGTGGCCCAGCGGGTGGCCCAGCGGGAACGACAGCGGCCGGTCCGCCCCGACGACGCGCTCGCCCACGTCCCCGGGCACGGTCAGCACCGCCACGCCGCCCTCGGCGAACGCCGCGCGGACCGCGGCCTCCACCTGCCGCAGCACCTGGTCCGGATCGGTGACGGTGGCCCGGTGCACCGCCACATCCCGGAACAGCAGATCGTTGTCGACCTCCTGGAAGTAGTCGCCGCCCAGCTCGGACAACGGCACCTGGCCGGCGATGGCCAGCACCGGCGTGCGGCTCTTCGCCGCGTCGTACAGCCCGTTGAGTAGGTGCACCGCACCCGGCCCGACCGTCCCCATGCAGACGCCGAGCGTCCCGGAGAGCTGCGACTGGGCACTCGCCGCGAACGCCGCCGCCTCCTCGTGCCGGCAGCCGATCCACTCGATGCCCTCGCTCGTACGGATGGCATTGGTCAGCGGGTTGAGTGCGTCCCCGACCACTCCGAACACCTGGCGGACCTGCAGCTCCTGCAGTGCGTCGACGATCACACGGGCGACGGTTCGGGTCACGGGCTCTCCTCGGGTGGGGCGTCGACGGCGCGGCCGCGCCGTCGACAGATGGTCGGGCAGTCGGACGGGCGGTCAGATGGTGAAGCGGTCGGGATCGGCCGCCCGCCAGTCCGCCGCCCAGGAAGCCGGCGGCTCGGCGAGCAGCTCACCGGCGGCGAGCGCGGGGAACAGCTCGGCATGGGAGCGGACGGTGTGCTCGTCGACGCGGCGCAGCAGCAGGTGCGGCCCGAGCTCCGCCGGGTCCCGCACGCCCATGGCGGCCATGATCTGCAGCGCGCTGCGCACCGTCGCTTCCTGGTAGCGCTGAACCCGCAGGGCCTTGTCGCCGACGTCCAGGGCGCGGGCTCGGCGCCGGCTCTGGGTGGCGACCCCGACGGGGCAGGTGTTGGTGTGGCAGCGCTGGGCCTGGATGCAGCCGAGGGCGAACATCATGGCCCGTGCGGAGTTGGCGTAGTCCGCGCCCTGGGCGAGTCGTTTGACGAGGTCGGCGCCGGTGGCGATCTTGCCCGAGGCGCCGATCCGCACCCGGTCGCGCAGGCCGGCGCCGATCAGGGCGTGGTGCACGGTCGCCAGGGCGTCGGTCAGGGGCAGGCCGACGTGGTCGGCGAACTCCAGCGGTGCGGCGCCGGTGCCGCCCTCGGCGCCGTCGACGACGATGAAGTCCGGGGTGACGCCCTCGTCCACCATCGCCTTGCAGACGGCGAGGAACTGCCGGCGGGAGCCGAGGCACAGCTTGAAGCCGGTCGGCTTGCCGCCGGCCAGCTCGCGCATCCGCGCGACGAACAGGACGAGTTCCCGCGGGGTCGCGAAGACCTGGTGGTAGGGCGGGGAGAGCACGGTCCGCCCTTGGGGGACGCCGCGGACCTGGGCGATCTCGGCGGTCACCTTCGCTCCCGGCAGCACTCCGCCGATGCCGGGTTTGGCGCCTTGGCCGAGCTTCAGCGAGACGCACCGCACCCGGTCGTCGGCCGCCTTCTCGGCGAACTCCGCCGGGTCGAACGCGCCGTCCTCGGTCCGGCAGCCGAAGTAGCCGGTGCCGATCTCCCAGATCAGGTCGCCGCCCGGGCGCAGGTGGTACTCGGACAGGCCGCCTTCGCCGGTGTCCTGGGCGAACCCACCGCGGGCGGCACCGGTGTTGAGCGCCAGCACCGCGTTGGCGGACAGCGATCCGAAGCTCATCGCCGACACGTTCAGCAGCGCCATCCCGTACGGCGCGCGGCAGTCGGGCCCGCCGACGCGTACCCGCGGGGCACGCTCGGGGGCGTCGCACGGTGCCAGGGACGGCACCAGGAACTCGCGCCCGCTGCGGTAGAGGTCCTGTTCGGTGCCGAAGGGCTCCTCGGCGTCGGTGCCTTTCGCGCGCTCGTACACGATGGTGCGGGTGTCCCGGTCGAAGGGCCGGCCGTCGACGTTGCGCTCGATGAAGTACTGCTGGATCTCCGGCCGGACGGATTCCATCGCGAACCGCAGCCGGCCCAGTACGGGGTAGGAGCGCAGGATCGAGTGGCGGCGTTGCAGCACGTCCCCGAGCGCCGCCGCGAGGGCGGCCGCCAGGACCGCCACCGCGATCCACCACCAGGGGGAGAGCAGCAGAGCCGCTCCCGCGGCGATGACGGCGGCGCAGGCGACGGTGGTCCAGAGCATCCTCAGATTCGACACAGCCCTTCTTCTGACCCCGACCCGCCGTTTCACTCCTGCCGTCGAGGGCCTCATGGAAGACTCGCCAGTTTGCCTAATCGGAGTAGGCAAATACATAGTTCTCTCAGGTGGAACCTGGAAGCGATTCGGAGGACGGGCATGACGCGGGTAGGACTGACCACGGATCGCCTGGTCCGGGCGGGGGCGGATCTGGCCGACGAGATCGGCTTCGAGCAGACGACCCCGGCGGAGCTCGCCCGGCGGTTCGGCGTCAGGACCGCCAGCCTGTACTCACACCTGAAGAACGCCCACGACCTCAAGACCAGGATCGCCCTGCTGGCCCTGGAGGAACTCGCCGACCAGGTGTCCGCCGCAGTGGCCGGGCGGGCCGGCAAGGACGCCCTGACCGCCTTCGCGAACGTCTACCGCGACTACGCCCTCGAACACCCGGGCCGGTTCGCCGCCGCCCGGTTCCGGCTCGACCCGGAGACGGCGGCTGCCGGCGCCGGTGTCCGGCACGCCCGGATGATGCGGGCGATCCTGCGCGGATACGACCTGGCCGAACCGCACCAGACCCACGCGGTGCGGCTGCTGGGCAGCGTGTTCAGCGGCTACGTCGGCCTGGAGAGCGCCGGGGGCTTCAGCCACAGCGCCCCCGACCCGCAGGAGAGCTGGACCGCGATCCTCGACGCGCTCGACACCCTGCTGCGCACCTGGCCCACCACCGCCTGACCGAGGAGACCGAGGACATGCCCACCGAGCACGACCTGATCACCACCCCCGTCACCACCGACCTCCTGCGCGGCGCGCTCGACCTGGAGCACACCGAACGCGGCGTCCTGCCCCACCGGTTGCCCGCGTTCGCCCGCCGGCAGATACCCGACGGCCAGCTGGCGATGGCCGAGTCGCAGCCCTCCGGCGTGCGACTGGTCTTCCGCACCCGGGCCACCACCGTCGAGCTGGACGTCGTGGCCACCAAGCGGGCCTACGTCGGAGCCCCGCCGCGCCCCGACGGCGTGTACGAGCTCCTCGTCGACGGGCGGCTCGCAGGCCGGGCCGGCGTGCCGGACGGCGACGTCCTCACCATCGACCTGGCCGCCGGGACGGCGGAGACGACGCCCGGGCCGGTGCGGACCCTGCGGTTCGCCGACCTGTCCGGCGACGAGAAGGACATCGAGATCTGGCTGCCGCACGACGAGACCACCCAGCTGGTCTCCCTGCGCACCAACGCCCCCATCCGGACCGCACCGGCCGACGGCCGCAAGGTCTGGCTGCACCACGGCAGTTCGATCAGCCACGGCTCCAACGCCACCGCCCCGACCGGGACCTGGCCCGCCGTGGCCGCGGCCCTGGGCAAGGTGGAGCTGGTGAACCTGGGATTCGGCGGCAGCGCCCTGCTCGACCCGTTCACCGCCCGCACGATCCGCGACACCCCCGCCGACCTGATCAGCCTCAAGATCGGCATCAATATCGTCAACGCCGACCTGATGCGGCTACGCGCGTTCGGCCCGGCCGTCCACGGCTTCCTCGACACCATCCGCGAAGGCCACCCCACCACCCCGCTCCTGGTCGCATCCCCCATCTACTGTCCCATCCACGAGCACACCCCCGGGCCCAGCGCCCCGGACGTCAGGGCGATGCGCGAGGGGCGGCTGCGGTTCATGAGCACCGGCGACCCCGCGCAGACCGCCGCCGGGAAGCTGACCCTCACCGTGATCCGGGACGAGCTCGCCCGCATCGTCCGCCAGCGTGCCGCCACCGACCCGAACCTGCACCATCTCGACGGCCTCGACCTCTACGGCGAGAGCGACCACGCCGAACGGCCGCTGCCCGACGAACTCCACCCGGACCCTGCCACCCACCGGCACATCGGCGAACGCTTCGCCCACCTCGCCTTCGGCGACGGCGGCCCGTTCAGCACGGAGCGCAGCTGACACACCGGCACCTGGCCCCGGGCGACGAGCACTTACGGATCCCGAGGCGATCTGCCACGATCATCCGAGGCTGCCGGCACCGGGCGGCCGATGCTCCTCGGGGGGATGAGAGCAGCGATGGCGAGGATGCCAGGCGACAGCACGCACGGACGGGTGTGGGCGTGGTTCAGCAAAGGCGGGAACGTCAAGCTGGTGATCACCGGCGGACTTTTCGGCGCCTGCTTCGCCATGCTCGGGCTGGGCGCGCTCCTCGGGCCGGACCACGGCTACGGCGGTGACAGCCTGGACTACCTCGGGATCATCAGCATCCTCGGCCTGATGGTCTGCGGCGCCGGTCTGATCGTCGCCCTGATCCATCCGCGCCTCGGGCTGCCTTCGATCGCCGCCGGTGCCCTAGCCGAAGAGCCGGGCCGGATACTCACGGTGAAGCAGGGGCGGCCCGTCGCCGATGGGCTGCCGATCTCCCAGGACGAGGGCGGCGACCCGGGCCAGCGTCCGCGCCATCGGCTGGCGGGTCCCGGACCCGCCGAGCCCGGTGAGGCCGAATCCCGGAACGCAGTTGAAGCGCTCGCCGTCGCGCACGAAGAGGATGCCGTAGTCCATCTGCCCGCCGCGCCGGTTCGCCATGGTGTACCGGACAACCTGGTACTCCGGCAGTTCGGCGTACGGGATCGTGCGCAGCGGCCGCGTGCCGCCGATCCGGACCAGCAGGTCGTGCGGAGTGAACGCCATCAACGAGCCGGGCCGGAAGATCCCGACCCTCCCCCACACCGCCAACAGCCCGTTGAGTGTGCGGAGTTCCAGGGCGTGGCGGTACTCGGCCTTCGTCATCGAGTACCTGAGATCCGCCGGCAGGGACAGCCGGCAGTCGGCTGCCGCGTCGACCAGGATCGCGGTCAGCTCGCCCCGGAACAACCGCGCGGCGGCGGCGCTCGCGCCCGGGTGGGAGGACATCGCGTATGCCTGCGGCCAGCAGTCGGAGAGGTGGTGGACCGAGGTCGCGTAGGCGTCCCTGGCCTGGTCGTCGCTGCTGGCCACGACCAGCATCCCGGCGACGGTGTCCCCGAGGCCGGGGCCGCCGTCGACGACGACCGGCCCGCCGCTGTAGCCGGGCTGGGTGCGCAGCGCGGACTCGGCTGCCCGGTCGATCTGGAGGGCGCCCATCCCGACCCGCCCGCGCAGCGTCGCCGTGGCCCAGGCGCCGTGCTCCCGGCGCGGCGGGCTGCCCGGGAACCCGTACAGCGAGACGGCCTGCTCGCGCGGTTCGCCGCGGAACCACTGTGCGCGGGCGGTGCCGGCCGGCGGGAGGCCGTCCAGCACGAGACCCGCCACGTCCGCCCCGATCAGCCCCTTCTCCGGGGGAGGCGACCAGGAGACCACCCGCGCGTCGAACGGCTGCCCGCCGACGTCGTTCAGCAGCGGGAACGTCACCGGGACGATCTGCTCGGGCGGCGGCCGCTCCTGGGCCCGCTTCGGCCGGCCGAGGGCGGTGTTCACCACATGGGCGCAGGTAAGGATCTGCCGCCGGCCGATCAGGAAGCCGACCCCGGCGGGGCTTTCGCCCGCGATGCGCCCGATCCGTACGATGAACTGCTCGCGCCTACTCGCCGCCACCGGACCTGTCCCAGGACATCCGGACCACGATGTTGGCCTCGGCCGTACCCTTGGCGAAGATCACTCCGCTCTCGCCGCCGACCTTGATGCCGAACTCGATCTCCACCGCGTCAGGCGAGGCCGCCGACAGCGAGCGCCGGATGTCGGCCACCGCAGGACGGAGCGTGTCCAGGACGGACACCAGGCTCTCCCGTGCCCGCACGGTCAGCCCCGACTCGCCCTCCGAGGCGAGCTGGAGGTCCTCCGAGAGATCCGCCTGCTCGACCTCGAACACCACGGCCCGGCCACCCTCGACCGGCACCTCAAGCAGCTTTCGCGCCATTGCCCCACCCTCGGTCCGCGCAACCTGTCGCCACCCTAGGACAGAATCCGACGTACCGTCAGGCGAACGACGGCAGCGGGTGATCCGCAGGTTTCGCCCTGGCACCTTCCACCGATCACAGGAAGGACGCAGGAAGCTGCACCACCGAATCCCCCGCCGCAACGTCCCCGACCTCGCCGCGGTCCTGCCCTAGCCGTTCAGGTGGGCCAGGAGGAGGTTGGGGTCCTTCGCCGTGACGTACGCGGCGCTCAGGACGTAGGCGGTGTCGCCGCGCAGGGCGATGGAGGTGGGGTTCTGCAGGCCGTCGGCGGCGGACAGAACGGTGGAGTGGGTGCCGTCGGGCTGGACGAGAGCGACCTCGCCGGGGCCGTTGAGGGCGGCCAGGATCTGGTCGCCGTGGCCGGTGAAGGCGAAGTCGTCGATCCCGGCCAGGCCGGTGGCCCGGGTCTGGACCGTGCCGGCGCGACCGTCCCGCAGGACGGGTATGCGCAGGACGGTGCCCCGGTCGAGGTTGGTGACCCACAGTGCCCCGTTGCGGATCTTCAGCCCGTTGGCGCCGAGGAATCCGGTGGAGGCCAGTTCGGGGGCGGTGGACCAGGTGCGGGGGGTGCCTCCGGTGATGGGCACGCTCGCGATGGTGCCGAGGACGGAGTCGGTGATGTAGAGGGTCCGGGTGCGCGGGTCCAGGGCCAGGCCGTTGGGCAGGCCGGCCGCGGGCAGCGCGGCGATGCGCTGCGGTGCGCCGCCGGGGTGCAGGCGCCACAGGCCGGTCAGGTCGTCGGTCCCGGTGGCGTACAGGAAGTACAAGGTGCCGTCGTGCGCGCGGACGATGCCGGTGGTCAGGGCGAAGCCCAGGACCGGGGTGTGGATGCCGCCGTCGGCGGGTGCGGGCAGGGTGGCCAGGATCCGGGTGGATCCCCCGGGGGTGATGCGGGCGACCTGGCGGGCGGCGGCGAAGGTGACGTACGCGCTGCCGTCGGGAGCCAGCGCGAGGTTCTCGGGCGTCTGGTGCCGGGCCAGGTCGAGGTGCGTGGCGATGCGCGCGCAGCTCAGCGGGGCGGAGACGGCCGACGCGATGCCGGGGGTGGCTGCGAGGAGCGTTGTTGCGGTGAGTACGGCGGCTGCCGCGGCGGTCTTGGACAACGTGTTCTCGAACATGGTTCCTTCACTGTTTTCGGGCATGCGGCGGCGGTGCGCCGACGCGCGGGGGTTGAGGGGACGGACGGACGGGCGCTCGCGGGGGTCCGCCGGGCGTCGTGGCGTGTGGGCCGGGTCAGTCGGAGCCGACCCGGGCTCCCGGTCGCGCCGGGTCGTGCTGCGGGCCGAGCTGGGCGAGCAGGGCCAGCGTGGTCCGCGCGGGCGAGTCGGCCTCGGTGGTGGCGACCACGATGTTCTGCCCCTGATCCGGGCCCGGGCCCTGGCTCAGGGTCTGCTGGGTGACGGTCAGCGGGCCGACCAGCGGATGCCGCATCTCGTAGGTCGCGACCGCGCATGCCGTGACGCGGTGGTCGGCCCACATCGAGGCGAAGTCCGCGCTCTTCGCGCTCAGTTCGCCCACCAGCGTGTGGAGCGTGGTGTCGTCCGGGTGCCGGCCCGCCACCAGGCGCAGATTCCCCACCACGGCCCTGGCCTTGGCCGGCCAGTCGGCATACAGGTCACGGGTGTGAGCGTCGAGGAACACCAGCCGGGCCATGTTGGGCCGCTCCGCCGGCCGGGCCGGGGCGCCCGGGTCCAGGTGTCCGGCGAACAGCGCGTGGCCCAGCCGGTTCCATGCCAGGACGTCACTGCGGCGGCCGGTCACGATCGCCGGGACGCCGGTCAGTGCCTCCAGCAGCTGGGCGGTCGCCTCCGTCACCCGCTCCGGAGCGGGCCGGCGGCCTCGCGCCGGGCCGGCGGCCGACGACCGGGCCAGGTTGTGCAGGTGCAGGCACTCGGCCTCCTCCAGCCGCAGGGCCCGGGCGATCGCGTCCAGCACCTGCGGTGAGGCGTTCAGCGACTGCCCCTGTTCCAGCCGGGTGTAGTAGGAGACGCTCACACCAGCCAGCGACGCCAGCTCCTCGCGTCGAAGACCCGGCACACGACGCCGTTCCCCGTACCCGGGTATCCCGAGATCCTCCGGTTGCAGCTGGGAGCGCCGGGTCTGCAGGAACTCCCCGAGCCGCACTTTTGCGTTCATGGATCCGAGTATGGGCCGGGCCCGACCGCACAGCCTGACCCTGGCGTGGATAGGCACCGACGGGTCTGGCTCCCCGGCGGGTGGGGTGGTGATGTGGGCGTCGCCGACATGGCACCACCCCACCCGTCCAGGAGGACACCTTGAGCGCCACCACCAGCGAACACGACCTCTTCGAGGTCCTGGACGCATCGGATTTCACCTTCACCCGGCGTGCCTGGGTCGATGCCGCGCCCGCCCGGGTCTACGACCTGGTCAGCGACGTGTCCGCCATCGGGCGCTGGAGCCCCGACGCGAGCGACGTCACGTTCGACCTGGGCGCCGGGCCCCGGGTCGGGGCCTGGTTCAGCGGCCGCAACCACAAGGACGGCAGGCGGTGGACCACCCGCTCCCAGGTCGTACGGGCCGACCCCGGCGCCGCCTTCGCCTTCGTGGTCGGCGGCGCCGAGGACGGCATCGTGCACTGGAGCTGGGCCTTCCACCCCCGGGGACGTGGAACCGTCGTCGAGCAGTCCTGGCAACTCCTGCGCCTCGACCGCGTGCTGGGCACCACCCGCGGCGACCTCGACACCCTGCGCGACTACATGACGGACAGCGTCGAATCCACCCTGCTCTCCCTCGCCCGGTGGATCGCCGAAGCACCGGCGGGGTGAACGGCCCCGTCACCCTCCGGTCGCTCGGACAGCTCCGTCCACAAGTCGAGAAAGGCTCGCAACGGCGCACTCGGCCGGCTGCCCGACCGCCACACGAACACCTTCCGCAACCAGATGGCGGGCTCCAGCGGCGCGACGACGAAACGCCGGTCGGCGGCGAGGACCGAACTCGCGTGGGAGGCGACCGACAAACTATCAACTCCGCGGCTTAGGGCACGGGTTGTTACGGCTTCCGACCGGTACGGTGCCGGTACCACGATCCCCGGTGCGATCAGCGATCGTGACGGCTGCCATCACCACTGCGTATTGGACGTACGTGGCCGAGGCTCCGAGGCTGGTGGCAGGGTTTCGGGCCAGGCCTGTGACTCCGGCGAAGGGCGAGGACAGACAGATGAGAGTGACCGTCGTCGGCGGCGTCATCGCCGCCGATCAGGAGCGGCGCCATGGGTGAGACGGACCGGCCGGGTTTCGCAGAGGTGCTGCGTGGTCACCGCCGCGCGGCACGGCTGACCTTGGAGCAGCTGGCCGAGGTTTCGGGTGTCAGCGCCCGGACCCTGTCGGACATGGAGCGTGGACGGAGCAAGGGGCCTCAGGCCCGGACCATGACCGCCCTGGCGGACGCGTTGGAGCTGGACGAGGACGGTCGCGCGAGGCTGGTCGACCTGGCGCGCGACGGGCGGCTGCGGGACCACTGGACGCGGCGGAGCGGCCTGTGCGAACTGCCCCGGTCGGTCGAGGACTTCACCGACCGCGCCGAGGAACTGATCTGGTTGAGCGAGCTGGTGTACGCCGAGACTTCGCCGGGCGTCGGAGTGGTGGGGCTCATCACCGGCTCGGCCGGCCTGGGGAAGACCACGTTCGCCGTCCGCGCCGCTCACTCGGTTCGGCCGAGCCTTCCCGACGGGGTGCTGTTCCTCGATCTCTTCGGCATGTCCCAGCGGCCCCTGGCTGCGATGACGCGTTACGGCTGCTGCTGCTGCGCGCGCTCGGGGTCGCCGACCAGCAGGTTCCGGGCGATCCCCGGGAACGCTCCTCCTTGTACCGGTCGTTGCTGAGGGACAAGCGTGTCCTGGTCGTCCTCGACGATGCCGCCTCGGAGGAGCAGGTACGTCCGCTGCTGCCGGGAGGGGCGCGAGCAGGGCGCTGATCACCACGCGGCGGTTGCTGGCCGGTCTGGAGGGGGTCCGTAGGCTCGTCCTGGGCCCCCTGCCGTTGTCGGAGTCCACGGACCTACTGACCGGCATCCTGGGTGCACGTTCCACGGGCGCCGAAGAGTCGACGCTCACCCGGCTCTCCGAGTTGTGCGGGGGGCTGCCCCTGGCACTGCGGATCATCGGGAACCGGCTGCTCAGCCGCCCTGACTGGGACGCCGCACAGCTCGCCGTCCGGCTGGCGGACGAAGAGCGTCGCCTGGAGCAGTTCAAGGCCGGTGACCTCAAGTTCGCCAATGCCTTCGGAATGTCGTACGAGCAACTGGCGGACTCCACGCGCCGGGTGTTCCGGAACCTCGCCGTGGTACCCGGCCGGGACTTCGACGCCGCTCTGACGGCCGTCGCCGGCGGAATGCCGATCGAGGACGCCTGGGACGCCCTCGACGAGCTGGTCGACCTGGGCCTGCTGCAGGACAGCGCCGGAGGCCGGTACCGCTTCCACGAACTCGTCCGGCTGTTCGCCCGTGACCGGCTCCAGGACGAGGAGTCCGCTGCCGGGCGACAGGCGCTGACGGAACGGGTGGCGTCGTGGCTGCTGCGGATGGCGACGATGTCCGGGCGATGGTTCGAACCCGGCTACGGCTGTCCCGACCGGCCCGACCCCGACCTGACCGCCCAGTCCTCCGGCGAGGAGGCCGACTGGTGGCTGCGCGGCCACGTGGACAACTGGGTGGGAGCGATGCGGACCTCGGTCGGCGACCGGCCCTCACCGGTCCTCGACTGCGCCGAGTCGATGCACTGGTTCTCCGAACGCTGGGTGCACGGCGCACACTGGCACGAGGTTTCACGCTCGGAGCGCAGGCCGCGGCCGCCCTCGGCGACCTGGCGCAGCAGGCGACCCGGCTGAACTACCTGGCCTGGGTCCACTCGGTGCCGCCGCGCGACCCGAAGGCCATGCTGCGGTGTGCGGCCGAGGCCCCGGAGTTGGCCACGCGGGCCGGCGCCACGGCGCAGATCGCCTGGTCGCACGAGTACACCGCGGGCGCTCTGTACCTGCTCGGACAGCTCGACGAAGCGATGGTGATGTCGTTCCGGGCAGCGGCGGCGTTCAAGGGGATCGGCGACGTGGACAGCTACGTCCAGAGCCTCGCCCACGTCGCCAACTGCCCACGTGACGGCGGGCGCCATGCCGAGGCCCTTGAGCAGTTCCTCACCCTGCTGGAGCTGATGGACGGTGAGGGCTCGGGGATGACACCGAGCGTCGTGGCGCACAGCCGGCCCTTCGCCCTGATCCGCGTCGGCCAGTGCCTGGGACACCTCGGCCGCCGCGCCGAGGCGATCGCCGCGCTCGGCACGGCCATGGAGCTGCTGGACGCGCCATGATCAGCCACCCGCGCACCACGGCCCGCCTCATCGAGGACGCCGCCCGGGCCACCGGCTGACCCTCGACGGCTCGCCTCGGCCCGCACCCTGACGGGCCGAGGCGAGCCCGTCCGCGCGCCGCTCGGCAACCCCGTTCCCGTGAGCCCGCCCCCGGCCGGATCATGGCCGCCGGCCGCGGCGGCCTGAAGCCCGGCGCCGGCCTACAGCCGCGCTGAACGGATGACCGCCGAGGAAGCGCAGGCCGGCCGATCAAGCAGTACCGCGAACTGGCAACGGACCAAAACGCCGCGTCCGCGTCGAAGCCCAGCAGATCCGGGCGAGGCGGCGACCGCGCGAAGGATGGGCGCGCGAGATGCGCAGCACCGTCCCCGAGGACCCGGCCGCCCCGAACGGCGACGGCTACGGCTCGGGTCCGCGCAAGGCCGTCTTCCCGTGCGGCACCGTCTGGGGCCACGACGGCCAAGCGGCCGGCTACTCCAGCGAGACCTGCACCGACCCCACCGGCAGGCGCGCGGTTGCTGTCCTCACCAGCACGGTCTTCGACCTCGCGCGCCCCGAGGCGGCCGCCGCCCACCAGGCCCTGCGGAAGTGCCGGCCGCCCGCACGGCACGGGGCGTCGACGGCGGAGGGGCAGTCAGGCCGGATACCGCCCCCATCCCGGATGGGCTACTTCGGTAAGCGCCGCACGGGTGGGCGTGATGACTTTATGAGGGGCTTACCACCTTCGTGCGGACAGCAGACGGCTCTCCCCCGAACCCTTCCGAGGCCGAATGCGGGCCCCGGCCCAGCGCGAGCCGTCCAGCCGTTCGGGGTGGGAAGCCGCCGGGAGTGTCCTGCGCCCGGACGCAGGGGTTTCTCCTGTCCGCGTGGCCGTCGCCGGCCTGCCGCGGGCCGCCGATCCGGGCCACCTTCCAGAAGGACGGACCATGCAGCCTCCTCGTTCGCCCCGCCTGCCCGCGCTCACCCGCCGTGCCGAGCGGCCGCTGGCCGGGATGGGTGTCCTCGCCCTCGCCGCCGCCGGCGCCCTGGCCGGTCTCGCGCCCGGTGTGAGCTCCGCCTCCAGCCACCGCGAGGCGCCGCTGATCGCGGGTGACCCTCGCGCGGACAACACGGACGTGTACGCCTTCGTCAGCCCCGACAAGCCGGACACCGTCACGCTGATCGCGAACTGGATTCCCTTCGAGGAGCCGAACGGCGGACCGAACTTCTACGCGTTCGCGGAGGACGCGCGCTACAACATCAAGATCGACGCCGACGGTGACGGCAGAGCCGACACCACCTACACCTGGACGTTCAGCAACCACTACCGCGACGACGCCAACCAGTTCCTCTACAACACCGGTGTCGTCAACAACCTCGACGATCCGACGCTGAACTTCCGCCAGACCTACACCCTCACCGAGACGCACGCGGACGGCAGCACGAAGACCCTGCTCAAGGACGCCGTCGCGGCCCCCTCGAACACGGGCCAGGCCTCGATGCCGAACTACGCGGCCCTGCGCAAGCAGGCCACCCTCGAACTCCCCGGCGGTGGGCAGACCCTTGCCGGCCAGGCCGACGACCCGTTCTTCCTCGACCTGCGGGTCTTCGACCTGCTCTACGGCGGGAACCTCAAGGAGTCCGGGCACGACACCCTGAGCGGCTACAACGTCAACACCATCGCCATCCAGGTCCCCAAGAAGGACCTCGCGCTCAAGGGCGACCCCACCCGCAACCCGGTGATCGGTGTCTGGTCCAGCACCGACCGCAAGGGCGCCACCGTCGTCGCCGACAAGGGCGGCGAAGGCAAGGGCGGCGAAGGCGCGAAGGACGACAAGGGCGGCGAGGGCTTCCGCCAGGTCTCCCGGCTCGGCAACCCGCTGATCAACGAGGTCGTCGTCCCGATCAAGTACAAGGACGCCTTCAACGCGCTGAGCCCCGAGAAGGACGCCACCGTCACCCCCGTGGTCGACAAGGTCAAGGACCCGATCGTGCCGAAGCTCATCCAGAGCGTCTACGGCATCCCGGCGCCCGCCACCCCGCGCAACGACCTGGTGGAGATCTTCCTCACCGGCATCTGCAAGGCCTGCGGCCCCATCCAGGCCGACCTCAACTCCCAGCAGCTGAACGCCGACGTGAGCAAGGACAAGTTCCTGCCCGGCGAGGAACTGCGCCTCAACATGTCCGTCCCGCCCTCGGCATCCCCCAACCGCCTCGGTGTCCTCGCCCAGGACCTGGCCGGCTTCCCCAACGGCCGCCGCCTGGCCGACGATGTCGTCGACATCGAGCTCCAGGCCCTGGAGGGCGCGGCCCTGACCGGCACGATCGTGCCTGCCCTGGCCGCCGGTGACGGCGTGAACGCCAACGACCACGCCTTCGGCAAGACCTTCCCGTACGTCGCGCTGCCGAACACCGCCGCCGTCAACCAGGCTGTCTCGGACAACCCCGCAGGCGGCGTCGCCGCCGGCCTCGGCGGCCTCTCCCTGAGCAACTTCCCGATCGCCGGCGCCACCGCGCTCGGCGGCGGCATCCTGCTCACCGGCGCGGCGGTCCTCGCGCTGCGCCGCCGGCACGGCGCCCAGCAGTGATCCGTGCGCCTCGTACCGGTCGCCGGTCCCTCCTCCCGGGGGGCCGGCGACCGCGGCACGCACAGCAGGCCGGCCGCGTGACGGCCGCGACCGTGGTGCTGGTGCTCGGTCTGGCTCTGACCGGGGCCGCAACGGTGAGCCTCGCGACCTCGCACCGGAGCCCGGGGCCGGCCGCTGTCCAGGACATCGGGGACATACCCGGGCAGTCGGCCGGAGCGGCCGACCGCGGCGCCGCGGGCACCCCGTCGCTGGGTCGGGCGGCGCCGCCGGTGCGGATACGGATACCCCGGATCGGGGTGGACAGCGCTCTGACGGACCTGCAGGTCCAGGGCGACGGACACCTCGGTACGCCGGGCGACCCAGCGGTCGCCGGCTGGTGGAGCCAGGGGCCGACCCCCGGGAGCCCGGGCACCGCGGTGATCGTCGGCCACGTCGACTCCCTCACCGGACCGGCCGTCTTCGCCGGACTGTCCGTCCTGCGCCCCGGTGACACGATCACGGTCGACGCCCTGGACGGCACCTCCGGCCGCTTCACGGTCCAGGCCCTGCGCAGCTACGCCAAGGACGAGTTCCCCGACGACCTCGTCTTCGGCGACACCCCCGGCCCGAGCCTGCGGCTGATCACCTGCGGCGGCACCTACGACCGCACCAGCCAGGAGTACCTGTCCAATCTGGTGGTCTTCGCCACCTCGGCCGACAGCATGCCGAGCACTTCCGGCGCCTGAACAACCGTCCACGTCGCTCACTCACGGAGTTCGCCTTGACCCGACGCCACCGTCTGCTGTCCGCCGCCGTGGCCACCGTGCTCGGCGTCGGCCTGTTCCTCGTCGGCGGCCTCGGGCTCTCCCCCCGGGGAGGCGATCGGACCACCACCGCGCGAGCGGACACCGACCGTGCCGCAGCCGGTGTCGGCCTGGGCGCGGACATCCGCGGCCTGCAGGAGCACCTCAGAGCGGTCCCCGGCGACGCCCTCGCGATGGCCTCCCTCGGCCTGGCCTACGTCCAGCAGGCCAAGATCACCGCCGACCCGTCCTACTACCCCAAGGCGGAAGAAGTCCTCGCCCGATCGCTCAGCACGGATCCGGCGGAGAACTTCACCGCCATGGCCGGCATGGCCGCCCTCGACGCCGCCCGGCACGACTTCACCGCGGCCCTCGACTGGTCCCGGCGGGCGATCGCCGTCAACCCGGACAGCTCCACCCTGTACGGGACCCTCGCCGACGCCTACACCCAACTCGGCCGCTACCCCGAGTCGTTCGACGCGGTGCAGCGCATGGTCGACCTCAAGCCGGGCACCCCGTCGCTGGCCCGCGCCTCCTACACCTGGGAGCTACGCGGCGACCCGGCGGCGGCCACCATGAACATGAAACGCGCCCTCGACGATGCCAACAGCCCCGCCGACCAGGCCTTCGCCCGCTACCACCTCAGCCAGCTCGCCCTCGACAACGGCGACCCGAAGGCCGCGCTCACCCACGCGGAAGCCGGCCTGCGCAGCGCCCCCGGCACCGCATCCCTCCTGGAGGCCAGGGCCAAGGCCGAAGCCGCCCTCGGCGACAGCGCCTCCGCCGTCGCCGACCTCCAGCGCGCCGTCGGCCAGGTCCCCCAACCCGAGTACGTCCTCGAACTCGGCGAGCTGCTCCAGTCCCTGGGCCGCAACCCCGAGGCGGAGCAGCAGTACCAGGTGTTCCGCGCCGAACAGAAGCTGTTCACCGACAACGGTGTGGCCCTGGACACCGACGCGGCGCTGTTCGAGGCCGACCACGGCGACCCCGGGGCAGCCCTCGCCATCGCCGAACAGGGCCTGAGGACCAGGCCGTTCCTCGAGATGCACGACGCCTACGCCTGGGCCCTGCACGTCAACGGCCGCGACCAGGAGGCACTCGAGCAGTCCGACGAGGCCTTGGCCCTCGGGACGCGCAACGCCCTCTTCCACTACCACCGCGCCGAGATCCTGCGGCGGCTCGAGCGGCCGGCCGACGCACGGACCGAGTTGGAGACCGCGCTGGCGATCAACGCCGCCTTCCATCCGCTGCACGCCCCGGCCGCGCGCGCCGCACTGACCGCGCTCGGAAGCACAGGCTGAGGGCGGCCGCTCCGGCTACCGCTTCGGCTGCGCCACGTGGCGCGGGTCACCGCCGAGGGTGGCGTACAGCTCGGTCCAGCGGCGGTCGGTGGCAGTCGGTGGCTTGCCGTCGCAGTACGCCTTGGTGCCGTTGGCCGTGTAGAAGCGCATCATCTCCAGCACCGATCGCGGATCGGACTTCTCGCCACCGGTGTACTTGGCGCCCGGGTCCTGACTCTGGTGCTGGATGCAGGTCGGGGAGGGTGTGCCGGGCCGGGCGTCGAAGCTGCCGTCCGGCTCGGCGCCGCACGCCGCCAGCAGCGGGGCGGCGAGAAGGATCAGACTCAGCAGACGGCGGGTGGTCACGATGATCGGCCTCCGGTACGGGCTGGTGTTCAGAGGGTGGCGGGGAGGCTGCGCACGACCAGCCCCACTCCCACGGTCAGGATGAGCAGCGCGGTCAGCAGGGCGCTGTAGGGTGCGATTCGGTGCAGCCGGCCCAGGATCGGGCCGTCCGCCGCGCCCGCGAGCCGGTCGCCGAGGCGGACGAGGAGCAGGCCGACGGCGGTCAGGGTGGCGGCCATACCGAGGCCGTAGGCGACCACCAGGGCCGCGCCGAAGAGTGTCCGGCCGAGTGCCACGGCGCCCAGCAGGACCACCAGGGCGGACGGGCTGGGGACCAGACCACCGGCGATGCCGAGACCGATGAGGCCGCGGCGGCCCGGGACGGCCGGGCCTTGATGGTGGCCGCCTCCGAACAGGCCGTGCCGATGGCCATGTTCGTGACCGTGATCGTGGTCGTGATGGCGACCATGGTCGTGATGGTGATCGTGCGAGTGCCCGTGCCCGTCAGGGTGAGCGTCATCATCGTGATGGTGGTCGCCGTGCGCGTGGTGGTCGTGCGGATGCGGGTGGTCGTGGGCGTGGGCGTGGTGCCCGGTCGATGCCGCCGACGCGTGCGCGAGTACCCGCTCCGGTTCGCCGTGCGGGTGTGCCGGGGTGTTCGGACGGCTGCCGCGCCGCCGGAGCGCGTCCCTCAGTAGACCTGCGCCGACGACGGCGACCAGCGCGCCGCTGAGCACGCCCAGCCAGCCGAGCAGCAGATCGCCGGCCAGCGAGGAGAACGCGCTCAGGCACAGGCCGATGACGAGGACGCCGGCGGTGTGGGTCACCGTCACAGTGGCCCCCACGGTGACCGCGTCGCGGGTGCGGCCGCGGCGGCCCGCCAGGTAGGCCGCCATCACCGTCTTGCCGTGCCCGGGCAGCAGCGCGTGCCCGGCACCCAGCACGATCGAGAGCAGCACGGCGAGCAGGCCGAGCGGGACGGTGAGGCGCCGGGCCGCGCCGAGTTCGGTGAGTCGGGCGTCGAGGCCGGCGAGCCAGGCCGTGGGCCCGGAACCCTCCGCCCTGACGGCCGTACCCGGAGCCGAACCCCCGCTGCCGCCGGGCCGCGCGCGGAACTGGGCGTGGGTGACGCCGCTGGGGCTGTCGAGCAGGTCGCGGGGGTAGTCCCGCAGCTCCTCGGAGACCGAACGGGCCGGGACGTCCGACCGGTCGAGGGTGGTGCCGTCGCCGCGGGCGGTGATCTCGTTCCACCCCACCCGGCTCGGGTCGCTCCCGCTGGCGACCCGTAGGGTGAGGCCGCTGGCCGGGATGCGCAGGCCGGCTCGCAGCCGGCACTCCAGCCTGCTGGTGCGCAGCCCGGCCGCGCCGTCCTCGTAGTTGAACTGCGCCGAGCCGGTACTCCAGGACAGCGGTGTTGTGGCCTGATCCGTGGTCACCTCAAGGCGCTGCGCGGCCTCCGCGCACCGGTCGGAGGCCCAGGTGGTGCGCTCGGCGTCGTCGACCGTGCCGTCGCCGTTGCGGTCGACCTTCGGCTGCTCCTGGAGGGTGGGGATCTCGGCGGCGTCGGTGACGGCGAGGACTTCGAGGCTGTCGGGGTGGACGGTGAAGCCGAGGTAGTGGTTGAGGGAGAAGTTCCCCAACGGATGGGCGCCGGCGACGGGTGCGGCAAGGCCGAGCAGGAGCAGCGCGCCTGACACCGCCGTGCCTGTCCGGGCGAGGAATCGTGGGACTGCCACGCTGGGCCTCCGGGGACGGGGCCGGCTGCCACGGCGGCGAGGCCCGGCCCGGCGGGAAGGGGGACGAAGGGGGACGAGGGCTGGTCAGCCCGACGCACACCATCCGGGGCCGCAGGCGTCCGCGGATTGGCACCACTCCGTCTTGGGCGCTCGCGCCACTCGACCGGAGCATTGCCTCCGGACACCCGTTCCCGTCGACAGAACTGCCGATCGACTACTGGTCCACCGGCCGGTTTCCCTGCCGTACCGGCTCCGCCGGGGTCGAGCGGAACCGGGGCGCCCCGTCCCGGATCCGGGCTCGGTGCGCCCGGGCGGGTGACATCGCTGGTCCATGGGGGTGAGGCGACCAGTCCGCCCCAGCCCCGCTCACGAAGTGCTGACGGGATCCGGTCCACAGTGCCGAGTGCGGCTGCGCAGCCGGATCCTCGCCCCGCGGCCGCTCCGGCCCGGGGCGGGATCGTCCCCGTCACGGAATCGAGAACCCCACCCGCATGAACGTCACGCACCGACCTGCCCGCAGAAGCTCCGCCGCCCGCACGGCGGCGATCCTCACCACCATGAGCCTGGCCCTGGCCAGCAGCGCGATCCTCGGCGCCGGGGCAGGTGTCAGCACCGCCTCCAGCCACCGCGAGGCCCCGCTCATCGCCGCCGACCCGCAGGTCGACAACACCGACGTGTACGCCTTCACCAGCCCCGACAACCAGGACACCGTCACCCTCGTCGCCAACTGGCTCCCGTTCCAGGAGCCCAACGGCGGACCGAACTTCTACCCCTGGGCCGACGGCGCCCACTACGACATCAACATCGACTCCCAGGGCACCGGCAAGCCCGACCTGACCTACCGCTGGACCTTCCACACCGAGGACCAGCGCGGCACCAACACCTTCCTCTACAACAACGGTGTCGTGAACAACCTCACCGACCCCACCCTGCTGTTCCGCCAGTACTACACGCTCCAGGAGCTGCGCCCCGGCTGCGACCCGGTCACCCTGGTCGAGCACGGCACCGCCGCCCCGTCCGACACCGGCCGGGCCTCGATGCCCAACTACGCCGGGCTGCGCCAGCAGGCCACCGTCCAACTGCCTGGCGGTGGGCAGACGGTGGCGACCCAGGCGGCCGACCCGTTCTTCCTCGACCTGCGGGTCTTCGACCTGCTCTACGGCGGCAACCTCTCCGAGGTCGGCCAGAACACCCTGGCCGGGTACAACGTCAACTCGCTCTCCATCCAGGTGCCCAAGAGCCGCCTGGCCTACAAGGGCGACCCCACCCGCAACCCGGTCATCGGCGTCTGGTCCAGCACCGAGAAGCAGACCCTCAAGCTCAGCCCCGGCAAGGCCACCCCGTCGGGCAAGTTCGTCCAGGTCTCCCGCCTGGGCAACCCGCTGGTCAACGAGGTCGTGCTGCCCGCCGGGCTCAAGGACGCCTTCAACTCCCTGCCGCCGTCCGAGGACCACAACCAGCCCGCCGTGGTCGACAAGGTCCTCAACCCGGAGGTACCGCAGCTGATCCAGGCCATCTACGGCCTGCCCGCCCCCGCCACCCCGCGCACCGACCTCCAGGAGATCTTCCTCACCGGGATCGCCAAGGCCACCGGCGGCCCCTTCCAGGTGGACCTCAACTCGCAGCTGCTGAACAAGGACATCAACCCCGACTGCTTCGTGCCGGCGGAGGAGCTGCGGCTCAACATGTCCACCCCGGTCACCCCGAACCCGGACCGGCTCGGCGTCCTCGACGGCGACTTCCAGGGCTTCCCCAACGGCCGCCGCCTGACCGACGACGTGGTCGACATCGCCCTGCAGGTCATGGAGGGCGCCACGCCGGGCCACCTGATCGCCGCCCTCGCGGCCGGCGACAAGGTCAACACCGCCGACAAGCCGTTCGGCACCACCTTCCCGTACATCGCGCTGCCGTACGACAAGGCCGTCAACCAGCCCAACTGACCGACGCCGCCGTGCGGGTGACCGGTGCCATGCCGCCGGCCACCCGCACGGCCGCCGCTCCTGCCCGCCGCTCCACCGAAAGGCCTTCATGCGCCGCCTGCCGCTGCTGATCACCACCATCGCGCTGTGCGGCGGCCTCGCGGCACTCGGCGCGCTCGACCGGGGCGGGCCGGGCTCAGCGCGCCCGTCGACAGCGGCCGCCCGCCGTCCGGGCGCCGCGGCGGCCGGCGACAGTTCGCTGGCCAAGGCGATCTCCGCCGACCAGCAGCGGCTGCGGCAGCGGCCGGACGACGCGGCGGGGTGGGCCCGGCTCGGCGCCGAGTACGTCGAGCAGGCACGACTCACCGCCGACCCGTCCTACTACCCCAAGGCCGACGAGGCCCTCAACCGCTCCCTCGCGCTGGCCCCGCAGGCCAATGCCGACGCCCTCACCGGCCTGGGCGCGCTCGCCAACGCCCGCCATCTCTTCGACCGGGCCCGCGACTTCGCCGACCGGGCGGTCGCCGCCTCCCCGGCGCACTGGCCGGCCTACGCCGTGCTGGCCGACGCCCGGACCCAGCTCGGCGACGACGCGGGCGCCACCGAGGCGGTCCAGCAGCTGCTGGACCGCAGACCTGGCACCGCGTCCTTCACCCGCGCCGCCTACGACCTCGAACAGCACGGCCGCACCGACGACGCCCGCGCCGCACTGCGCCAAGCCCTCGACGGCGCCTACGACCCCGCCGACAAGGCCTTCTGCCGGTACCAGATCGCCGAACTCGACCGGAACTCCGGCCGCACCCAGGACGCCCTCACCGGCTACCGACAGGCCCTGGACACCAACCCCGGCTACACCCCCGCCCTCGCCGGCCGGGCCCGCGCCGAAGCCGGCCTCGGCCTGGCCGAGGACGCCGTGCGCGACTACACCGCCGCCATCGCCGCCGTCCCCCTCCCGCAGTACCTGCTCGAACTCGGCGAGCTCCAGGAATCCCTCGACCACCCCGACCAGGCCCGGGCGCAGTACCGGCTGCTGACCGCCGAGCAGCAACTCGCCACCGCCAACGGCGTGGTCGACGACCTGACCCTCGGCCAGTACCAGGCCGACCACGGCGACCCCGCCGAGGCCGTCCGCCTGCTGCGCGCCGAATGGGCCCGCCGGCAGAACGTCCTGGTCGCCGACGCCCTCGCCTGGGCCCTGCACCGCACCGGCGCGGACACCGAAGCCCTCGGCCTCGCCCGGCGGGCCCGGGCCCACGGCTGGCACAACGCCCTCTTCGACTACCACCTCGGCGAGATCGAGCACGCCCTCGGCCGCACCGACGACGCCCGCACCCACCTCGCCGAGGCCCTCGCCACCGACCCGGCCTTCAACCCGCTCCAGGCCCCACGGGCCCGCGGCACGCTCGCCGCCCTGCACTGAGACCGACCACGGCCGGAGCCGGAGGGTCAGCGCGGGTCGACGATCTCCGGCGCGAAGATGGTGCCCAGCGGCTCGGGGCCGATGTACTGCTGGCAGTTGCACGGCCGCGGCTCGTACCGCAGCGGCTTGCGCTCGGCGTCCCAGGCCGTCGGTGCCTCGACCACCTCGTGGCACTTGCCCTGCTTGTCGTGCTTGGCCAGGTGGTGGGTGCAGCCACAGACGGGCTCCGGCGGACGGTGCGCCGCGTCGAGCGCGAGCTGCCGCCGTTCAGCGGCCTGCTGCAGGTCCAGCTTCCGCTCGTGACGCGTCTTCAGCGCCCCTCGGACACTGTCGCCGACCCACCCCCCGCCGACCAGCACGGCGGGAATCACCGCCCATATCCAGCCACCCATGGCCACAGCTCCCCACTGTTCGAAGACCCCACAGCTTACGACCGGCCCCGGCGACCGGCCGGACCAGGTCGTGGGTCCACGGGATGCCCGGTCACGTCGGATGCGCTGTCGTGGCCGACCGCCGGCACGCTACCCCGCGTCGCGCGGCGAGAGCCGCTGCGTGATCCGGTCGAACAGCTCCGCCAGCGACTCGCCGACCTCCCGGCCGAACTCGGTCAGCCCGTAGGTGACCTGGGGCGGCGTCGTCGGCTCGACCTGCCGCCAGACCAGCCCGTCCTGGACCAGCGCGCGCAGGGTCTGGGCGAGCATCTTCTCGCTGATGCCCCGGATGCTCTCGCGCAGCTCGTAGAACCGAAGGTCGTTGCTCCGCAAGGAGATCAGCACCCAGACGCCCCATCTGCTGGTGACGTGGTCGACCACCTCGCGCGCGGGGCAGTCGGTGTGAAACACCTCATACCGCTCTGCTACCTCGGCCCTTGTGTGCTGCGCGCTTCCGGTCACGTACTGAGCTTACCCAGAGGTATGTCCTTACCAAGAGTTAGCCCGGCTCCTAGCGTGGCGGCCACGGAAGACATCCGACAAGGAGCTGATCATGATCGTGGTGACCGGGGCTACCGGGAATGTGGGCCGGCCGTTGACGCGGGCGTTGGCCGCGGCGGGCCGGCAGGTGACGGCGGTGTCCCGGCACCCGGCGGCGGTGCCGGACGGCGTCCGCCACCTGGTGGCCGACCTGGCCGAGCCGGCCGGTCTCGCGCCCGCGCTGACCGGGGCGAAGGCGCTGTTCCTGCTGCTGTCCGGCGACTTGCACGCCATCGGAGCCGGCCCGGCCGAGATCATCGGCCGGGCCGCGGCCGGCGGGGTCCGCCGGGTCGTCCTGCTCTCCACCCAGGGCGTGGCGACCAGGCCCTTCGGCCCGACGCGGATCGCGATGCGCGCGCTGGAGGATGCGCTGCGGGGGTCCGACCTGGAGTGGACCATCCTGCGGCCGGGCGGCTTCGCCTCCAACGCCCTGTGGTGGAGCGGGTCCATCCGCGCGCAGCGGGTCGTCGCCGCCCCCTTCGGCGACGTCGGGCTGCCGATCGTCGACCCGGCGGACATCGCCGAGGTCGCGGCGGCCTGCCTGCTGGAGGACCGGCACACCGGCGGCGTGTACGAGCTGACCGGCCCGGAGGTGATCACGCCGCGCCAGCAGGCGGCGGCCATCGCCGCCGCGCTGGGCTCGCCGGTGCGGTTCCGCGACCTCACCCGCGACGAGGCCAAGGCCGCCATGGCCCGGAGCATGCCGGCGGAGCTCGCCGAGGACACCCTGACCATCCTCGGTGCCCCGAACCCGGCGGAGCTGCGAATCAGCCCGGACATCCAGCGGGTGCTCGGCCGCGCCCCGCGCCCGTTCGCCGACTGGGCCGCCCGCAATGTCGCCGCGTTCCGCTGAGACGGCTCCGCCGTAACTGCGCTGCGGCGGAGAGTCCCTGAGAGGGGATCAGCCCGGTGCGGGAGCGGCCGCGGCGCCGGGGTCGACTCCCCCGTCCTCCTCTTCCGGTCCTTCGAGCTGGTGGATCAGGGTCTTGAGGGTCGCGATCTCGTCGTGCAGGGCCTTCTTGCCCGCCTTGGTGAGCTGGATCCAGGTGCGGGCCCGTTTCCCCTCGTAGCCCTTGTCGATCGTGACCAGACCCGCCTTCTCCAGGACCCCGAGGTGCTGGGACAGATTGCCGGCGGTCAGAGCGAGCGTGCCGCGCAGGAACGTGAACTCCACCCGCCGGGCCTGCTTGGCCACCGCGAGGATGCCCAGGCGGACCCGTTGGTGCACGACGTCGTCGAGGCCGCTGGTGGGGTGGTCGGTCATCCGGCCGACCGCCCCTGGACCCGTTGCAGCAGGGCGAGGCCGACAGCGCCGAACAGCAGCACACCGCCACCGAGCAGGAGGCTCGGGAGGAAGCCCCACGGTGACGGGCCGGGCTGGCCGCCGGAGCCGAGCATGACGGCCAGGTACGCGCAGGCGATCGCGAGCAGCGGCCAGCTGCGCTCGATCCGGGCGAGCAGCAGGAGCGCCAGGCCGATCGTGCCGGCCGGGCTCACCACCGTGTCGAAGAACAGGACGACGGGCGACGGTCCGCGAAGACCAGTGGGGAACTCCGGGTACAGGGCCGTCAACGACACGTAGACGGTGATGAGCACGACCAGGGCGATCCCCAGTGCCAGGTACGGCCCGACCCGCGTGCCCAGCCCGCGCCGGTCGGAACGGCGCAGGTAGAACCAGCCGATCGCGGCATAGGCGAGCAGCAGCGCCACCGGCCAGTACCACATCGCCGGCGGCAGGTCGCGGGCGTCGGGGTCGCCCTGGCCGTACCGGACCACCGGCGCCGCGGCGACTCGCACGACGGCGAAGACGAGGAGGGGGAACCACGCGCCGCGCTGCTCGCGGCGGACCTGGTTGACAAGGGCCCGCTTCATCGCCAGGAGGTGGCGGGGATCGCTCGGGGACGGGACGGGATGTGTCGTCATGTCAGAAGGTTTGCATGGCAAACCAATTGTGTCCAGAGATCTGTTTGCCATGCGGTCACTTCGGTCGCGGCAGGCGTCGTGGACCCCCGAGCGGCGCCCCGGCAGGAACCGACCCGGTGCGGCGCACGTCTCTCGCACCATGACTTCCGACGAGCAGCAGGAGCACGCGAGCTCCGCCGGCTCCACCACGGCGTCCGAGGTGACTGCGGGCCCGCCGAGGGTCAACGACTACAACAGCTTCGCCGAGGGGTACTCGGCGGAGAACGAGACCAACCTCGTCAACGGCCACTACGAGCGGCCCGCGATGCTGGCCCTCGCCGGAGACGTGGCCGGCCGGCGGATCCTCGACGCCGGCTGCGGCTCCGGGCCCCTGTTCGCGGCGCTGCGCGACCGTGGCGCCGTCGTGAGCGGCTTCGACGCGAGTACCGGAATGCTGGCGCTGGCCCGGCGGCGGCTCGGCGAGGGTGCGGACCTGCGGGTGGTCGACCTGGGCGGCCCGCTGCCCTACCCCGACGGCACGTTCGACGACGTGGTCGCCTCCCTGGTGCTGCACTACCTGGAGGACTGGGGGCCGGCGCTGGCCGAGCTGCGACGCGTCCTCAAACCCGGCGGCCGGCTGATCGCGTCCGTCGACCATCCCTTCGTCGTCAGCCTCATGCACCGCCAGGCCGGCCGCGAGGCCGAGTACAACTACTTCGACACCACCAACTGGACCGAAGAGTGGACCATGGGCGGGCAGAGCGCCCTGATCGGTCTCTGGCACAGGCCGCTGCACGCGATGGTCGAGGCCTTCACCGCGGCAGGTTTCCGGATCACGGTCATCAGCGAGCCGGAGCCCGATCCGGCCGCCCGCGAGCTGTTTCCCGAGGTAGCGGCCGAGCCGCGCTTCCTGTGCTTCCTGTTCTTCGTCCTGCAGGCCGACCCGGCCGGCTCGACCGGCTCGACCGGCTCCGACGACTGATCAGGTGGCCGGGCTCCCGGAGGTGCGGAGGGTTCGGCGGATGGCGTTGCGGAGCCAGTGGTGGCCCCGGTCGGCCGCGTGGCGGGGGTGCCAGGCCATGCCGATGGTCACGGGCGGCATGGCCAGCGGGATGTCCAGGAGGTGCAGTCCGAGGGCGACGGCGTCGCCGGTGAGGGGCGAGGGGGCGGCGCCGGGGAGTGCGGCCGGCACCAGGCAGACGATGTCGCTGCGAGCGGCGAGGGCCATGGCGGCCAGGTGGCCGGGGAGGACGATGCTGACCCGCCGCTGAAGGTTCTGCTCGGCCAGGGCGGCGTCGAGGGGGCCGGTGAACCGGCCGCGGCGGCTGACCGCGACATGGTGGGCGGCGGCGAGCCGGGCCGGGGTCAGGGGTCCTTCGGTCAGCGGATGGCCGGGCCGGACGGCCGCCATCATGCGGAGGGTGACCAGCTCCTCGACCCTGGTCTCGGGGTCCACATGGTCGATGGACCCGACCTCCAGGTCGATCCGGCCGTCGCGCAGGGCGGGGCCGGCCTCCAACTCCTCGGCCAGGAGCCGGAACGAGACCCCCGGCGCCTCCTGCTCGGCCAGGCGCAGCAGGCCCGGGGCCAGTGCGGCACCGACCAGGTCGGCGGTCTGGAGGGTGAAGGTGCTGCGCAGGGTGGCCGGGTCGACGCCGGCCTCGGGGCTGAGCAGGGCCCCGAGGCGCTGCACCACGGCTGCGGCCTCCTCGCGCAGGGCCTGGGCGCGCGGGGTGGGGACCATGGTCTGCCCGGCCCGGACCAGCAGCGGATCCTGCAGGGTGCGGCGCAGGCGGGCGAGCGTGCGGCTCATGGCGGCGGGCGAGGTGTGCAGGCGGGCGGCGGCCCGGGTGACGCTGTGCTCGGCCAGCAGGGCGTCCAACGCGACGGCGAGATTGGCGTCGAGGGCCGGATCCGGGCTGTTCACCAGCATCATTCCATTTCTGTCAATGATTCCGTGCTGAAGTTCCCATTGTGGCATCACCGAGGTCCTCAGCAGGATGAGGGGCGTACCGAACAGCACGACCTGCGAGGTTTTCATGATCGTCATTACTGCTCCCACCGGGAACATCGGCCGTTCCCTGCTCTCCCGACTCCTGGAGTCCGGCCCCGCCGCGGGCGAGGAACTGCGCGTGATCGTGCGCGACCCCGCCCGGCTGCCGGACGCGGCGCGCGGGCAGGTCGAGGTGATCGTCGGCTCGCACGGGGACGCCGAGGTCGTCGACCGGGCCTTCGAGGGGGCGGACGCCGTCTTCTGGCTGGTCCCCCCGGACGCCTCGCTGACCCCGCAGGACGCCTACCTCGCCTTCAGCGGACCCGCCGTCAGGGCGCTCGCCGCCCACGGCGTGGGCCATGTCGTCGGCGTCTCCGCGCTCGGCCGCGGCACCCCGCTCGCCGACCGGGCCGGTCTCGTCACCACCTCCCTCGCCCTGGACGACCTCATCGCCGGCAGCGGCGTCGCCTACCGGGCCCTGGCCAACCCGTCGTTCTTCGAGAACCTCCTGGAGGAGGCCGACTCGATCCGCGAGAAGGGCGTCTTCACCGACTCCGTCGACGCCGACCGCAAGGCCCCGCTGGTCGCCACCGCCGACATCGCGGCCGTGGCCGCCGACCTGCTGCTGGACCGCTCGTGGACCGGCACCGGCAGCGTCCCGGTCGTCGGGCCGCAGGACCTGTCCCCCAACGATCTGGCCCGGATCATGACCGAACAGCTCGGCCGCCCCGTCCGCTACGAGCGCCAGCCGCTCGACGAGCTGTACACCACCCTCGTCGGCTACGGCCTCGACGAGGAATTCGTCCAGGGCATCGTCGACATGAAGCGGGCCAAGGACCAGGGCCTGGACGCCGGCGTCGCCCGCACCCCGGACACCGCCGCCCGCACCGGCTTCGAGCAGTGGTGCGCCCGGACCCTCAAGCCCGCCGTCCGCTCCTGAAGGCCCACCACCGAAAGCCCGTCACCCGCCCTCTTGGAGGCACCTGATGTCCGCTGAAACGACCGAGCCACCGGTCACGGCGTTCATGCTCGTCAAGACCACCCCCGAGTGGCTCGCCCTGACCGTCCAGGAACGCGTCGACGCCTTCACCACCCAGGTGTTGCCCGTCATCAAGGCCCGGACCACCGGCGTCCGGTCACGCTTCTACGACACCGAGTTCTACTCCACCCGTGTCACCGACGTCTGGGTGTGGGAGGCCGACGACCACCACGCCTACCAGCTCCTCATCGACGCACTGCGCGAAACCCCGTTCTGGGACCGCTACTTCGAGATCGTCGAGCTCCTCGTCGGTACCGAGAACGGGTACGCCCGCACCTACGGCCTCGAACCCGTCGCCACCATCACCACCTGACCCACCGCCCACCCGGCACCAACGCCCCGGTGCCCTCCGGCCACTTGGCCGGAGGGCACCTCCGTGCGGGAGCGTCGCCCGCCCGCCCCGGAACGGCCGATCAGTGGCGGTCGCCCGGGCGGTGGACGCTGAGCTCGCCGTAGGCCGGCAGGACGCCGGCCAGGTCGCCGGGCTTGTCCCGCAGCGTGGCCTCCAGGAAGGCGAGGGTGGCTGCGGCGACGACGCGCGGGCTCTCGGTGCGGCCCAGCGAGCCGACTATCGAGGGCACCGGCGGCAGGTACAGCGGGCCGTCCATGAACGTGAGATGGGCGGCGCCGGGGATGGTGATCCGGTAGCTCGTCGCGGTGCTGGAGTCGAGCGCCTCGGTGAGGCGGGGCAGGTAGCGCGGGTCGGTCGCCGGGGTGACGGCCTGGGTGAGCGCGAGCGCCGGCCGGTCGAGGGCGGGCGAGGTGGGGCCGTGGGGGTAGCCGTCCAGATCGACGACGGCGTCGAACCGGCGGTCCTGCCGGGCCGCCTGCAGGGCGGCGGCGCCCCCCAGGGAGTGACCGGTCACCGCGACCCGGCCGGTGTCCAGGCGCCCGCTCAGCGGGTCGGCGGGCTCACCCCGGTCCAGAGCGTCCAGCTGGGTGAGGACGAAGCCGAGGTCGGCGGCTCGGACCGCGGTCCAACCGGCCGCCAGCTCTTCGTCCTTGTCCCGGTCGCCGCTGGAGGAGGTCTCGGAGGTGACCGTCCGGCCGTCGGCGAGGACGACGGCGGCGGAGTCGTACGGATGGTCGAGGGCGGCGACCAGATAGCCGTGGCTGGCCAGTTCCTCCGCCCAGGCGGTGTTCTGGGTGCGCACTCCGCCCGACCCGGGGGAGAACAGCACGACGGGGAACCGTCCCCCGCAGCCGTCCACCGGGGCGTTGAAGACCGAGTGGCTGCGGGCCCGCGGCACGCCGTCGACCAGGAAGCCCGGCAGGCCGACCCCGCGGGCGAGGGCGTCGGAGACGGTGCGCGCCTCGTGCTCCGTGCGTCCGAGGTACTGGGCCCGCTGCACGCCTGCGGGGCTCCGCTGCGCGGGGTACCAGAGTTGGACCACGACCGTGCGCCGGTCGTCCGGATCGGCCGTGAAGGTCTCGGGGCGGAGCGGGTCGGTCCACTGCACCACCCGGGTGCCGACCGCGAAGTCGCCCGACGGCTCGGGGAAGACGGGGACGGGAAAGGCCCAGGCGGCCACCGGGCCCGTGGCGATCAGACCGACGCAGGCCACCGATCCCGGCAACGCCAGCCACCAGCGGGCCCGCCACACCGGCCGGCCGGTACGGCGTCGCAGCAGGGGGAAGAGGGCGAACGGCAACGCGAAGGCGCCGCCCGCCAGGACCGGCAGCATCTGCCAGCGGATCCCCGCCACACCCAGCGCGATCGCGGACAGCAGCAGAACCGCCCCCGCCGCGATCGTCACGCGCGGGCGGGCGGCGGGGGGAAGCCAGCGCGCCACCACCAGGACGACGGCGCCCAGCAGCGCGAGGATTTCCAGGGGGGACATGGTCGGTCCTTCGATGATCTCGGTCACCCGGCCATCCTCGGCGCCGGGCCCGCGCCGCCACATCGATCCCGGGTCGCCACCGGGTGCGACCGGGGTCGCAATCCGCGGCGGGCCCGCTGCGACCGCAGCAGCAATCGAGCCCACCCGATCGCCGGCCGCCTTGCGACCACGGGAGGTAGCGGGGCTCCTCCTGCGGGCGTATCCCGGCGCGGTGACATCAGACCGTGGACTCATGTGCCGCGTGGGGCGCACGGCCTACCGTGACAGCACCGCGCTACGTGCCGGGCAGCGCGAGGCGTACATTTCCCGTACCCGACCCGGATCCGGCGGTACGCGGTGGCAGCCCCGGCCGGGGCCACCATGATGCCGAATCGACAGGGACGAGCGATGACCGAGGCGGCCGCGGAACCCGGCACTGCCGACCGGGTACGCCACCGGGACGAGGTGCGGGTGCGGTGGGCGACGGCGGCCTCCCGACTGCCGCCCGTGGTGCGGGACTCGCTGCTGCCGACGCTGCTGCTCCTCGACGTGGTGACCACCTACGCGCCCCAGGAGCTGCCGGTGCGCGTGGCCCTCACCGCCGCCCTGGCACTTCCCCTGCTGTGGCGGCGCCGGGCCCCGCTCACCGTGTTCGGCGCCGTGGCGGCCGCCGCCTTCGTCCAGTGGCTGATGGACGTCCAACTGCCGGCGGACATCGCCCTGCTGGTGGCGCTCTACACGGTGGCGGCGAACTCGGGCCGGCGCGGCACGCTCGTCGCCGGCGCCGTCGTGGAGGCGGGGGCCCTGCTGGCCTGCCTGCGCTGGGCGACGGACGGCGCGTTCCTGACCCCCTTCGTCGCGGTCAGCGCGCTGGTCGTCGCCGCCGCCGTCCTCGGGGTGAACGTACGGACCACCCGCGCCTACCTCGCGGCCCTGGAGGAACGGGCCGCCCGCCTGGAGCAGGAACGGGAACAGCGGGCGCGGCTGGCCGTCGCCGAGGAACGGACCCGTATCACCCGGGAGATGCACGACATCGTCACCCACAACCTGTCCGTCATGGTCGCGCTCACCGACGCCGCCGTCTACGCGCAGCACCGCTCGCCCGAGCGGACCACCACCGCGATGCTCCAGGTCGCCGAGACGGGGCGGCAGGCCCTGACCGACATGCGGCGCTCGTTGGGCATCCTGCGGACCGACGAACCGGACGCGGAGCGCCACCCGCTGCCCGGCATCGCCCAACTGGAGGCCCTCGCCGACCAGATGTGCGCCGCCGGGCTGCCGACCGGCGTCGAGGTCCAGGGCGGCCACACCCACATCCCCGCCACCGCACAACTCACCGTCTACCGCCTGGTACAGGAAGCCTTGACCAACACCCTCAAGCACACACCCACCGGCACCCACGCGAAGGTCCGGATCCGGTGCACGACCGGGACCGTCACCGTGGACGTCACCGACAGCGGCCCCTGCCCACCGCTTCCCGCCGCCGCACCGTCCGGCCACGGCATCCCCGGCATGCGCGAGCGCTCGGCCGCCTACGGGGGGACGTTGCAGGCCGGACCGCTTCCGGGCGGCGGCTGGGCGGTCCGTACCCGCCTCCTCCTTGACGGCGACGGAGCGGCGTCCGCATGACGATCCGGATCCTGATCGCCGACGACGAAGCACTCCTCCGGATGGCCTTCAGCACGGTCCTGGAGGCCCAACCCGACATGGCACCGGTCGGCGAAGCCGCGGACGGCGCCGAGGCCGTCCGCCTCGCCCGGGAGCTGCGCCCCGATGTCGTCCTCATGGACGTCCGGATGCCCGGGACCGACGGGATCGAGGCGACCCGGCAGGTCGTCGAGGTCGCCCCGCGGAGCAGAGTGCTGATCCTCACCACCTTCGACCTGGACGAGTACGCCTTCGCCGGACTCAACGCCGGAGCCTCGGGCTTCCTGCTGAAGAACACCAGGCCCGAGGAGTTGCTCACCGCGATACGCAGCGTCTCCGCGGGCGACGCGGTGGTCTCCCCGCGGATCACCCGCCGCCTGCTGGAGAGCTTCCGCCCGCACATCCCCGACGGCAGCGGCGCCGCCCGCGACGAGCGGCTGGGCCGGCTCAGCGCCCGTGAACGCGAGGTGCTCGTCCAGGTGGGCCGCGGCCTGTCCAACACCGAGATCGCGGCCGCCCTGTACCTCGCGGAGGCGACCGTGAAGTCCCACCTGGGGCGGATCCTGCACAAGCTCGAACTCCGCGACCGGATCCAGGCCGTGATCTTCGCCTACGAGAGCCGCCTCATCCACCCGGCCTGACACCGCCGTCAACGCGCTCCTGCACCAGTCCCGGACCGGCTGCCAGAAGGACCACGCCACCGTTGTCGCTGACGTCAGGGCGGCGGCCCGCGCCGGGGCGAGCGGCTCGCCCGCCCCGACGGGGTGAGCTCACCTGATGAACTCGTGGACCACCTTCGGCGGCCGGATACCCAAGAGGTCACCGGCGAGGACCGGGTGGAAGCCCTCGTCGTCCAGGACAACCGCACCCGCGAGCAGGAGGTGCTGGCGGCCCGTGCCCTGTTCATCTTCATCGGCGCGCGCCCCGCCACCTCCTGGCTCGCCGCCGCCGTCACCCTGGACAGACGCGGCTTCATTCCGACCGGGCAGGACGTGGACCATCTGGCAGCGGACCTCTGGAAGCCCCTGGGCCGCGCCCCACTCGCCCTGGAGACCGGTCTGCCCGGGGTCTTCGCCGTCGGCGACGTCCGCAGCGGCTCGGTCAAGCGGGTGGCCTCCGCAGTAGGCGAGGGCGCCATGGCCATCGACGCGAGAAGGTGAAATGCCATGCCCGTCATGGGTATCCCCAAGTTCGAGCGCTTCTTCCGCGCAGCCGCCGGACTCGATGTCAACAAGAACGACCTCAAGCGCTACAACGATTTCGTGGACGCCAAGCTCTACGACCTCTGTCTCATCGGAATGGCCAATGCCAAGGCCAACGACCGGGACATCATCGAGCCGCAGGACCTCCCCGTCACCAAAGGCCTGCAGGAGAGTATTCACACTTTCAAAAAGCTGGAGGAGGGCATCGAACTACGCCCGCTGCTCGACCAGCTCGCAGCCCGCCCCGCCCTCGGCATGGAGGCCGCCGAGGACACCCAGCAGCGGCTGCCCGTCCTGGCCGGCGGCCTCAGTGTCGCCCTCGCCCGCGCCCTCAAAACCATCGCCCGCGACACCCGCCGCCCCTCCACGGAGCAGTGGGATGAGGCCTTCGAACTCTTCGACCTGCTGATCTGAGCGGGGCATCCACCAGGCCGGCGGTTCCGTCGGCCGTGCCGGGCCCTCGCTGGTACCGGAGACGATCAGCAAGGTCCCCATTCCGCAAGTACCAATAGCCTGACTTACCGATAACAACGGCCCACTGTTCGTCTGTCATGTCAGTGGGGTGGCGCTGCTCACCTGTCCCGTTGTCCGTGGGCTGGCGGAACGGCTACGGCTCCACCCACACCGACACGCTCTCCCAGTCGGTCACCATCCCGGCCGGCTGCCACGCCACCCTCAGCGTCTACCTGCACATCGACACGGCCGAGTCCGGCTCGACCGCCTACGACAAGCTGACCGTCCAGGCCGACTCCACCGCCCTGGCCGGCCTCGGCAACGCCAACGCCGCCGCCTGCTACACGCTGCGCAGCTACGCGGTCTCCGCCTTCGCCGGCCAGAGTGTCACCGTCAAGTTCACCGGCACCGAGGACAGCTCCCTGCAGACCAGCTTCGTGATCGACGGCACCACCCTCAACATCTCCTGACCCGCGAACAGTCGGGGCCGCAGCGCGTAGGCTGCGGCCCCGTCCTTGTTCAGAGCCTGATCAGTCCGCGCTCGTAGGCGCGGACCACCTGGCGGGGGACGAGCTGCTCGCGTCCGTCGACGGTGATCGGGACGAGCTGCGGCGCGGCGGCCATTCGGGTGGTCGAGGTGTACGGCAGCAGGGCCATCTCGCGGGCGTTCTTGATCGCCCGTACTCCGCGTCAGCCTCGCGCAGGGCCCGGGTCAGGCCCGGTGCCTTGCGGGCGAGGAGGTCGGTGACCTGGTGCACGTAGGCGTGCGCGGTGCCGACGCTGATCCGGAAGCCGGCCGCGATCTGGGCGACGGTGTCGTGCCTGCGCAGATACACCAGCGCGACCAGCGCCCGCTGGGAGGGTCGGAGCTTGCACCGCCGGTCACCCTCCCGAGTGACGATCAGCATCGTGACCCACTCGACGAGCGCGTGCGGCAGGTCAAGCGCGCCAGCACAGGTGACCAACGAGGCCCCCTGGCTGGTTGCTTGAGACGTGAGACATCTCGCTCACCCGCCCGGGAGCCTCGTTCGTTCTGCCCTCATGCCGACCGCACGGCCATCACCCGATCGGGGCCTGCCCTGAAAAGGCTCACTGCGGACGGTATGCACGAAACGCCTGCCACAGTCCAGAAGACGAATGCGCCGAAAAATCCCCACTCCCGCGATTTTCGGCGCATACTGCAAGGAATGCCGAAATCTGTAGCAGTCCGCCGCGCCCTGCCCACCAGCCCCTTCAAGGCCCGGATCGAAGCGCCGCGCAAGCACTTCGCCGTCGGCGACCGCGTCACCCACGACACGTACGGCCTCGGCCGGGCCATCGGAGTCGAAGGCGACAGCGACATCGCGGTACTCGTCGACTTCGGATCGCGACGCGAACGCATCACCCAGCCCTACGCCGCGATGTTCAAGCTCTGACCCAGGACCAACGCGGCTCTGGGCCCGGGAGGGGACGCGCGACGCGGAGCCGGCCGTGCGCCCTCTCCCGGATCGAACGGGCACCCGCCACTCCACCTATGGGGCGGCACCGACGATGACCGGCAAGGCACGTGACGAGCCGTCATCGATGGCCCGCCATGGGCTGGGCAGGCGGTAAACTCGGCGTGTGGATGACAAACATCTGTTTGAGTCCGTCTGCGCAGTGCTCTCCCGCCGAGGGTTCGAACCGGCATCGCCCCAGGCCGCCGGGCTCTCCGCCCGGCACCGTCCGGGAACCGGCCTGGTACTGAGATGGAGTCCGGGCCAGGACCTGATCGGCCCCACCCTCCAGGCTCGTCCGCATCCCGCCGACGCCGCCGGGCGCACCGAGTTCCGCGGAATCCGCAGCGCGCTCATGCTGGCCATGTCGGAAATCCTCCGCGCAGCGGGCTTCACCGTCATCGCCCTCGGAACCGACCTGATCGTGACCGCCGGACCGCACGATCCCGGCGCCACCCAGGACCCCGCGGCTGCTTCCACCTGCCCCGCGCCGCGGCGCAGCCGACCCACGCGCCAGGCCGCCGCCGCGTAGCAGCCGGCGCAAGGCCCGTGTCTGTCATGGCCGCCGCCCCAGACAGGTGTGCGCCGGAGGCCGTGTCCTATCCTGGGGTTCATGTCGAACCCTGACGGGCTGCTCGTCGACATCGCCGCGATGGTCGAGTCCGAGCACAGCAACCAGATGTCCCTGACCGTGGTGGTTCCCGGAGCGGTGATCACCGGCAGGCTCGCGCCGGTGACCCTGTGGTGGGAGCGGGTGGCGGAGGTCCTCCAGGCATCGGAGCACCTGAAGCCGTTCGCCGCCCTCTTCGCCCCGCCCGCCGATGACCCGCCCACACGGCCCACCCATCTCCACCTCCACCGGGCGAAGATCCTGCAGGGCGACTTCGCGCTGCCGCACACCGGCGGCATGTACCGCATCGCGATCGAAGACATCAGCAGCTGGACGGTCGGAGACTTCAGCTACTCCGACATCTGACAGCCACGGCAGGCCGCACAGGCACTTTCCTGCCCTCGGAGAACAGCACCACGTCGTGGCAGTGGGTCCTGCCCATGTCCGCGCCCGCCCCCGGGGAAGCAGGACCGGCCGGAGCCCCCAGCTCGGAACGCCGCTCCGCTGGCCGCTTTCAGAAGCAGCCCCAGCCGGTGAAGAAGGTGCTGGTGTGTCATCAGGTGGCAAGCGAAGCAGGTAGCGGACCGGGCTGTAGCTGCCGAAAGGGGCGACTGACAGGGCGCTCGCGTTCAAGGCTGGCGCGAGGAGTGCTTCTATGTCGTGGGTCCACAGGTGGTCTCGGCTCGACAGGCGCTCGCCGCAGGAGCGTGGTGCGGGTCTCAGGCCACAGGGCCTGGACGCGGACGGCGCCGGTGGTATCGCGCTCGAACTCGATTCTGCCGACTTCCGGGTAGGGCTTGCGGGGATGGTGCGCTGGTAGGGCACGAGTGTGGGAGGCGGGATGATGAGCAGCATCTTGGCAGGCATGGGTGTGCTCGGGATCCGGGGTGGGGTCGGTCTGGTCGTTGGCGGCGCGGCCGGGGTAGTCAGCTTGCAGCGCCGAGCTGGCGTCGGGCAAGGTCTCCGAGGCGTTCGGCGAGGGCCTTCGCGGCGCGGGCCCCGGCCGAGGTGTGCTTGGTCCCGGGCGTGCAGAGGTGGAAGAACCGCTGGGCAAGGCTGGTGAGGCGCCACATCGCGAGGGCGTCGTGGGCGGGGATCGTGCGGGTCCAGCCGCCCTCTGGGCCGATGCGGTGGGTGATGCCGGCGCGGTGGGCGAGCAGCAGTCGGTCGTCCGCCTCGTTGCCGGTGCAGTCGTCCGGGAGTCGTCCACTGCGGGTCAGCCACTCGCAGAAGGGGCTGGGCAGGACGAGGGTCCATCGGCGGCTGGAGACGGCGTGGTGGCGGGCCTGCTCGGCGTAGGCCGCGGCGTAGCCCATGTGGCGGTGCACGGCCTCCGGGTCGGTGTCGATTGCCTGCAGGGCCCAGTCGTAGCCGCAGGTGGCGTGCTCGTGGTGGCGGCGGGCGGAAGGGCCGAGGGTCTCGTCGGCGGCGCTGCGGCGGTGCTTGTCTCGGGCGGTCTGGAGGTCACCGGGGGTGGCGGGTCCGGGCGCGGGTGTGGTTGGGGTGGACATGGCGGCCCTTGCGTTGGGGCCGGGCCGCTTGGGGCGGGCCGGCCGTGGGCTGGGGGTCTGCCGTTGGTACATCGAGGATCCCGCTGTGGGCCTTCGGGTGGATCAGCCGGCGTAGGAGCTGAGGAAGTCGCGGGCGGTCGCGGAGTCCCGGCGTCGGGCGAGTCGCGCGCAGAAGCTGTCCAAGACCCGGGGGGAACCTCAGGCCGTGGCGTCCACCGGTTGGTAAACTGCGCGAAGGTGTGCCGGGAAGTCTGGTCGGCGCGGGGGACGGACTGCGGCGGCCGGCAGCAGCGCCCCCGGTCAGTGGATCCGGGGTTCGACAGATGCGTGCGGTGGGTACCGTCCTCCTTCTCGTGGTGCTCGCGACGGCGGTGGCCACCGGCGCCCGGCGGTGGCGGATCCCGGCGCCCTCACTGCTCGTGCTGGCAGGTCTCGCGGTGGCCCTGATACCTGGAACGCCGGCACTGCGCATCGCACCGGAGACCATCGGCCTTGTGGTCCTCCCGCCGCTGCTGTACGCCTCGGCCGAGGAGCTCTCGCTGCGGGATCTGCGGTCGGTGTGGCGCCCGGTGACGGTGCTGGCCTTCGGCCTGGTGCTGGCCTCGGCCGCGGCCGTCGGCGCCCTGGCCGTGGCGGTCACGCCGCTTTCGGCGCCGATGGCCTTCGTCCTCGGCGCGGTGCTGGCCAGCACCGACCCGGTCGCGGTGACCGCGCTCGGCCGCCGGCTGGCGCTCCCGGGACGGGTGCAGGTCCTGGTACAGGCGGAGAGCCTGTTCAACGACGCCACCTCACTGGTGCTCTTCCGGGTCGCGGTCACGGTCGCGGTGGCTTCGGCCGCGGTGAGCTGGCAGGCGGCGGGCGGGCAGTTCCTGCTGCTGGCCGGCGGCGGAATCGCGGTCGGCGCCGCGGTCGCCGGCGTCGTGGCCCTGATCCGCCGCCGCACCGTGGACCCGGTACTGGAGACCGTCATCGCCCTGGTGACACCGTACGGGGCCTATGTACTCGCCGAGTCCGCGCACAGCTCCGGCGTCACCGCCGTCGTGGTGGCCGGAGTACTACTCGGACGCTCCGGCCACCGGTTCAGTGACGCCCGGATCCGCCTCCAGTTGCACGCCGTGTACGCCGTGGTCGTCTTCCTGCTGGAGAGTGTGGTCTTCAGCATCGTGGGCCTCGAGCTGCCCACCCTGGTGGGCGAACTGCCTGCCGGCGCCGGCTGGTGGCCGGTGCAGGCACTCGCGATCTCCGCGGCACTGATCGGCCTGCGCGTCCTTTGGATGCTCCCGATGTCGGCCGCGGTCCGGCCGACCGGCGGCCGGCCGTCCTGGCGGGTGGCCGCCGTGGTGACCTGGGCCGGCACGCGGGGGGTGATGCCGCTCGCCGCCGCGCTGTCGATCCCGCTCATTGCGGAGGACGGGACCGCACTGGCCGGACGCCCGCTGGTGCTGGTCCTCACCACGGCCGTCGTGGTGTTCACCCTGGTGGTCCAGGGCCTGAGCCTCGCCCCCGTGGTGAACCGCTCGGGCCTGGCCCTCGAGCCCGCGCACACCGCCCGGGAGGAGGCCGAGGCCCGCGACACCATCGCCCGCGCCGGAATCACTCACCTCGACCACCTCACCGACCTCGAGACCATCCCCGGCCACGTGCTCGACCGGATCCGCCGCGGCCTGGAAGCCCGCATCCAGCACCCCGAAGGCCCGGACGACGGCCGCCCCGGGTCGGACCTCGCCGTCTACCGGGAGGTACGTCACGAGGTCATCGCCGTCCAGGAGACGGAACTGCGCCGGCTCTACGACGACCACCGGATCAGCGACACCACCCGCCGCCGACTCCAGCGGGACCTGGATCTGGAGGAGGCGGGACTCGGCGGCAGGTGAGCCACGCGGAGCGGCGGATCCCGGTAGCCGAAGGCGGTGGCGGGGACGTCGGCGCCGCCGAGCTTGGCGACGCCGTGGGCGCCGAGGGCGGCCATCGACAGGCCGGTGGATACCACGCCGGTGGCGACGGCGGCGGTGCCGAGGACCGCGGCCAGTGGCGGGACCTCCACGGTGGGGGCCGCTGCGCCGGCCAGGGCGAGCGAGGCGATGCCCATCATGCTGCAGGCGTTGCTCAGCGCGTCGCCCACTGCCTTGATCGCGTTGGCGTGCTCCTGTACCCAGGCCATCGCGTCGCCCGCGAGCTTGAGGTGGAACGCGGCGAGGTCCTTCACCCCGTTCGTCAGCTCGGCGAACCAGTCGGGCCCGTCCGGGGCCTGGTCGCCGGCGGCGACGACGGCGCGGGCCGCCTGTTCGGCGAGGCGGTCGTGGTCGACCCTCAGTTGCTCGGCCTGGGCGGTGATCGCTTCCAGCTCGGCGTCGGCGGTGTTCAGCCGGGCCTGGGCGGCGCGCATCCGGGCGGTGGCGTCCTCGGCGTGCCGCTCGTCGGGGAACCAGCGGCCGGCCCAGTCGAGCGCGGGATCGTCGGCGGCCCGGTCGCGCCCGCGCTTGGCGACCTTGGCCTGGGCCTCCTGGTCGTCGGCCTTCTGCTTCAAAGCCGCCGGCTGGTCGTGCCAGGCGGCCAGGGTGCGGTGGGCGGAGGAGAACGAGGCGTGTGCGACGTCGAGCTGGCCGGGGAGCCGGGCGATCCGGGCGGAGAAGGCGTCCGCGGCCCTCCCCTGCCAGGCCTGGCCGTTGTCCGCGGCCCGCAGAACGCTCGCCCGGGCGTCCTCGAGTTCCTTGGCCGCCTGGTGGAGGTCCTGCACCAGGGTCTGGACGCCCGGCAGGCTGCCGGGCGCGGGGTCGAAGCCGAGGACGTCGAAGCCGTCCCGGTCGACGGAGCTGCCCCAGCCGGGGAAGCCGGTCATCGACATCAGGCCGCCTGCCCCGCCATCGCGATGCGGACGGCCTCGTCGGCCTGCCGGCCGCTGCGGGCGGTGGCGGTCATGCCCTCACCGATTGCGTTCAGTGACTCGTTGAGCTGCTTCAGGCCGTACTTCCAGCTGTCCGCGAACGTCTCGCAGGCTCCGTCGAGCTGCAGGTGGCCGGTCACGTTGGGTGCCGATCTCTCGAGGGCATGCATCGCCCCGGCCATGCTGCCGGTGGCCTCGCGCAATCCTTGGCGACCTGGTCGAGCTCGTCGGCCTCGACGCGGAATCCGTCCGCCATCTCTCCCCCGGGGTATCACTTCACGAATGATCGACTTCGAGCCGAGCACTGACTGAACGTCATGTCACTTTCTGTGAAGATCTCTTGACGTCAAGAACGCGGCCGTAACCTCAGCGGTACTCGCGCAGGCGCGGGCGGACGCCGACCGCGGTCAGGGCGAGCGCCAGGGCGAGGGCGAGGCCGCCGGCGAATGCGGTGCCCGCGCCCAGGTCGGCGTCGGCCTCGGCCACCGCCGTGTCGAAGGCTCGCTGGTTGATCGTCTGGACGTCGACGAGGGCGGCGCCGAGCAGTTCGAAGTCGGCGTTGGACTGGCCCGCCGCGGTACCGGTGTTGAAGGTCACGGCCTGCTTGAGCTGCCCGTGGTTGCGGAGGTCGCGGATGGTGCGGTCGTCCTGCTGGTAGCGCTGGAACGCCGTCAGGGCCCGCTCGGCCGCGTCCTGCTCGCCGGCGAAGGTGATGTTGCGCAGCTCCGTCCCGAGGTAGCCGTCGAACGGGACCACCCGGTGGTCCGCGCGGTGGGCGTCGGCCTGGCGGGACAGCTCGCCGTTGTAGCTGTCGAGGGTGGTGCCGACGAGGCGGGCGACGGCCTGGGTCTTGTCGAGGAAGCTCTGCTCGTACGCGGCGGCCCGGGCCGGGTCGGTGAGGTAGCGGCTCTCGTCCGCGTTCATGTCGTAGGCCACCGCGCGGGCGCGGCCGAGGGCGATCACCGAGTCGTAGGCGTTGCTCTTGGCGACGACCAGCCGGTGGTCCGCCTGCGCGGCGCGCTGGAGACCGGTGGCCAGCGCGAGCACGGCGAGCAGGGTCGCGGCGGCGAGCGGCAGGCTGATCCGGCGGCGGAAGCGAACGGTCAAGGTCCGCTGCAGGGCGGCCAGCGCGGCGAGCGCGAGCACGCCGGTGGCCAGGATCCACCACCGGCCGGCCCCGAGATCCTCCCGCTGCCCCGCGTAGATGCGCTCGACGGTGGCGGAGTTGGTGGCGGCGACCTGGTCGGCGGCGGGCAGCAGCTTCTGCCGGAGCAGGTCGGTGGCCTGGCGGTAGGTGTCCAGGGCGTCCGGGGCGGGCTTGCCGGCCGGGGCGTGGGCCTGGTCCTCGAGCAGCTGGGCGCGTGCGACCAGGGCTTCGTAGTGGCCGAGTTCGCCGATGACGGTCTGCACGGCGCGCTGTCCGACCGGGTCCGCGGACGCGGCTTCGGCCGCGCGCTGGAGGTCGGTGCCGGCCTGGTTGCGGCGCTGCTCGTAGGTGTCCAGGGTCTGCTGGCGCAGAACGGTGTAGTCCGGGTCGGCACCGATCAGCAGCAGGTTGGCGGCCTGGGCGTCCATGTCGCTCAGGGCGAAGGAGAGGTCGGCGGCGCGGACGGCCTGCGGGGCCGCCCGGTGGCCGATCCCGTCGATGCCGCTCCGGGCGCCGCCCAGCACCGAGGCCGTGGCGGCGGCGAAGCCGAGCAGCGCGGCCAGGCAGAGCGCCGTGAGCGCGCGGACCAGGCGGGGTGTGTTCCACCGGCCACCGGTCAGGGACGGTCGCACCACCCGAGCCTCAGCGGTGGTGGTGGGGCTGGTGCGGGGGTCGCGCGGCCCGGGTGCCAGGCCGACCGGGCCCGGGTCCGCCGCCTTTGGCGTACCCGTCTTCCACGGCACGGTCGTTCTGCCCGCTGCACCCGCTGTCATGGCCGCGCGTCCCCCTACCCTTTTCACCTGGCCGCCGGTTGGTTACCTGTGGAGGTCTCCACCGGCGTGGGAAGTGGCCCGCACCCCCTCGGAGCGGGACCGTTCCCTCGTCGGCGACGCTATGCCGTCCGAGATCGACTTTCCGCTCCCCTGACGCTTCCTTAGCAGCGCGGGCAGCGGTCTTGACGCCTCGTTGGCGCCGCGCCGCCCGCGCCGCCCGGGCCGTCAGGGCTGGTAGCGGTAGCCGATGCCCGGCTCGGTGATCAGGTGGCGGGGCCGGGTCGGGTCAGGCTCCAGCTTGCGGCGCATCCCGGCGAGGTAGACCCGCAGGTAGTTGCCGTGCTCCTCCTGCTCCGGCCCCCAGACCTCGCGCAGGATCTGCCGCCCGGGGACGAGCCGCCCCGGCTGGGCCAGCAGGATCAGCAGGATCTTCCACTCGGTCGGGGTGAGCCGCACCGGACCGTCGGGGCCGGTGACGGTGGCCGCGGCGACATCGACCTCGTGGTCGCCGATCACGGCCCGGGGCGGCGGCGCCTCGGCCACCGGCCGGCGCAGCACGACCCTGAGCCGGGCCAGGAGTTCGTCCAGGTCGAAGGGCTTGGTGAGGTAGTCGTCGGCGCCCGCGTCGAGCGCCCGGATCTTCTCGGCGGTGCTGTCGCGGCCGGACAGCACGATGATCGGCACCGGGCTCCAGGCGCGCAGACCGCGGATGATGTCCACGCCGTCGAGGTCGGGCAGGCCGAGGTCGAGCAGCACGGCCCCGGGCACCTCCCGGCTCGCCAGTTCCAGCGCCTCGGCGCCGGTGCCGGCGGTGAGGACGGAGTAGTGGCGGGCGTGCAGGTTGATCTTCAGGGCGCGCAGGATCTGCGGCTCGTCGTCCACCACCAGGATGTGACTCATGCCGTCACCTCTCCGGGGTCCGCGTCCAGGGGGAGGTCCGGCTCGGCCTCGGCCGCGGGCAGCACCAGCAGCATCGTCGTTCCGCCCCCGGGGGTGTCCTCGACCTCCAGCGTGCCGCCCATCGCCTCGGCGAGGCCCCGGGAGAGGGCGAGGCCGAGGCCGACGCCGGTGGTGTTGTCGGTGTCACCGAGGCGTTGGAACGGCAGGAAGACGTCGTCGCGGTGCTCGGGCGGGATGCCGGGGCCGCGGTCGATCACCCGGATCTCGACGAACCGGTCCTTGGGGGTGCCCCCGGCCGGAGGCTGGGGGAGGCTGCTGGCGGTGACCAGCACAGGCGCGCCGGGGGCGTTGTGGCGCAGCGCGTTGGTGATGACGTTGGCGAGGACGCGCTCCAGCAGCGGCGGGTCGGCGAGCACGGCGGGTGCGGTGTCCAGGCCGAGCGGCTGGACGGGGGCGTCGGGGTCGGCGAGCGAGTCCATCGCCCGGGGCAGCACCTCGTCCAGGTGGGTGGGTGCCAGGTGCAGGGTGAGGGCGCCGGCCTGCAGGCGGCTCATGTCGAGCAGGTTGTCGACCAGGCGGGTGAGCTTGACCAGCGATTCGTCGGCCATGGCGAGGAGTTCGGCCTGGTCCTCGTCGGAGAACTCGACATCGGGGCTGCGCAGCGAGCCGATCGAGGCGAGGGCGGCGGCCAGCGGGGTGCGCAGGTCGTGGCTGACGGCGGCGAGCAGGGCGGTGCGCATCCGGTCGGCGGCCTTGATCGGCTCGACCTCGGCGGCGACGGTGGCGAGCCGGTCGCGTTCCAGGGCGGCCGCGACGTGGGCGGCGAAGGCCGCGAGCACCCGCTGATCCGCTGCGGGCAGGCGACGGCCCGCCAGGATCAGCAAGGCGTCCGGGCCGACCGGGACTTCGGTGACCTCGCGATCCGGCGCGGCGTCACCGCCCGCGTCGCTGCGCGCGAGCACCGCGCCGCCGTTGCGGTCGAGCAGGGCGACGGAGTCCATGCCGAAGGCCGTCCGGGACTTCTCCAGCAGGGCGGGCAGCGCGTCGGCGCCGCGCAGCACGCTGCCGGCCAGGGTGGAGAGGGTTTCCGCCTCCGCGGTGGCGCGGGCGGCCCGGCTGGTGAGTTTGGAGGCGTGGTCGACGACGGTGGAGACGGTGAGCGCGACGACGGCGAAGACCGCCAGGGCGATGACGTTGTTGGGCTCGGCGATGGTGAAGGTGTGGACGGGCGGGATGAAGTAGTAGTTCAGCAGCAGCGAGGCGATCAGGGAGGCCATCAGCGCGGAGACCGCCCCGCCGAGCAAGGCGACGGCGACCACGCCGAGTTGGAAGATCAGCGCGACGGTGGTCAGGTTCAGCGAGTGCAGCTGGGAGAGCCCGGCGGTGAGCAGGAAGGGCAGCACCAGCCCCGAGGTGAAGCCGGCGGCGGTGCGCCGCTTGGAGTGCCGCCGACCCAGCGAGGGCAGCCGGCCGCGCCCGGTGAACTCGTGGGTGACCATGTGGACGTCGATGTCCTCGGAGGCGTCCACGGTGGTCTCGCCGATGCCGGGGCCGGTGAGGAAGCGGTTGATCCGGCCGCGGCGGCTGGTGCCGAGCACGAGCTGGGTGGCGTCGTGGGCCCGGGCGAAGGCGAGCAGCGCGGTCGGGATGTCGTCGCCGACCACCACGTGGTAGCTGCCGCCGAGGGTTTCGACCAGCCGGCGCTGCTCGGCGAGGTTGCCCGGGGAGGCGCCGGCGAGGCCGTCGGAGCGGGTGATGTGGACGGCGAGCAGGTCGCCGCCGGCGGTGCGGTCGGCGATCCGGGCGGCCCGGCGGATCAGGGTCTCGCCCTCGGGGCCGCCGGTGAGGGCGACCACGACGCGCTCGCGGGTCTCCCAGACCCGGTCGATGTTGTGGGTGGCGCGGTAGTCGCGCAGCCCTTCGTCGACCCGGCCGGCGACCCAGAGCAGGGCGAGTTCGCGCAGGGCCGTCAGGTTGCCCACGCGGAAGTAGTTGGAGAGTGCCGCGTCCACCTTCTCCGCCTTGTAGACGTTGCCGTGCGCCATCCGGCGCCGGAGGGCCTGGGGTGCCATGTCGACCAGTTCGATCTGGTCGGCTCGGCGGACCACCTCGTCGGGGACGGTCTCGCGCTGCGGGATGCCGGTGATCTTCTGGACCACGTCGTTCAGCGACTCCAGGTGCTGGACGTTGACGGTGGTGATCACGTCGATGCCGGCGGCCAGCAGTTCCTCGACGTCCTGCCAGCGCTTGGCGTTGCGCCCGCCGGGGACGTTGGTGTGGGCGAGCTCGTCCACCAGGGCCACGGATGGCCTCCGTTCGAGGATCGCGTCGAGGTCCATCTCGGTGAAGTCGGTGTCCCGGTAGGTGCGGGTGAGCCTCGGCACGACGTCCAGGCCCTGGAGCATGTTCTCGGTGTGCCGGCGGCCGTGGCACTCGATGAAGCCGACCACCACGTCCGCGCCGCGTTCCTGTCTGCGCCGGGCCTCGTCGAGCATCCGGTACGTCTTGCCGACGCCCGGAGCCGAGCCGAGGTAGACCCGCAGCCGGCCGCGCCGTACGCGGCTGCCGGGGGTGAGGTCGCGAGACATGGGCGCTGCTCTTTCCTGCGAGGGCGGCCTGGGTGTGGTGGGTGGTTCGGCGCGACGCGGACGGACATGCGGGTGACCGGCCCGGGTGCGGGGTGCTCCCCCGCTCCCGGGCCGGCCTTCCTACCCGACCGACCGGCGTACGGTCACTTCTGCTCGCTGATCGCCTTGTTGAGCAGGACGACGTTGACGCCGTCCTGACCGAGGAAGCCGAGCGAGCGGCCCTCGGTGTACGTGTCGATCAGCTTCTCGAGCGTGTCCGCGGGCAGGTTGCGGGCCTTGGCGACCCGGGCGACCTGCTCCTTGGCGTAGGCGACCGAGATGTGCGGGTCGAGGCCCGACCCGGAGGCGGTCAGCGCGTCCACCGGGACGGTGGCCGGGTCGACTCCGTCGAAGGCGGCGACGGCCGCACGGCGGTCCTCGACGTTCTTCAGCAGGTCCTCGCTGTTGGGGCCGAGGTTCGAGGCGCCGGAGCTCTTCGGGTCGTAGTTGTAGGCGGACGGCCGGGGCTGGAACCACTGGGGGTCCGGGACGGCCGCCTCGTCCGGGTCGTCGGGGTTCTGCTTGGGCAGGTTGTAGTTCTGGCCGATCAGGCTGGAACCGATCTCCTTGCCCTGGGAACTGACGATCGAGCCGTTGGCCTTGTCGCTGAAGGCGACCTGGCTGATGCCGGTGACCAGCAACGGGTAGGCGATGCCGAGGATGACGGTCATCACCAGCAGCATCCGCAGTGCGGTGAAGTGGGTGCGTACGGAGGTGGGCAGTGGCTTGGGCATGATTGCTGTTTCCTCCGTCTCAGCTCAGGCCGGGGATGAACTGGATGATCAGGTCGATCGCCTTGATGCCGATGAACGGCACCACCAGACCGCCGAAGCCGTACACCGCGATGTTCCGGCGCAGCAGCGAACTCGCGTCCGAAGGACGGTACTTGACGCCGCGCAGGGCGAGCGGGATCAGGCCGACGATGACCAGGGCGTTGAAGATGATCGCCGAGGTGATCGCCGAGGTGGGGCTGTGCAGGCCCATGATGTTGAGGTGGCGCAGGCCCGGGTACACGCTGGCGAACATCGCCGGGATGATCGCGAAGTACTTCGCGACGTCGTTGGCGATCGAGAAGGTGGTCAGCGCGCCACGGGTGATCAGGAGCTGCTTGCCGATCTCGACGATCTCGATCAGCTTGGTGGGGTTGGAGTCCAGGTCCACCATGTTGCCGGCCTCCTTGGCCGCCATGGTGCCGGTGTTCATCGCCACACCCACGTCGGCCTGGGCCAGGGCGGGCGCGTCGTTGGTGCCGTCGCCGGTCATCGCGACCAGCTTGCCGCCCTCCTGCTCCTTCTTGATCAGGGCCATCTTGTCCTCGGGGGTGGCCTCGGCGAGGAAGTCGTCCACGCCGGCCTCGTCCGCGATCGCCTTGGCGGTCAGCGGGTTGTCGCCCGTGATCATGATGGTCTTGATGCCCATCCGGCGCAGCTCGTCGAAGCGCTCCTTCATGCCCTCCTTGACGACGTCCTTGAGGTAGATGACGCCGAGGGCCTTGGGGGCGGCGCTGCCGACCCGGGAGGCGACCAGGAGCGGGGTGCCACCGGCGGCGGAGATCCCGTCGACCAGGGTGGCGATGTCCTGACCGACCGTGCCGCCTTGCTCGGTGACCCAGTTGGTCACCGAACCGGCCGCGCCCTTGCGCACCGAGAGCACGCCGCCGGCCTCGTCGAGGTCGACACCCGACATCCGGGTCTGCGCGGTGAAGGGGACCCAGGTGGCGTGCGTGAGCTCGCCCTGGGCGCGGGCCCGCAGGCCGTACCCGGTCTTGGCGAGGACCACGATCGAACGGCCCTCGGGGGTCTCGTCGGCCAGCGAGGAGAGCTGGGCGGCGTCCGCCAGCTCCTCGACGGTGACACCCGCGGCCGGCTGGAACTCGGCGGCCTGGCGGTTGCCGAGGGTGATGGTGCCGGTCTTGTCCAGCAGCAGGGTGTTGACGTCGCCGGCGGCCTCGACGGCGCGGCCGGACATGGCCAGCACGTTGCGCTGCACCAGCCGGTCCATACCGGCGATGCCGATCGCGGAGAGCAGCGCGCCGATGGTGGTCGGGATCAGCGCCACGATCAGGGCGACCAGGACGATCATCGACTGCGGGGCACCGGCGAAGGTCGCCATCGGCTGCAGGGTGACGACCGCGACCAGGAACACGATGGTCAGCGACGCGAGCAGGATGTTGAGGGCGATCTCGTTCGGCGTCTTCTGCCGGGCGGCGCCCTCGACCAGCGCGATCATGCGGTCGATGAAGGACTTGCCGGGCTCGGATGCGATCTTGACCACGATCCGGTCGGACAGCACCTTGGTGCCGCCGGTGACCGCGCTGCGGTCACCGCCCGACTCGCGGATCACCGGCGCGGACTCGCCGGTGATCGCCGACTCGTCGACGGAGGCCACGCCCTCGACGACGTCGCCGTCACCGGGGATGATCTGGCCGGCCTCGACCACCACGTGGTCGCCCAGCTGGAGGGCGGTCCCGGAGACCTCCTCCTCGGACTGCGAGGAGGGCCAGTTGACCAGCCGGCGAGCCATGGTGTCGGTCTTGGTCCGGCGCAGGGTGTCGGCCTGGGCCTTGCCGCGGCCCTCGGCGACGGCCTCGGCCAGGTTGGCGAAGACCGTGGTGAGCCAGAGCCAGACGGTGATCGCCCAGGCGAACACGGAGGGGTCGGCGATGGCGGAGACGGTGGTGACCACCGAGCCGACCTCGACCACGAACATGACCGGGTTCTTGATCATGACGCGCGGGTCGAGCTTCTTCACCGCGTCGGGCAGCGAGGAGACGATCAGCTTGGGATCGAGCAGGCCGCCGGAGACTCTGTGCGGAGCGTGCTCCTGCTCCACGGGAGCGGGCGGGGTAACGGTGGACGACATCAGTGGAGACCTTCCGCGATCGGCCCGAGAGCCAGGGCCGGGAAGTAGGTGAGGCCGACGACGATCAGGACGACGCCCGACAGCAGGCCCACGAACAGCGGCTTGTGAGTGGGCAGGGTGCCCGGGGTGGCGGGGACCGGCTGCTGCTGAGCGAGCGAGCCGGCGAGCGCGAGCACGAACACCATCGGCAGGAAGCGTCCGAACACCATGCACAGGCCCAGCGCGGTGTCGTACCACGGCGTGTTCACCGTGATGCCGGCGAACGCCGAGCCGTTGTTGTTGCTGGCGGAGGTGAACGCGTACAGCACCTCGGAGAAGCCGTGGGCGCCGGAGTTCAGCATCCCGGCCCGCTCGCCCGGCAGGGCCATCGCGACACCGGTGCCGATCAGCACCAGCGCGGGCGTGGTGAGGATGTACAGCGAGGCGAACTTCATCTCCCGGCCGCCGAGCTTCTTGCCCAGGTACTCCGGGGTGCGGCCGACCATCAGGCCCGCCACGAAGACCGCGACGATCGCCAGGATCAGCATGCCGTACAGGCCGGAGCCGGTACCGCCGGGCGCGATCTCGCCGAGCATCATGTTGAAGATCGTCAGACCGCCGCCGAACGGCGTGAACGAGTCGTGGAAGGAGTTCACCGCACCGGTCGAGGTCAGCGTGGTGGAGGCCGCGAACAGGCCGGAGGCGGCGATGCCGAACCGCTGCTCCTTGCCCTCCATCGCGCCGCCGGCCGCCTGGAGCGCGGTGCCGGAGTGCTGGGACTCGGCGAAGGTGATCAGCGCGGCCGAGGCCACCCAGAAGATCGCCATCACGGCGACGATCGCGTAGCCCTGGCGGTTGTCGCCGACCATCTTGCCGAAGGTGCGGGGCAGCGAGAAGGAGATCACCAGCAGCAGGAAGATCTCCAGCCAGTTGGTGAAGCCGTTCGGGTTCTCGAACGGGTGCGCCGAGTTGGCGTTGAAGAAGCCGCCGCCGTTGGTGCCCAGCTCCTTGATGACCTCCTGGGAGGCCACCGGGCCGCCCGGGATCGACTGGGTGTCGCCACCGAGGGTCACCAGGTCGTGGAACCCGTGGAAGTTCTGCACCACGCCGTTGGCCACCAGGACCAGGGCGAAGACGATCGAGATCGGCAGCAGCAGGCGCAGCACGATCCGGGTGAGGTCGACCCAGAAGTTGCCGACCCGGTCGGTGCGGTTGCGGGTGAACCCGCGGATCAGCGCGGCGACGATCGCGATGCCGACGGCGGCGGAGACGAAGTTCTGCACCGCCAGGCCGGCCATCTGCACCAGGTGGCCCATCGCGGACTCACCGCTGTAGGACTGCCAGTTGGTGTTGGTGGTGAAGGAGATCGCGGTGTTCCAGGCCTGGTGCGGCTCCATCTCGGGGACACCGAGACTCAGCAGCAGGTGGCCCTGGAGGCGGATCAGGCCGTAGAGGAAGAGGATCGAGACTGCCGAGAAGGCCAGGACCGAGCGCAGGTAGACGGGCCAACGCTGATCGGCGTCGCCGTCGACGCCGATCACCTTGTAGAGGCCGCGCTCGACTCTGAGGTGCTTGGCGGAGGTGAGGAGCTTGGCGATGTAGTCGCCAAGGGGGCGGTAGCACAGGGCCAGTGCGCCCACCAGGGCGAGGGCCTGCAGCCAGCCCGCGAGAGTGGAGCTCATGTCAGAACTTCTCCGGGTAGATCAGCGCCACGACGAGGTAGCCGACGAGAGCGACGGCGACGATGAGACCTGCGATGTTCTCGACGCTCACAGCTTCTCCACCCCCCGTGCTACCAGGGCGATGACGGCGAACACGGCGACCGTGACACCGACGAAAACGAGATCGAGCATGGACTCCACCAACGTGGTTCAGGACCTGGCCGTGGACGCCTCGGGGGCTTGCACGACGCCGGCGGCAGACCGGCTTGGTCAGCAAATCAGCTGGTCGCAGCGGTGCAGGGAATCCTGACGCCCTCCATACGGATGAATTTGGAACATTGACGCGGCCTTGATACCTGCTTCACACGCTCGAGACCGCACCATGGCCGGAACGTGTCGGTGGCCCCGGACAGCGATGCTGTCCGGGGCCGGTTTTCAGGGGTTCAGACCTTCTCGGTGACGGTCTCGGTCGCGGTCTTGGCGGCGGTCTTCGGGCGGGTGGGCTCGCCGCGGCGCACCGCGCCGGGGGCCCGGCGGGCGGGGTGGTCGGCGCGGGGTGCGGAGGCGAGCTGCCAGGGCACGCTGATCACCATCACACCGGAGGTGAACAGCAGCCGGCTCTTCAGCCAGAGCGCGGACTGGTTGTGCAGCAGGTGCTCCCACCAGTGCCCGACCACGTACTCCGGGATGAACACCGCGACCGCGTCACGGGGGCTGGTGCGGCGCACCGTGCGGACGTAGGAGACCACCGGCTTGGTGATCTCGCGGTACGGCGAGTCCAGCACCTTCAGCGGCACCTGGACGTCGTAGGCGTCCCACTGGGTGCGGAGTTCGGCGGTGGCGTCCTTCTCCACCTCGACGGTGACGGCCTCCAGGGTGTCCGGCCGGAACGCCTCGGCGTAACCCAGCGCGCGCAGGGTGGGCTTGTGCAGCTTGGAGACCAGCACGATGCCGTGCACCTTGGCCGGACGCACCGACTCGGCACGCGGGTCCTCGACGGCGAGCTCCGCGGCGACGGTGTCGTAGTGGCGCCGGATGCCGCGCATCATCAGCCACAGCACCACGGCGGCCACCACGGCCAGCCAGGCGCCCTGGGTGAACTTGGTGAGCAGCACGATCACCAGCACCAGGGCGGTGGTGACCGCGCCGAGCCCGTTGATCACCCGGGAGCGCTGGGCGGCGGCGCGCGCCTGGCCCTCGCCCCCGCCGGCCAGCAGGCGGTTCCAGTGCTTCACCATGCCGATCTGGGACAGCGTGAAGGAGGTGAACACGCCGAGGATGTAGAGGTGGATCAGGCTGGTGACATCGGCGTCGTAGAGCCACAGCAGGGCGCCGGCGACCACGGCGAGCGCGATGATGCCGTTGGAGAAGGCCAGGCGGTCGCCGCGGGTGTGCATCTGCCGGGGCAGGTAGCGGTGCTCGGCCAGGATCGAGGCCAGCAGCGGGAAGCCGTTGAAGGCGGTGTTCGCGGCCAGGATCAGCACCAGCGCCGTGGCGGCCTGGATCAGGTAGAACAGGATGCTGTCGCTGCCGCCGAAGACGGAGGCCGCCAGCTGGGCGATCACGGTCTGCTGGGTGTAGGTCGCGCAGTCCCCCGCGAGGCCGGTCAGCTGGCAGGCGTCGTCGACGTAGTGGACCTTGGCGATCAGGGCCAGCGCGGTGACGCCGACGAACATCACCACCGCGGTGATGCCCATCACCGCCATGGTGCTCGCCGCGTTGCGCGACTTGGGCGCCCGGAAGGCGGGCACGCCGTTGGAGATCGCCTCCACCCCGGTCAGCGCCGTGCAACCGGACGCGAACGCCCGCAGGCCCAGCACCAGCAGCCCCAGACCCGCCAGGCTGTCGCCGCCGTGGTCCGGGGCGATGCCGAACGCCGCGCTCGGCGCCACCGGCGCGTCACCGAAAACCACCCGCACCAGGCCGGTGACGATCATCAGCAGCATCCCGCCGATGAACAGGTAGGTCGGCGCGGCGAACGCGTTGCCCGACTCCCGCACCCCGCGCAGGTTCATCGCCATGAGCAGCGCCACGAACCCGACCGCCATGGCCACCCGGTAGTCCGCCAGGCCGTTGAACGCCGAGATGATGTTGTCCACCCCGGACGCCACCGACACCGCGACCGTCATCACGTAGTCCACCAGCAGCGAGGCCGCCACCACCAGACCGGAGTTGGCCCCCAGGTTGCGGGACACCACCTCGTACGAGCCGCCCCCGCTCGGGTAGGCGTGCACCACCTGGCGGTAGGAGGCGACGACCACGACCATCAGCGCCACCACGCCCGCCGCCACCCAAGGCGTCAGGTACAGGAACGCGGTGCCTCCGACCGTGAGCACGAGCAGGATCTCCTGGGTGGCGTAGGCCACCGAGGACAGCGGGTCGGACGCGAAGATCGGCAATGCCAGCCGCTTCGGGAGCAGGGTCTCGCCCAGCTCCTCGCTGCGCATGGCCCGGCCGATGACGAGGCGCTTCAGCGCCTGGGGCAGATTGAACACACGGGCGAGCGTAGGGCGCCCACGCGGGCGGACAAGGCCCCCGAAACGGCCGCCGCGTACCCCGCCCGACCCCGCCAGCGCGAAGATATCCGCAGGTCAGACCGGTCGACCGGAGTGCGCTACCGGCGCGTATCAGGGGCGTTAACGCCGACGTTAAGGGATCGTCAAGATATGCCGCTCAAATCGGTCATATAGTGACTAATCATGCAAATCACCCGCCCGCCGGGCTACATCCGCAGCCGAAGCCGGCACACCACCGCGTCACTGTGCCGGCGCAGCGCCCGGTCGATCACCGCTCCGCGCTGGTTCTGCAGCGCCCGCTGCCACAGCCGGGCCGGCTCCACCTCGGGGATCAGCACGGTGATCCGGTCGTAGGCGTGCTCGGCGCCGAGCTCGCCCACGAAGGCCGCGATCGGCCGGCCGAGCCGCCGGTGGGCGTCGGGAATCTCGATCAGCGGCACGCCGGGCCGCCAGAGCTCCCAGTCCCGGCGCAGGGCCTCGGCCGCCTTGCGGTCCTCCGGGTCGGGCGCGGTGTGCACGACGGTGACGGCGAGCACCTCGTCGCCGAGCGACACTGCGGCGCTCAGCGCGTCCCGGGTGAGGCGGGTGATGGCGTGCACCGGGACGACGACCAGCGAACGCTGCCGGGTGACCGGGCCGGGCACCTGCCCGAGTTCCAGCCTGGCGCCGATCCGGACGTAGGCGCGGTGGATCTGCTCGAACAGCAGGACCATCAGCGGCAGCGCGAGGCAGATGCCCCAGGCGCCCTCGGTGAACTTGGTGCCGGTGACCACCAGCGTGGCGACCCCGGTGAGCAGCGCGCCGAAACCGTTCAGCAGCGCCTTGCCCCGCCAGCCCGGTCCGCGTTCCTGGTTCCAGTGCCTGACCATGCCGACCTGGCAGATGGTGAAGCCGACGAAGACCCCGATGGCGAACAGCGGGACGAGGCTGTTGACGTCGCCGCCCGAGCCGATCAGCAGGGCGCCCGACACCACGGCGAGGAACAGCACGCCGTGGCGGTGCACCTGGTGGTCGGCGCGCAGGGCGAAGACGTGCGGCAGGTGGTTGTCCCGGGCGAGCAGGCGCATCAGCACCGGCAGCCCGCCGAACGAGGTGTTGGCCGCCAGTCCGAGCAGGATCACGGTGGAGAACTGGACGAGGTAGAAGCCGAAGCCGTGGCCGAGCGAGGCGTCCGCGAGCTGGGCGAGCACGGTGACGCCCTCGACCGGCTGGAGGTGGAAGCGGCCGATCAGCACGGCGAGGCCGATCAGCATCACGCCGAGCAGGGCGCCGAGGGCGACCTCGGTGTGCTGGGCGCGCTTGACCTGCGGCGTCCGGAAGGACGGGACCGCGTTGGCCACCGCCTCCACGCCGGTCAGCGCCGAGCAGCCGGCCGCGAAGGCCTTGAGCAGCAGCAGCGCGCCGACCGTGGAGGCGCTGCCGGCCAGCGCGGAGGCGTGCCCGGCGGCGGCCTCGGTGCTCGCGGGCGCGCTCCGGAACAGGCCGACGACGACGATCGCCAGGATCGAGAGCACGAAGACGGCCGTCGGTGCCATGAACCAGCGGGCCGATTCGGCGATGCCGCGCAGATTGACGGCGGTGACCAGGGCGAGGACGCCCAGGCACAGCCAGACCCGGTCCTCGTACAGGCCCGGCACGGCCGAGGTCAGCGCGGCCACGCCGGCGGTGACGGAGACGGCGACGTTCAGGATGTAGTCGATCACCAGCGAGGCGGCGGCGGTCAGCGCGGCCCGGCGGCCCAGATGCGCCTTGGCGACCGCGTACGAGCCGCCGCCGTCCGGGAAGGCCGCGATCACCTGGCGGTACGAGGCCACCAGCACCGCCAGCAGCACCGCGATCGCGGCGGTGACCGGGAGGGTGAAACCGAGGCCGTAACCGCCCGCGGCGGCCAGTACGAGGACGATCGACTCGGGGCCGTAGGCGACGGAGGCCATCGCGTCGAGCGAGAGCGCCGCCAGACCGCCGAGCGCGGTCAGCTTGTCGCGCTGCTGCTCGGGCTGGCGGCCGGTATCAGGCGGCTCCGCCTTGCCGGCGGCCTGGGCCGACTGCTGCGCATCGGTGGCACCGAACATCGAATGAACCTCCGTGGATCGAATGTGCTCCACGGATGCTGTCCCACGCGGGATACGGCCTCCACCGGCCCATACGAGACCTTGACGGCCGCAACCGATGCCCTGACACGGTATTGACGTGCCGGGTACGTCACTGCCCCGGGGTACCGTCGGCCTTGCGACCGTGAACGGACAGCACCCCGGGGCAGCGACTTTCTCGGACACCCGATGCCGGTGGCACACGGCACCGGGTGGATCATGGACCTACTGGCACGCCCTGCGGCCGTGGTTGGCCTTCTTCTTGCGGCGGGCCTTCTTCTTGCGTGCGCGCTTGGACATGGTGCGGCGGGACTCTCTCTCTACGGCTTCAAGCCTGGGTGACGAGCTGGTCGGCGAGCTTGACCAGCCGGCGCAGCGAGCGCTCCTCGCCGACCGCCAGGGCGGTCTCGGCGATGTCGCCGCCGTCGTAGTACGCGCCGTCGGTGAGGCGGAAGTCCGGCAGGCAGAGCTTCACGACCGCCGCCGCGCCCTCGGCGGCCGGGGCGCCGACCCGTCCGTACAAGGGCAGCAGGGCGGTGTCGCACAGGCCCGGGTTGACGCTGACGGCCGTGATGCCGGAGCCCTCCGGCGCCATCTCGCGGGTGTCCATGGTGAGTGCGAGCTGGGACTGCGCGTAGGCGGCGACCCTGGAGTACTTCTTGACCCGGTTGGGGTCGTTCCAGTTCATCGACGCGGTGCGGTGCAGGGAGGAGGAGACGTTGACGATCCGCGCGCCGCCGGCCGCCGAGAGCGGTGCCCGGAGCAGCTTGGCGAGCAGGTGCGCGGCCAGGAAGTTCACCTGGAGCGAGACCTCGTTGCCGTCCTCGGTGAGGGTGCAGCGCTCGGGCGCCATCACCGCGGCGTTGTTGACCAGCAGGTCCAGGGTCGGGAAGGCGGTCGCGACGGTGCCGGCGAGCACGGCGACGTCCGCGAACCGCGTGAAGTCGGCTGCGAGCATGAGCAGTTGGTCGCTGGAGGCACCGGCGGCGACCAGCCGGTCCACCGCGTCCTCGCCCTCGCGGGCGGTGCGGGCGTGCACGATGACCGTGGCGCCGTGGGCGGCGAGCAGCCGGGCGGTGTCCCAGCCGATGCCGGAGGAGGCGCCGGTGACCAGGGCGGTGCGTGACGAGAGGACTGCGGACATGACCCATCCAAGGGTTGCGAGGCACCGCGGGCAACCGGGGCGCAGGCATGCGCGCACCGGGAGCCGGGAGTGCGGGAGGTGTACTGCGACTGGCACGTCGGGCCTGCGCACGAGGCTGCGGCCGGACGGAGAAGGCGCGGGCGGGCGTCTGTGGCCCGCCCGCGCGGCGACCGGATCGGCTGCGGGGAGGCAGAGCTACCGGACGGCGGGGATGAGCGCGACTACGGCCAGCGCCCGCGGATGCGGCGGGCGGTCGTGGTGGCGTGTCGAGCGGTTCATGAGGTTCATCGAAGCACCCCCGCCGCGGCCGGACAAGCCCGACTCACCTGCCCTGATGGATCCTTGACACTCTGTCACACCCGGCGGTCGGACGCCCGGGCCGGCACGGCCAGCAGCTGCACCCGGACCCTGCGCCTGGGCAGCGCCGCGGGCAGCGAAGCGACGAGGGCAACGGCGGTGAGCAGGCCGAGGCGCGCACACTCCGTCCCCGTCCCGCCCCACTCGACGCTCGCGTAGCGGTGGACCACGAAGCCGTTGAGGAACAGCCAGCCGGCCACCGCGATCAGCGGCGCCGCCACCGGCCGGGACACCGCGCCGAGGACGGCGCCGAGGACGGCGAAGCCGCCCAGGGCGAACCCGACGGAGTGGCTCTCGCCGACCAGGGACAGCGCCCCGGTCAGCACGGCGAACCCGACCAGCGCGACCGCGCCCGACATGCTCACCGCGAGCCGGTCCACCACCGGCCGGTACGAGCGCCGGCCCGGGCGGGCGTAGTAGAGCCTCATCACCCTCCGCCCCTCTCAGTGGCCCTGGGCCGGAGCTGCCGGCAGGTGCCGGACGTTGCGACGACGGAAGGTTTCCGGTTCACGTTGGAGCGTAGGCTTCGGCACGGCGAGAACCGGGCAGGCGGCGTGTCTGACGCAGTACGCCGCCACGGCCGGCCGCAACCCCCGGCGGAGCCGGCTCCCGCTGCCGGCGCCGACCACCAGTAGGTCGTCGGAGCGGTCCGCGGTCCGCACCAGCGCGTGGCCGGTCTCGGCGCGCACGGTCCGGGAGGAGAACCGCACGCCGCTCGGAGCGCCGTCGAAGGCGTCGCCGAGGGCCTCGCGCAGCCGGCTGGTCGCGGCCTCGCGCCAGGCGGCCAGCAGGGGCGGGCAGGGCGCACGGCGGTAGCCGTGCGCCCCACCGTGCGGGAGCCAGGCCAGGACGGCCAGCACCTCCGCGTCGGTGCGGCGGGCCTCCTCCACGGCGTGGTTCAGAGCGGCCAGGCTGCCGAGCGACCCGCTGACTCCGACGACGATCCGTCGCGTCCGCTGCCCCTCGCGGTGGCCCTCATCCATGCCCGTCATGTCCGTTCCTCGTTCATTCGACTGTTTCCAGCCAAGCCGACGGGGCGGTGGGGCGCACCGCCCGTTGACGGTTCCCTGACGGCCGGGGCGGAGATCCGAACGCCTTCCTGACGGTGTCAGAGACCGGGGATGAACTCGACCAGCAGGTCGATGAGTTTGATGCCGAGGAAGGGCAGCACGAGTCCGCCGAGACCGTAGATCCGCAGGTTGCGGCTCAGCAGGTCGGAGGCGGCGGACGGCCGGTAGCGCACGCCCCGCAGCGCGAGCGGGATCAGCGCGACGATGATCAGCGCGTTGAAGATGATCGCGGAGGCGATGGCGGAGGTCGGGCTGTGCAGCCCCATCACGTTGAGGTGCTCCAGGCCCGGGTAGGCGCTCGCGAACATGGCCGGGATGATCGCGAAGTACTTGGCGACGTCGTTGGCGATCGAGAAGGTGGTCAACGCCCCTCGGGTGATGAGGAGTTGTTTGCCGATCTGGACGATCTCGATCAGCTTGGTGGGGTTGGAGTCCAGGTCAACCATGTTGCCGGCCTCCTTCGCGGCGGAGGTGCCGGTGTTCATCGCCACGCCCACGTCGGCCTGGGCCAGGGCGGGCGCGTCGTTGGTGCCGTCGCCGGTCATCGCGACCAGCCTGCCGCCCTCCTGCTCCTTCTTGATCAGCGCCAGCTTGTCCTCGGGGGTGGCCTCGGCGAGGAAGTCGTCCACCCCGGCCTCGGTGGCGATGGCCCGTGCCGTCAGCGGGTTGTCGCCGGTGACCATGACGGTTCGGATGCCCATCCGCCGCAGCTCCGCGAAGCGTTCGCGGATGCCCTCCTTGACCACGTCCTTGAGCTGGATCACTCCCAGCGCCCGGGCGCCGTGCCGGTCGTGGACGGCGACCATCAGCGGGGTCCCGCCACCCGAGGCGATCACGTCGACCAGCTCGAACGCCTGCGCGGGGACCAGTCCGCCGTGCTCGTGCACCCAGGTGGCGACCGCGGCCGCGGCACCCTTGCGCACCAGGACGGCCGGGCTGTCGGGCCAGGTCAGGTCGACGCCGCTCATCCGGGTCTGCGCGGTGAACGGCACGAACTCAAGGTGACCGAGCTCCCCTTCGGCCCGGGCCCGCAGGCCGTACCGCTCCTTGGCGAGCACCACGATCGAGCGGCCCTCGGGGGTCTCGTCGGCGAGGCTGGAGAGCTGGGCGGCTTCGGCGAGCTGGCCGTCCGCCACACCGGGGAGCGGGACGAAGCGCACGGCCTGCCGGTTGCCGAAGGTGATGGTGCCGGTCTTGTCCAGCAGCAGGACGTCCACGTCCCCGGCCGCCTCCACGGCGCGGCCCGACATGGCGAGCACGTTGCGCTGCACCAGGCGGTCCATGCCCGCGATGCCGATCGCCGAGAGCAGCGCACCGATCGTGGTGGGGATCAGCGCCACCAGCAGGGCGACCAGCACGGCGGTGCTCTGCTCGGCGCGGGCGAAGATCGCCAGTGGCTGGAGGGTGACCACGCTGAGGATGAAGATGACGGTCAGCGAGGCGAGCAGCAGGTTGAGCGCGATCTCGTTCGGGGTCTTCTTCCGCTCCGCGCCCTCGACCAGGGCGATCATGCGGTCGATGAAGGTCAGCCCGGGCTTGGATGTGATCCGCACGACGATCCGGTCCGAGAGGACCTTGGTGCCGCCGGTGACGGCACACCGGTCGCCGCCGGCCTCCCTGATCACCGGGGCCGACTCTCCCGTGATGGCGGACTCGTCCACGGCGGCGATGCCCTCGACCACGTCACCGTCGCCGGGGATGGTCTCGCCGGCCTCGACCACCACGAAGTCGTGGAGGATCAGACCCTCCGCCGGCACCCGCTCCTCCCGGAGCTGCTCGAGGCCGACCCGCCAACTCCGCAGCCGCCGGGCCACGGTGCCGGTCCTGGCCTTGCGGAGGGACTCGGCCTGCGCCTTGCCGCGGCCCTCCGCCACCGCCTCCGCCAGGTTGGCGAACACCACGGTGAGCCAGAGCCAGAGGCTGATCAACCAGGAGAAGACGCTGGGCGAGACGACCGCCGACAGCGTGGTCAGGGCCGAACCGACCTCGACCACGAACATCACCGGGTTGCGGACCATCACCCGGGGACGCAGCTTGCGCAGCGCCTCCGGGAAGGAGACGACCAGCTGCTTCGGGTCGAACAGCCCGCTCGCGGCACGGTGCCGGCGGGCGAAGGGCGCGGGTGGCGCAGGGCGGGTGGACTGGTCCCTCTCGGGGGCCGGAGCAAGCATGCTGCGTACCTTCTGCGGGCGCCGGTGGCGGGGGCTGACAAAGGGGCTGCCTCAGCCAACCGGCCGGCGGTGGCCGGACGTACGGCCACTGACGCGTTTCTGACGGCCCGCCAGGTCACCTTGACGCGCTCTTGGCAGCAGCGCGACCTCCGCTCAGTCCAGGTACCCCATGGCGGCCCGGCAGTGGCCACCGAACATCCGGCGGCGTTCCTCCGGGTCGATCTCGGGATCGGTCGCGGGATCGGCCTCCGGGTCGTCGGTGTCGGCGGCCCGTGGCACGGCGAACACCGGCAGACGCAGCAGATCACGCGGCCGCGCCGGACGCAGCCCGGGCCCTACCGTGAGACGGCCGGACCAGCCGTTGACCTCGGCGCTGTCGTGCGTGGCGATGCTCATGGTCATTCGCTTCCTTCGGGACGCGGTCTCGCACACGAGCCGCACGGGGTGTCGGCGGGCCCCGTCCGGGGATCCGCCTGGCGATCTCTGCTTCCAGTGGAGACCCGATCCTCCTCCGTCGCAACGGGCATTGACGCGCGGACTACGCCGGTTCGGCCCACTTTGACGCCCCCTTGACACCCGCTCCGGCCCGGCACGGGCTGCCTGCCGAGAGCACAGGCCGGCGTGCCCCGGTCCGAACGCGTCAAAGGTGCGCCCTCGACTGCCAGAAGCCCGTCAATCCCCTTCCGTCACCGGCCCACGGCGCGTTGGGCTGGCCCGATGTCCCTCACCGTCCACCAAGACCCGTACGCGGTCGGGCCGCGCCGTTCCCTCCCCCCTGCCGGAACCCTCCTGGCCGCGTCGAACCCCTGGTACGCCCGGTGGTTCACCCACGAGAGGCCCGGCCCGGACACCTTGGCCACCCATGTGCTGTTCACCGGCCACGGCGGCTGGTGGACCGACCGGGCGGACTCCCCACGTGCCGTGGCCGTCCACTGCGGCCCGCTGCGCATGCTGCACGGCGATCCGGGCCGGCTCGATCCCGCGTACCTCGCCACCCTCGGGCGCGGGCAGTTCAGCGCCCCGGACCGGTTCCTGCCCCTGCTCGCCCGGGTGTTCAGCACGCTCATGCCGTGGCAGCGGATGGTGTACGCCCAGCAGGCCGCGCCGCGTCCGGTGCGGCTCCCCGACGGCTTCCGGGTCCGCCCGCTCACCGGTCACGACGAACAACGCCTCGGCCACCTCGCCCCTGAGCTGCGGTGGATCGGCGAGACCTGGGAGTCGGATCGGGCGCTCACCCACGGCAGCCGGGCCTGGGGTGCGTTCGCGGGCGAGCAGCTGGCCTCCGTCGCCTGCACCTACCTGCGCGGCCGCGACCACGAGGACGTCGCCGTGGTGACCGCCCCGGAGTTCCGCTCACTCGGCCTGGGTCTCGCCTGCGTCACCGGCGTCACCGCCGCCGTCCGCGCCCGGGGCCGGGTGGCCACCTGGACGGTGCCACGCTCGAACGGGCCCAGCCGCGCTCTGGCTGCGGCCGCCGGCTTCCGGCCGGTCCACGCCGACATCGCCTACTGGGCCGGGCCACCGGTCTGAAGCGCGGGCCACGACCCGTCAGCCCGCCTGCCCGGCGGCCGACTCGATGCCCGCGGTGGATCGCCGGGGCCTGCTTCCGGGCCGCGTAGGCACCCACTGGGACCGGGTCCGGTGGGCCGGTGTCAACGCCGCGTCAGAACTACGGACGCCCGGGTCAGGGAAGCGTCAGGACAGTGCGGGTCCTCCCGCGGCCGGGGCATAGCGTCGCCCGCGGGTCCTCCCGCGGCCGGGGCATAGCGTCGCCGCGTGCCCCGGCCGGGCCGGTCCGTTCCGGCCACTCCGCCGGGCGCACCTGCCGTCTTCCCTGGAGGAACACCATGGACCGACAGCGCAGCACAGAGGAGCCGGACCCTTCCGAACCCGTCCCGGCCGGACGACTGCCCCGCACCGTCCGGCCGGGTCCGGCGGTCCACCCGGCCCGCGTCCCGCGCACCCCGCCCGGTGGCCGCTCTGCGGTCACCTTCGGCACCGAGTGCCGCTCTGCGGCAGCGCTCGGCCCCTCGCACCCCTGGCTGGTCCTCTCCGCACCCGCCCTGCACGCCCTCGCCGAGCCGCCGGGCAGCACGGCACTCACCGCCGATCCCCGACCCGCCGGCCCCGCGCCGCGACCTCTGCCGGAAGCCCGCGCCGTCGCCCCTTTCCGGTCGCACGAGCCCCTTCCGCAACTGCCCGAGGTCCATCCGTGGGCCAGGACCACGCCCACGCCGCGCCACCGGCCGGTCCGCTCCCGCTGAGCCACTGCCCCGTTGCCCGGGCGCATGCCCGCCCCAGGGCCACCCGGAGCGCGATCGGGCGATCCCGCCGTCCCTTTCCGTCCATCGGTGCGCGGGCAGGCGCCGACACCCTGCCCGCCTTCGAAGAGAGCCCAAAATTGACCGCTGACAACCTCGTCGGCCTGCTGGTCGCGGCAGCCCTGGTGGGCTACCTGATCCTGGCCGTGACGCACCCGAAGAAGTTCTGAGATCCGCCACCGCACCGGCCCGACCGGCTCCGCAGGCCCCCGTCCGCCCACCCGATCGCACCCCTGCGCGCAGGGTCGGCGCCGGCGTCCTCGACCCCGGACAGCTCTGGCGCGCTCTGCCCGAGGCGCTGCGCAAGCTCAACCCGGTCACCCTGATCCGCAATCCGGTCATGTTCGTCGCCGAGATCGGTGCGGCGCTGACCACCGGGATCGCGGCCCTGCACCCCAGCCTCTTCGCGGTGCTGATCACCGGTTGGCTCTACCGAGCTGATCTACGCCTACACCAGCAACACCCGGAGCAACGGCAGCGCGATGGCGGGCTTCAACGGCGCCACCGACTTCCACAACGGGTTGATGGTGGTGGCGATGCTGCTCGGACGCCAGGTGCCGATCGCGTTCGTGCTGGCCCTGGCCGGACGCCTGGGCCGCCAGCAGCCCGGTGTGGTCACGGTCGGCACGCTGCGGGCCTCCGGGATCAACTTCGTCACCCTGGCCACCGGGGCGGCACTGATCCTGGCGCTGCTCAACTTCCTGCCGGCCCTGGCCCTCGGCCCCTGGCCGAGGGGCTGATGTAGATCGCCACCCGGCATGGATCCGCCCCGGCGGCCTGGCGGCCGACGGGGCGGATCGGTGGACGGATGCGGGACGGGAGGTCGGGGTCAGGCCGCCAGGGATGTCGCCAGCGGCTGCTCGTTCAGCACGGGCCGCAGGGCCGGCGCCTCGGTGGGCGGGACGGCGACCACGGTGCAGGCGGCGCGCGCCACGCAGTGCCGGCCGACCGTGGCGTGCAGGAGGCGCCGGAGGCTGCCTCGGCGGCCGGTGCCGACCACCAGCAGGTCGTCGGGCCGGTCGGCGATCTCCACCAGGGCCGGGCCGACCTCGCCGCGGATCACCACCGGCTCGGTCCGCAGGCCCGCCGGGTAGCCGCCGAGCGCCCGGGCGACAGCCGCGTCGAGCCGGTCGGCGGCGGCCTGCTCCCACAGCTTCGCCAGCGGCGGGCAGGGGCGGTTGCGGTAGGCGGCCTCGCCGCCGGGCGGCGTCCAGGCGATGACCGGGACCAGGACGGCGTCACGGCGCTCCGCCTCCGCCACGGCGTGGCGCAGGGCCGCCGCATTGCCCGACGATCCGCTGACTCCGACGATGACGCGCGTGTCCTCGGCCATGATGATTCGCTTCCTCGGTCTTTCCCTGCAGGCTTCTGGCCTGCGATTCGTTGGCACGATCTCCGGATCACCAATGGATCTATCGATCTATCCGGGTCGTTCCCTCGGATCCAGTAGACGCCCGGATCGCCCGGACGTCAGCGGCCTTAACGCCCCGGCTACGCGGCACCCCGCGTCCTTGATGCCCCCTTGACACCCGCGGCTCCCGGCCGGGCGGGTACGGAGGGGCGCGCGGCCCGGTCGCCGGGACCGGCCGTACCTGGCTCCACCGCCCCCGGCGGAGCCGCTTCCGCGGTACGACCTACGTGCCCGGCGCACCGCTCTCATGGCCGCGCGCCCCTGCCCATCCACCTGGCCGCCGGGGGTGATCCCGCTGGATTGCTCCACCCGGCGCCGCGGTCACGGCGCCGGGCTCCCCCCACGGAGCCGGGCCGCTTCCTCGTCCAGGAGGCTATGCCGCGCCCGACGCCGCCCCGGGACTCCCTGACGCCGCCCTGACGCGCCGGGCGCCGATCTTGATGACTTCCTGCGGGCCGGCCGCCCGGGGCCTCACCGGGCGGGCGATGTCAAGGAGCCGTCAGGGGCCGTCCCCAGGCAGTCAACGAGGCGTCAGGACCGCTTGCGGCGTGCGGGTTCCGGCCTAGCGTCGGAGCTGTACGGGCCGAGTCGGACCACGACCCGGCCCACCCTCTCCACCATCTGGAGCACCAGCCGTGACCTGCACAGACACCGCCCCCAAGGAGCCCGCCGAACCCAGGCCCGTGCTGCACGTCCCGGTGCGGGCCACGGCGGACGGCTACGCCCTGCGGCTGTTCAAGCAGCGGGACGGCAGCCGCTGCGCCGTCGCCTTCACCTCGGCCGCCGCACTGGCCGGGCTGCTCGGGCCCGCCCAGCAGTCCGTCCGGCTCGCCGAGCCCGCCCTGCGCGCGCTGGCCACCCCGCTCGGCGCCGTCGACCTGGTCGTGGACCCGCAACTGGTCGCCCCACCCGTCGCACCGGCGCCGGAGCTCCTCGCCCCGCCCCTGCCCGCCCTTCAGCACCAGCGGTGAGCGGCCATCGACCACCGGCCCCGCTCGACGAGGTGGACCTCCAGCTCCTGGACGCCCTGCGCGCCGACGGCCGGGCCCGCGCCAGCACCCTCGCCCGTCTGCTGCGCCTGAGCGAGGCGGCCGTCGGCGCCCGGCTGAGACGGCTGGTCAGCAGCGGCGTCCTGACCGGTATCCACGCCGAGATCGACCCGCAGGCGCTCGGCCGCCCGCTCCAGGCGATCGCCCGGGTGCGGTACGGGCCGGTGCCGCTGGACTTCGAACGCCTGGCCGCCCGGATCCCCGCCGTGCAGGGCGGACTGGCGCTCGCCGGCGAGGCGGACCTCGAACTCCACCTGGCCTGCGTCGACCAGCAGGAACTGCACGCGGCGGTCGCCGAACTGCGACTGAGCGGCGCCGCCGCCGTCCAGGTGGAGCTGGTCCTGCGCCGCCTCGTCCCGGTCGCCGCCGGTCTCCCGACCCTGACCTCGGCCGGGGTCGGGGCCGGGGCCGCCTGACCGGCACCACCACATCCGGCGCGACCACAGCCAGCGCCACCACATCCGGCAACTCGTCCCGAGGGGGGAATTCCCATGGCAGTTCTCGGCGCCTTCCACACCCACGCGCCCAGGGCCTCCGCCCGCGCGCACGGCTCCGCGCTCGCCCGGCTCACCGCCGTCCTGCGCCGGCTCGCGGACAGTCCGCTGGACAGCCCGGTGCTGCTGGCCATCGGCGGCCCCGCCGCGGGCGCCGGCGACGCCGAGGGCCCGCGCCGCCGTACGGTCCGGATGCGCGCCGACTGGCGCACCGTCACCGGACCGGACGGGACGCGCCGGCTCGAAGCCCGCTGGGACGCCGACCGTCGGGACGCCGACCGCTGACACGGGCGCCAGGAGGAAGAGATGTCGCTGTACTACCCCCGGGTCTCCCGCATCCACTCGACCTGGCCGCCCGCCGACGACGGTCCGGGGCCCGTTCGCCCGACCGCCGCGGTGAGCGGCATCGTCGTCGACCCCGTGCGGCGCACCGCCGCCGCCGGCGGACGCCTGCTGAAGCTCACCTTCATGGAGTTCGAGCTGCTCGCCCACCTGGTGGCGCACCCCCTGCGGGTCCACAGCCGCCGCCAGTTGCTGGCCAGCGTCTGGGACCAGGAGCCCTTCGGCGACACCCGGACGATCGACGTCCACGTGGCCCGGCTGCGCCGCAAGCTCGGGCCCGAGCTCCGGGACACCATCGCGACCGTCCGGCAGGTCGGCTACTGCTACGACCCCGGGGCGCGGCCCCGACCGTGAGCGCGGAGCGGTCCGCACAGTGCCCGACGGGCTCCCATCAAGGCCACGTCAAGGACGGGCCGCGGCGCGTAGTGCGTACGTCAAGGACCGGTGCCGGCGCGCCGCCCCGGGCATCCAATGGGGGTGTGAGCCGATCGCGCTCCGCCGGCCGGCGGTGCTGTGCGGCAGAGAGCGGAGAGAAGGCGGACTGTCATGGTCGAGGGAATTCGGGTCGTCGTCGGGGTCAACGGATCGCTGAGCAGTCTCGCCGCGCTCTACCGGGCCGCGGAGGAGGCCGGGCGGCGGGAAGCCGTACTCGTCCCGGTGATCGCCTGGTCGGACACGGACGGGGATCGCCTGCGGCCGCTCTCCGAGCTGGAGCACGCGGCACGCAAGCGCCTGGACACCGTGTTCGAGCAGGCCTTCGGCGGATACCCGCACGACATCGTGATCCGTCCGCTGGTGGTCCGCTCCGAGCCGGGCCGCGCGCTGGTGGCGGCCGCCGACCGCCCGACCGACCTGCTGGTCGTCGGCAGCGGCCACCGCAGCCGGGTGCAGCACGCCCTGCACGGCTCGGTGGCCCGCTACTGCCGTGGGCACGCGGCCTGCGACGTGCTGGTGGTCTCGCCGTCCGAGCTCCTGGAGAGCATGGAGCTCACCGCCCGCAGCGGTGCGCCCCTGCCCCTCCTGGCCGGCCGCAGCCGGGCACCGCGGCACTCCGCCGTGTCGGCCTGAGACCCCCGACCGCTGTCCCCGCGCCCGTAGACCCCGCGACCGTCACACGGCGAGCAGGAACAGGGTCAGCGACGCGATCAGCGTTCCGCCGCCGAGCGCGAGGAACACCACGTCCAGCCAGGCGCGTTCGCGCCCGCGGACGGCGACCTGCCGGGGATCGGCCGGGTCGTAGCTGATCCACACCTGCCCGCCGTCGGGCAGCGGCTGCGAGCGCGCCGCGGGCACCGGCGAGAAGACCTCCACCACGGCGTCGTCCGCGGTGGTGAACTGCAGCAGCGGGCGGGGAGATCCGGTGCGGTCGTCCGGCCCCGCCGCGCGGTACCTCACCAGGGCCCGCACCGGCACGCCCACCCTCCGCAGCCGGCGGGTGTCACGCAGCCCGACCGCCCCCGCGAGGTGCGCGACCAGTCCGCCGATCCCGAGGAACAGGGCCAACGGCGCCAACAGGGCCAGGTCCATCGCTGCCCCTCCCTCCCTGGTGCGACGGGTGCGGGTGGCTACCCGCCCTCCCAGTCTGCGCCGGTGCGCGCGACCGTGTCAGCTGTGCGGGGCGCTTTCGGCACCCGGGCCCCAAGGCTGCTCAGGACGCCGCCGCCCGGAGGCCGAAGACGAAGGTCGTGCCACCGCCCGGGGTGTCGTCGGCGGTCAGTTCGCCGTGCATGGCCTCGGTGAATCCCCTGGCCACGGCAAGGCCGAGGCCCACGCCGGCCGGGATCTCGGGGGCACCGTCCGCCGTCCGCCGGACCTGGAGCAGGCAGTCGCGCAGGTCCGGCCGGATCCCCGGCCCCCGGTCGACGACCCGGATCTCGACCCGGTCCCCGACGACGCCGGCGTCCACCCGCACCGCGGCGCCGGGCGGTGACCAGGTCCGGGCGTTGGCCAGCACATTGGCCAACGCCCGCTCCAGCAGCCCGGGATCCGCCTCGACCGGGGGAAGGTCCTCCGCGAGGTCGGTCTCCACCGGCACGTCGGACACCGGCAGGCCGGACACCGCCGCGCGCAGCACGTCCGCGACCGCCACCGGTGCGAGCGTCACCGGCACCTGCCCGGCCTGCATCCGGCCGAGATCGAGCAGCACGGCGACCAGGTGGGTCAGCCGGCCCGCCTCGGTGTCGATGATCGCGCCGCACCCGCGGACCTCTTCCGGCCGCCACTCGGCGCCCGGGGCGAGCAGGCCGGACGCCGATGCCTTGATCGCGGCCAGCGGTGTGCGCAGATCGTGCAGGACGGCCTCCAGCAGGGTGGTGTGCAGCGCGTCGGTGCGGGCGAGCGCCTGGGCCGCCGCCGCTTCCCCGGCAAGACGCTCGCGCTCCTGCGCCAGGCGCAGCTGGGTGACGAACGGGCCCAGCAGCCGGGTGTTCTCCTCCGTGAGGGCCGCGCCGGAGAGCACCAGGACTGCACCCCGGTCGAGTTCCGCGGCGAACGGTGCCTCCTCGGGCCGCTCGGGCAGCGGTCGCCCGGAGGACGCCGCGACACGCCAGTCGTCCCCCGCCGGGGTCAGGACGGCGGCCGCGTCCAGGGCGAAGGTCCGCCGCAGCTCGCCGAGGAGGCGAGGCAGGGCCCGTCCGCCCGTGCGTACGGTCTCACCGGCCAGCCGGGCCAGCGCCTGCGTCTCGGCCCGGGCGCGGGCGGCCTGCTGGGAGCGGCGCGCCAGGCCGTCGATCAGGTGGCTGATGATCCCGGCGACGGCCAGGAACACCAGCAGCGTCGCGGCATCGGTCGCGCGCTCGACGGAGAGGCTGTACCAGGGCGAGGTGAAGCAGAAGTCGGCCGCCAGCGCAGCCGCCAGGGCGGTCCCGGCGGCCGGCGCGAGGCCACCGAGCCGGGCCACGCCGGCCACCACGAGCAGCAGGCACAGCAGCGCGCCGGACAGCCCGACGGAGTCCCGTAGCGGTGCGAGCAGGCCCGCCACGGCGACCGCCCCGGCAGGTCCGAGCAGCCAGCCTGCCCACCTCCGGCGGGGTGGCACGGCGGCGGGCCTCCGGCGGCGCGGCGACCGCGGCAGGTCCAGCATTCCGGGGCCGGGCGGGGGCAGCACCCGGACATCGATCGGTCCGGCCAGCCGGATCACCCGGTTGATCACCGAGCCGCTGGTCAGTTCGCGCACCCGCGAGCGGGTCGTCGGACCGAGCAGGATCTGGGTGGCGCTCTCCGTACGGGCGAAGTCCACCAGGGCCCGGGCGATGTCCGTCCCGCTGATCTCGACGTAGCTGCCGTGCAGCTCGTGCAGGAGGCGGCGCTGGGCCTCCAGGTCCGGCGGTTCCGATCGCAGCGTGCCGTCGTCGATCCGCACGTGGGCGCCGATCAGGTCCCCGTGCACGCGTGCGGCCGTCCGTGCGCCCCGGCGGACCAGGTGTGCGCCGTGCGGTGCACCGTTCAGCGCGACGACGATCCGTTCCTTGGTCTCCCACGGTGCCTTGATGCCGTGCCGGGCCCGGTAGTCCGCGAGGTCCTCCTCGACCCGGTCCGCGAGCCAGAGCAGTGCCAGTTCGCGCAGGGCCCCCAGGTTGCCCGGCCGGAAGTAGTGGTCGAGCGCGATGTCGATCTTGTCCGGCGAGTACACCAGCCCCTGCGACATCCGGTGCCGCAGCGCCTCCGGGCTCAGGTCCACCAGCTCGATCCGGTCGGCGGCCCGCACCACCGCGTCCGGGATCTGCTCGTGCTGGACCACCCCGGTGATCTGCTCGACCACGTCGTTGAGGCTCTCCAGGTGCTGGATGTTCAGCGTGGTGGACACGTCGACGCCCGCACGGAGCAGCTCCTCCACGTCCTGCCACCGCTTGGCGTTGCGGCTGCCGGGCACGTTGGTGTGCGCCAGCTCGTCCACCAGTGCGAGCGCCGGCCGGCGCGCCAGCACCGCGTCCAGGTCCAGCTCGGCCAGCTCCACCCCGCGGTGGCGGACCGTCCGGCGTGGCACCACCGGCAGGTCGCCCAGCTGCTCCTCGGTGCCCCGGCGCCCGTAGGTCTCCACCAGGCCGACCAGCACGTCCAGCCCGCCCTCGTGGAGCCGCCGCCCCTCGGCGAGCATGGCGTAGGTCTTCCCCACCCCGGGCGCGGCGCCCAGGTACACCCGCAGCTTTCCGCCTGCCGCCACCGGGGGCCTCCCGTCCGCCACCGTCGCCGCACTCCGGCCCAGGTGTCCATCCTCGCCCGAAGGACGGATCCCGGTGCAGCCCCCCCGATGGCACCAGATGGCGCCACCTGGCACCGAGTGGCGCCACTCGGCGCCACTCGAGGGCACATGCGCACACCTGGCACCACCATGGCACAGATAGTCGGACCACCATTTCCGCAGGTCAGAGCGGCCATCCTTGCCATGACTCCACCCGCGGCGCCAACGGGGCTTGCGCATGGCGCCACAGTGGTGCCATGATGGCGCTATGGACCTCACGCCGTATGTCGACACCCTCCGCCGCGAACTCGCGGTGGCCGCCGAAGCCGGTGGGGCGGACGCCCGCGAGCTGGCCGAGCGGCTCACCGCTCCGCTGGAGTCGGCAACCCGCCTGACCATGCTCAACGTGCTCTCCGCCGCGATGGACGAGATCACCCGCGAGCTCGCCCCCGGCTCGGTCGACGTACGGCTGCGCGGGCTCGACCCCGACTTCGTGGTGACCCTGCCGCCCACCGAGGGCGGCGCCACCAAGCCGGGCACCCCGCTCGAACCGCTCAAGGCGCCGGCACCCGCCGACAGCGACGAGGGCGGCACCGCCCGGGTCAACCTGCGCCTGCCGGCCCACCTCAAGGCGCGCGCCGAGGAGGCCGCGAGCCAGGAGGGCCTGTCGGTCAACGCGTGGCTGATCCGGGCCGTGTCGGCCGCGGTCGACGGCAGCGGTACGCCGCGCACCACGGAGCGGACCCGCTCCGTCGGACAGAGCTTCACGGGCTGGGTCCGCTAGAACCGGGCCTCGAACCCCGGCCGCACCCACCCCACGCCCCACTTCACCCACACCACGCCCCACCAGCGGGGGCACCCCAAAGACCCATGAGGACGGGACAGCCATGCCTTCTTTCGACACTCCCGAACCGATCTCGGCCACGGCGCACGTGGAGGCCGGTTCCATCCAGTTCATCGCGGGCGACCGCAGCGACACGGTGGTCGAGGTGCGGCCCCGCGACCCGGCCAAGGACCGGGACGTGCGGACGGCCGACCAGACCGAGGTCACCTGCACCGGCGGCGTGCTGACCGTCAGGACGCCCAAGTCCAACCTGCTCGGCCTCGGCCGCACCGGCACCGTCGACGTGACGGTCGAGCTGCCCGCGGGCTCGCGGATCGACACCACCGGCGCCTGGACCCAGGTGCTCGGCGAGGGGCGGCTCGGCGAGGTCCGGGTGAAGACCTCGTCCGGCGACGTCCGCCTCGACACGACCGGGCCGCTGCGGCTGACCGCCTCCCACGGCTCGATCACCGTCGACCGGGTCGAGGGCCGGGCCGAGATCACCACCAGCTCCGGCAGCCTGCGCGTCGGCACCCTCGACGGCCCCGCCGTGCTGAAGAACTCGCACGGCACCACCACCGTCGGCGCCGCGCTCGGCGACCTGCGGGTGAGCGGGGCCAACGGCGACATCGACATCACCCGCGCCGAGGGCGCGGTCGTCGCCACCACCGCCCACGGCACCGTGCGTGTCGCCGAAGTCGCCCGCGGCACGGTTCAGTTGGAGACCTCATACGGCGCCATCGAGGTCGGCGTCCGGGCGGGCACCGCCACCTGGCTCGACGTCAGCTCCGGCCACGGGCAGGTGCGCAACACGCTCGCCGACTCCGACGCCCCGGAGCAGAGCGAGGACACCGTCGAGGTCCGCGCCAGGACCCGCTACGGCAACATCGACGTGCGCCGCGCCCGGGCCTGAGCACCGGCCCCACCGACCCGCCCACTCCCCCATTCCCCCACTCCCCCAGTCACTCCGGCCTCCGAACGGGAGGGTTCCATGCCTTCATCTGTCATGCCCACTCCAAGGCAGCGCGGCGCGCAGTCGCCCGCCGCCGTCTCCGCCATCGGCCTGCGAAAGTCCTACGGCGACAAGACCGTGCTCGACGGCATCGATCTGCGCATCCCGGCCGGATCCGTGTTCGCCCTGCTCGGGCCGAACGGCGCCGGCAAGACCACCACCGTGCAGATCCTCTCCACGCTCATCGCCGCCGACGGCGGGCAGGCCCAGGTCGCGGGCCACGACCTCGCCACCGCCCCGCAGGCCGTACGGGCCGCGATCGGCGTCACCGGGCAGTTCTCCGCCGTCGACGGCCTGATCACCGGCGAGGAGAACATGCTGCTGATGGCGGACCTGCACCACCTGTCCAAGCACGAGGGCCGGCGGGTCGCCGCCGAACTGCTGGCCCGCTTCGACCTGGTGGAGGCCGCGAAGAAGCCCGCCGCCAGCTACTCCGGCGGGATGAAGCGCCGCCTCGACCTCGCAATGACCCTGGTCGGCAACCCGCGGATCATCTTCCTCGACGAGCCGACCACCGGCCTCGACCCGCGCAGCCGCCACAACATGTGGCAGATCATCCGCGAGCTGGTCTCCGACGGCGTCACCGTCTTCCTCACCACCCAGTACCTGGAGGAGGCCGACGAACTCGCCGACCGCATCGCCGTGCTCCACGACGGCAGGATCGCCGCCGAGGGCACCGCCGACGAGCTCAAGCGGCTCGTCCCCGGCGGGCACGTCCGGCTCCGCTTCACCGACCCGGCCGCCTACCGGCGCGCCGCCCTCGCCCTGGGCGAGGTCACCCGGGACGACGAGGCACTCTCCCTGCAACTCCCCAGCGACGGCAGCCAGCGCCAACTGCGCACCGTCCTCGACCGGCTGGACGCCGCCGGCATCGAGGCCGACGAGCTGACCGTGCACACCCCCGACCTCGACGACGTGTTCTTCGCCCTCACCGGCGACACCGACCGGCCCAAGGAGGCTGTCCGATGAGCTCCCTCGCACTCGCCGTCCGCGACTCGTCCACGATGCTGCGCCGCAACCTGCTGCACGCGCGCCGCTACCCGTCGCTCACCCTGAACCTGCTGCTCACCCCGATCATGCTGCTGCTGCTCTTCGTCTACATCTTCGGCGACACGATGAGCGCGGGCATCGGCGGCGGCGGCGCGGACCGCTCCGCGTACATCGCGTACATCGTCCCGGGCCTGCTCCTGATGACCATCGGCAGCACCGTCGTCGGCACCGCGGTGTCCGTCTCCAACGACATGACCGAGGGCATCATCGCCCGCTTCCGCACGATGGCGATCCACCGCCCCTCCGTGCTGGTCGGCCACGTCCTCGGCAGCGTGCTGCAGTCCATCATGAGCGTGGTCCTGGTCGGCGCCGTCGCGGTGGCCATCGGCTTCCGGTCCACGGACGCGAGCGTGCTGGAGTGGCTGGCGGCCTTCGGGCTGCTCGTGCTCTTCGCCACGGCGCTCACCTGGATCGCCGTCGGCATGGGCCTGATCAGCCCGAACGCCGAGGCCGCCAGCAACAACGCGCTGCCCCTGATCCTGCTGCCGCTGCTCTCCAGCGCCTTCGTCCCGGTCCACTCGATGCCCGGCTGGTTCCAGCCGGTCGCCGAGTACCAGCCGTTCACCCCCGCCATCGAAACCCTCCGCGGCCTGCTGCTCGGCAGCGGGATCGGCCACAACGGGTGGCTCGCCGTGGCCTGGTGCCTGGGCCTCGCGGTGCTCGGCTACCTCTGGTCGACCGCCAAGTTCGACAGCGACCCGAAGTAACTCCCCGGCCCCGGCCCGGCCCCACCACGCCACGCCCCACCACGCCCGAGGGCGGCGTACCCCGACCCCGCGTCGGCGTACGCCGCCCCGCCGGCGTCCCCGGCCGGCCGCCGGGCGCGGGGACCGTCAATGCCGTGTCAGGAGAGCGGGCTCCGGGGTCAAGGCCTCGTCAGGGCCGGGCCGGCGTGGCCGGCGCGCGGGAATGGTGTCAGTGCCGCGCACTCCTCGGCTAGGAGCACCGAATGACCGTGACACCCGTCCGTTCGTACCTCCCGCCGCCGTCCGCCGGTGGACCCCACCCGGCCACCCCGCCCGGCGGCGTGGTCGGCAGCCCCTGGCCGGCCTCCGCCCGGCTGGAGCGGAGCGGGGAGCTGACCGTCGGCGGGGTGAGCCTGGCCGACACCGCGGACCGGTTCGGCACCCCGGTCTACGTCCTCGACGAGGACGAGGTGCGGACCCGCTGCCGCGCCTACCGGGCGGCCCTGCCGGGCGCCGATGTGTACTACGCCGCCAAGGCGTTCCTGTGCAGCGCCCTGGCCGGCTGGGTCGCCGAGGAGGGCCTCGGGCTCGACGTCTGCTCCGAGGGCGAGCTGCGGCTGGCGGCCGCGGTCGGCTTCCCGCCCGAGCGGATCCTGCTGCACGGCAACGCCAAGAGCCCGGCCGAGCTGCGGCTCGCCCGGCGGCTGCGGGTCGGCCGGATCGTCCTCGACAACCTCGCCGAGATCCCCCGGCTGGCCGCCATGACCAGTGCGCAGACACCGCAGCGGGTGCTGGTCCGGGTGGTGCCCGGGGTCGCCGCCGGGCACCACGAGGCCGTCCGGACCGGGGTCGCCGGGCAGAAGTTCGGCTTCGGGCTGGACGGCGGGGACGCCGCGGAGGCCGTCCGACGGGTGCTGGCCCAGCCGGGGCTGGTGCTCGGCGGCCTGCACTGCCACCTCGGTTCGCAGATCGACTCGGTGGAGCCGTACCTGGCGGCGGTCGACCGCCTGGTCGCGCTGCTAGCCGCCGTCCGCGACGAGCACGGCGTCCAGCTCCCCGAGCTCGACCTCGGGGGCGGGCACGGCGTGCCCTACGCCCCCGGCGAGGACGCGCTCGACCTGGAGACGTTCGCGGCCCTCGTCCCGGCCCGGCTGGCCGACGCGTGCGAGCGCCACCGCCTGGACGTACCGAGGCTGTCTGTCGAACCCGGCCGCGCGGTCGTGGCACCCGCGGGCATCGCGGTCTACCGGGTGCTCGCGGTCAAGCAGCAGGGCGGCGGCCGGGTGTTCGCCGCCGTCGACGGCGGGATGAGCGACAACCCGCGCCCGGCGCTGTACGGCGCGCGGTACTCGGTGCGGGCGATCGGCCGGACCTTCGCCGCCGGCACCCAGGAGGTCGACGTGGTCGGCCGCCACTGCGAGGCCGGCGACGTCCTGGTCCGGGGTGCCCGGCTGCCGGCCGACCTGCGGCCCGGCGATCTGCTCGCCGTCCCCGCGGCCGGCGCCTACCAGCTCTCCATGGCCTCCGGCTACAACCTGGTCGGCCGCCCCGCCGTCGCCGCCCTGCGCGAGGGCCGGGCCCGCCTGCTGATCCGCCGCGAGACCGTCGAGGACTTCCGCGCCCGCGAGATCAGCCCCTGAGCCCTCCCGCGTCCGGCCGCCGCCACAGGCCCCGGGCGGCGAGCAGCGGCAGCACCCCTTCGCCGACCCGGTAGGCCTCCTCCAGGTGGGGCACCCCGGACAGGATGAACTCCTCGATGCCGAGGCGGTGGTACTCCTCGATCCGGTCGGCGACCTCGCGGTGGCTGCCGACCAGCGCGGTGCCCGCGCCGCCGCGGACCAGGCCGACCCCCGCCCACAGGTTCGGGTACACCTCCAGGCGGTCGACCGCACCGCCGTGCAGCTCGCGCATCCGGCGCTGGCCCTCGGACTCGCTGTGGGCCAGCGCCTCCTGGGTGCGGCGGATCCGGTCCGGGTCCATGCCGGCGAGCAGCCGGCCGGCCTCGGCCCAGGCCTCGGCGGAGGTGTCGCGGCTGATGGTGTGCAACCGGATGCCGAACCGGGGGCTTCTGCCGTGCACGGCGGCGAGCGCGCGGATCCGGTCGATCTTCTCCTTCACCTTCGGCGGCGGTTCGCCCCAGGTCAGGTACACATCGGCGTGGCGGGCGGCCACCCGCTCCGCCTCGGGCGAGGAACCGCCGAAGTACACCTCCGGCACCGGATCGGGCAGCCTGGTCAGCCGGGCGCCCTCGACCCGCAGGTGGTCGCCGTGGTGGTCGACCGTCTCGCCCCGCCACAGCCGCCCGGTGATGTCGAGGAACTCGTCCGTCCGGGCGTAGCGGCCGCGCTTGTCCAGGAAGTCGCCGTACGCCCGCTGCTCGGCCGACTCCCCGCCGGTGACCACGTTGAGCAGCAGCCGGCCCTGCGACTGGTTCTGGTAGCTCGCCGCCATCTGGGCGGCCAGGGTGGGGCTGAGCTGGCCCGGGCGGAAGGCGACCAGGTACTTCAGCCGCTCGGTGGCCTGGGTGAGCATCGCGGTGGTCAGCCAGGCGTCCTCGCACCAGGCACCGGTCGGGGTCAGGGCGCCGGCGAAGCCCAACTGTTCGGCGCTGCGGGCGATCTGGCCGAGGTAGGCGATGCTGGGCGGACGGTCGGAGCCGGCCGCCCCGGGGGTGGAGCCGTGGCCCCCGCCGACCACCTGGCGGCTGTCGCCGGTGGTCGGCAGGAACCAGTGCAGCGTCAGTGCCACCGGCCCTCCCCGGTGGCGGCCGCGGGGGCGAAGCCGCCGAAGCCGCCGTCGTGGTGGACCAGCGGTGCGCCGCCGTCGGCGTGGGCGGCCAGCACCTCGCCGACCACCAGCAGGTGGTCGCCGACCTGCTGGAACTGGACCGGACGGGCGGTCAGCCGGGCGGCCACCCCCGCCAGCAGCGGGGTGCCGTGCGGCCCGGGGCTCCAGGCCGTCCCCGCGAAGCGGTCCACCCCGCTGCGGGCGAAGCGGCGGGCCAGCTCCTCCTGGTCCTGGCGGAGCAGGTGCACGGTGAACGCCTCGGCCGCGCGGACCGCGGGCGCGGTGGAGGCGCCCTGCGCCAGGTAGAAGGAGACCAGGGCCGGCTCCAGGCTGACCGAGGTGAAGGAGGTCGCGGTGAAGCCGGCCGGGCCCGGCACGGTGATCACCACGACACCGGCGGCGTGCCGGCGGAGCGTACGGCGCAGCAGCTCCGCGGGGGCGGTGGGCTCGGTGCGGGGGCGGTCGTCCACGGCGGTCATGAGGCATGTCCTTCCCTGGCGGCGGTACCGGTGGTGGTACCGGCAGCGGTACCGGTGGTGGTGAGCAGGTGGGGCAGGTCGGCCAGCTCGGGCAGGTCGGCGCCGCCGGCCCGCAGCCGCTCCAGCCACTGGACGACCTGGGCCGCCACGCTGCGGTGCGCGGCGTCGTTGAGCACGTCGTGCACGCCGTCGGCGACCAGGACGAGTTCGGCCCGCCGCAGCCGCGCGGCCAGCCGGTGCGCCGCCGCCGCGGGGACGACCGGGTCGGCCGATCCGTGCAGTACGAGCACGGGCAGGTCCGGGGCGGCGGCCTCGGCGGCGGCCGCGAGCTCTGCGGCCACCGGCACGCCGAGCAGGCCGGGCCGGAAGGCCGGGTCGTCGGCGAGCAGGCCGCGGTGCACGGGGCAGGAGGTGCGGGCCGCCAGTTCGTCGCTCCAGCCCGGCCCGGCCGGGTGCCGGCTGTCGGGGGCGCCGACCAGCAGCACGGCGTCCGGGCGGGCGGCGCCCGCGGCGGCGGCGAGGGCGAGCAGCGCGCCGGTGTCGGAGCCGGCCAGGACGACCGGCCCGGGGCTCTGCCGGGCGGTGGCGACCTGCTCGGCGAGGTGCGCGGTGTCGGCGAGCGAACGCACCTCGGCCGGGGCCTGCACCTGGTAGCCGTCGAAGGCCAGCCGGCGGCCGAACCGGCCGTACAGGCCCGGGTGTTCGCCCCGGCCGGGGAGCAGCAGGACGGTGCCGCGGACGGCGGTGCCCGGCGCGGGCGCCCACCGCTCGGCGGCCGCCAGGGTGGGGGCGGGTGCGGCGCTCACCGGGCCGCGCCCGCGGCGGCGGCCAGCGGGGTGGCGGCGAGCGACGCGGCGGCGTCGCGGCGGGCGACCTCCTGGCGGACCAGCGGCAGCAGCTCGCGGCCGTAGTCCAGGGCGTCGTCGAGCGGGTCGTAGCCGCGGATCAGCAGGGTGGTGACGCCGAGGTCGACGTAGTCGAGCAGGGCCTGCGCGACGGTCTCGGGGGTGCCGACCAGGGCGGTGGAGTTGCCGGCCGCTCCGGTGGCGGCGGCCGGGGCCGTCCACAGCGCCCGGTCGTGCCGGTCGCCCTTGGCGGCGGCGGCGAGCAGCCGCTGGGAGCCGACGTTCTGCGGGGTGGCGCCGGGCCCGGTGGGCAGGATCGCCCGGCGTCCGCCGAAGGCGTCGCCGCGGCCCCGGATGGTGTCGAGGATGCGGTGGGCGCGGTCCCAGGCCTCCTCCTCGGTGCGGCCGAGGATCGGGCGGAAGGAGACGCTGAAGCCCGGCGCCTCGGCACGGCCGGCGGCCTCGGCGGCGGCCCGGACCTTGGCGATCTGCTCGGCGGTCTCGGCCAGCGGCTCGCCCCACAGGGCGAAGGTGTCGGCGTGCTTTCCGCCGACCCGGTAGGCGGCCTCGGAGGAGCCGCCGAAGAACAGCGGGATGCGCGGCTGCTGGGCCGGGCGGACCTCGGAGTGGAAGTCGGCGAAGCGGTAGTACGGGCCGTCGTGGTCGAAGGGCTTCTCCTCGGTCCAGGCCTTGGTCAGGACGGTGAGGTAGTCGTCGGTGCGGGCGTAGCGCTCGTCCTTGGTGAGGTAGTCGCCGTCGCGGCGCTGCTCGGCGTCGTGGCCGCCGGTGATGATGTGGACGGCGACCCGGCCGCCGGAGAACTGGTCGAGGGTGGCGAAGGTGCGGGCGGCGACGGTCGGTGCGATGAAGCCGGGCCGGTGGGCGATCAGCAGGCCGAGGCGCTCGGTGTGGGCGGCGGCGTAGGCGGCGACCTGGTTGGGGTCGGGGCTGGCGGAGGAGTGGGCGATCAGGATCCGGTCGAAGCCGGCCTCCTCGTGGGCCTGGGCGAACCGGCGGGTGTAGTCGGCGTCGACGACCGGGCCGCCGGCGGGGCGGGTCTCGGAGACGTCGTGGGTGGAGATCATCCCGATGAACTGCACAGGCATGGGTCAGTTTCCTTCGCTGGTGGTGGAGTTGGTGGGGTCGGTGGAGCTGGTGGGCCTGACCAGGCCGGCCCGGCCGGCGGCGAGCAGGACGGTGTCGTCCTGCGGGGTGTGCACCCGGCTGCAGAGCACGTCGCGCAGGTGGCGCTGGAGCGGGTGGTGGCGGGTGAGTCCGTGGTTGCCGACCAGCGCGACGGCCTGCTGGACGGCGTCGACGGCGGCCCGGGTGCCGAGCAGCTTGGCGCCGGCCGACTCCTCGGCGGCGCCGGGTTCGCCGGCGTCGACGGCCGCCGCCAGGGCGGCGACGAGCCGCTCGGCGCCGGTGAGCGCGATGTCGATCTCGCCCAGCGCGCTCTGGAAGCGCGGCAGGGTGGCGAGCGGGGCGCCGAGCGCGGTCGGGGTGCGCTCCAGCAGGAAGCCGGTGAGCCAGTCGCGGGCGGCCCGGGCGACGCCGAGGTAGAGGGCGGTCAGACCGAGCGAGTTCCAGGCGCCGCCGACCGCGTCCCGGCCGCCGTCGGCGCCGGGCGCGGTGAGGTGGGCGACATGGCCGAGGGGCACGGGCACGGCGTCCAGCAGGACGTCGTCGCTGCGGCTGGCCCGCAGCCCGAGGTGGTCCCAGGTGGGCTCGACGGTGATGCCGGGCCGGTCGGCGCGCACCAGGAAGGAACCGACCCGGGGTTCGGCCTCGTCGGTGCGGGCCCAGACCAGCATCCAGCGCAGCGCGACCGCCCCGGTCGAGAAGATCTTGCGTCCGGTCAGCTCCCAGTGGTCGCCGGCCCGCCGGGCGACCGTGGCGGGCAGGCCGCCGCGCACGGGGGTGCCGAGCTCCGGCTCCACCCGCAGCGCGTTGACCAGGGTGGGGCGTTCGGCGGACTCGCCGAGCAGGTCGGCGAGCGCGTCGGCCGGCCAGTGCGGGTGGCGGGCCTGCGTGGCGTGGGTGAACAGGGTCATCGCGGTGACCAGGGCCACCGCGGGGTCGCCCTGCCCGAGGGCGCGCAGGATCCGCACGGTGTCGGCGAGTCCGGCGCCGGGTCCGCCGTGCCGCCGGTCGACGGTGGCGGTCAGCAGCCCGGCCCGGTGGACGAGTTCGATGCCCTGGTACGGGAAGCTGCCGTCCCGGTCGTGGTCGGCGGCCCGGGCGGCGAGTGCGGCGGTGAGCTCGGGCAGCCGGTCGAGGTCGGGCGCCGGCAGCGGGCGCGGCACCGGGAGCGGGGGCGGGATCGCGGGCGATCCGGTCGGGGCGATCGGGGCGGTGGTCATCGGGCGGTCTCCGGGGCGGGGGCGGCTGGGGCGGCGGCGAGCAGGTCGGGCGGGCGGCGGACGGTGACGGGGGGTGGCTCGCCGCCGGACCAGCGTTCGATCTCGACGAGCGCGTGCTGACCGGTGCAGCCTTGGGAGAGCCGCGAGCTGGGCACGTCCGCGGTGAGCACATTGGGGTTGCCGTGCGCGCAGAGCGGCGGCTCCGTCCCGGGCACCGGGTCGAACCAGGCGCCGGTGGGCAGCCGGACCACGCCGGGGCGCAGCCGGTCGGTGAGCCGGACGCCGGCCAGGCAGGCGCCGCGGTCGTTGAAGATCCGCACCAGGTCGCCGTCGGCGACGCCCCGGGCCGCGGCATCGGCGGGGTGCAGCTCGACGGCCTCCCGGTCGGCCACCTTGTCGGCCAGGCTGGGTGCGCCGACGTCGAGTTGGCTGTGCAGGCGGGTGGCCGGCTGGTTGGCGACCAGCAGCAGCGGGTGGCGCTCGGCGGCGGGGGTGCCGAGCCGCTCGGGCGGGTCGAGCCAGGCGGGGTGGCCGGGGCAGTCCGGCAGGGCGAGGGCGGCGACGGTGGCCGAGTGGAGCTCGATCCGGCCGCTGGGGGTGGCCAGCGGGTGCCGGTCCGGGTCGGCCCGGTACTCCTCGAACAGGGTCCGCTCGGCGGCCTGTTCGGGCAGCCGCCACTCCCCCGCGGCCCAGAACTCCTCGAACGGCGGCGGATCGCCGACCCGGTCGGCGCGCAGCCGGTCGGCCCACTCCTGGTAGAGGTGCACCAGCCACTCGCGCGGCCCGCGCCCCTCGGTGAACCGCTCGGCGAAGCCCAGCCGTTCGGCGAGCGCGGCGAGGATCGCGTGGTCGTCGCGGGCCTCCCCGTACGGGGCGACGGCGCGGTGCATGGCGATCAGGTGGGTGTCGCGGCGCCCGCCGCCGAGATCCTCGCGTTCCAGCGCCGTGGTGACGGGCAGCACGATGTCGGCGTGCCGGGCGCTGGCCGTCCAGTGCGGCTCGTGGACGATGACGGTGTCGGGGCGGGTGAAGGCGCGGCGCAGCCGGCCGAGGTCCTGGTGGTGGTGGAAGGGGTTGCCGCCGGCCCAGTGCACCAGCCGGATGTCGGGGTAGGTGCGGCGGGTGCCGTCGTAGTCGTACTCCTCACCGGGGTGCAGCAGCAGGTCGGCGATCCGGGCGCAGGGGATGAACTCCTCGGCGGGGTTGGGGTCTTGCGGCAGGAAGGGCAGCCGCAGGGCCGGGCCGGTGTCGCCGACGTCGCCCATCGAGCCGTAGCCGTGGCCGAAGCCTCCGCCGGGCAGGCCGATCTGGCCGAGCGCGGCGGCCAGCGCGAGGCCGGCCCAGACCGGCTGCTCGCCGTAGCGGGCGCGCTGCAGCGACCAGGTGACGGTGACCAGGGTGCGGGTGGCGGCCATCCGGCGGGCGAGCCGGCGGATCCGGTCGGCGGTGAGGCCGCAGATCGGGGCGGCCCAGTCGGCGTCCTTGGGGGTGCCGTCGGTGCTGCCGTCCAGGTAGCGGGCCAGGGTGGGCCAGCCGGTGGTGTACCGGTCGAGGAAGGCCCGGTCGTGCAGCCCCTCGGCGAGCAGGGTGTGGGTGAGCGCGAGCATCAGGGCGGTGTCGGTGCCGGGTGCGACGGGGTACCAGTCGGTGGCCGGCCCGTCCGGGAGGTCGTCGCGCAGCGGGCTGACCAGGGCGACCTGCACGCCGGCGGCGGCGAGTTCGGCGAGGTGGCCGGGGGTGCCGTGCCGGGTGACCCCGCCCGGGGTGACGTGGACGTTCTTGGCGGGGATGCCGCCGAACGCGACGATCAGCCTGGTGTGCCGGGTGATCGTCGGCCAGGAGGAGGAGGCCCGCAGCACGGTGTCGGCGTCGCCGACCAGGTGCGGCAGCAGCACCAGCGAGGTGCCCAGGCTGTAGGAGTTCCGCGAGCCGGTGTAGCCGCCGAACTGGGCGAGGAAGCGGTGCAGTTGGCTCTGTGCGTGGTGGAAGCGGCCCGCGCTGGCCCAGCCGTAGGAGCCGCCGTACACCGCTCGGTGGCCGAACTCCCGGCGGACCCGGTCGAGTTCGGCGGCCACCAGGTCCAGGGCGTGGTCCCACTCCACCTCCACGAAGGGTTCCGCGCCGCGCCGCGCCGACGGGCCGGGGCCGTGTTCCAGCCAGCCCGCCCGGACGGCGGGCCGCCGCACCCGGGTCGGGTGGTGGAGCGCGCCGGCGACCCCGTCGAGCAGCGGGGAGGGCGAGGGGTCGGCCGGGTGCGGCTCGACGGCGAGGGCGCCGTCCGGCCGGGTGCGCACCCGGAAGGCGCCCCAGTGCGAGGTGGTGGGGGTCGTCACGGCCGGCCGGCCCCGACCGGTTCGGCGGCCTCGGCGGCCTCCGCCGCTTCGGCTGCCCCGGCGCGGACCAGGCGGACCAGCTCGCCGTAGTCCCGGGCGTCCGCGAGCGGGTCGAAGCCGCGGATCAGCAGGGTGGACACGCCGAGCGCGGTGTAGTCCAGCAGCGACTCCGCGACCTGCTCGTAACTGCCCACCAGTGCGGTGGAGTTGCCGGCCGCGCCGGTGGCCTTGGCGATCGCCGTCCAGAGCCGCTTGTCGTGCACCTCGGCCTGGTCGGCGTATTCCAGCAGGCGCTGCGAGCCGTGCTGCGCGGAGTGGTCCAGGTTGAAGTGCCGGCGCAGCTCGCCGGAGCGCTCCTTGGTGAGCCGCAGGATCTCCTCGGCGCGGCGCCAGGCCTCGGCCTCGGTGGCGGCGGGGATCGGCCGCAGGCTGACGCTGAAGCGCGGGTCGCGGCCCCACGGGGCGGCGGCGGCCCGCACCTGGGCGATCCGCTCGGCGATGCCGGCCAGCGGCTCGCCCCAGAAGGCGTACACGTCGGCGTGCCGACCGCCGACCCGGACCGCGTCCGCCGAGGCCCCGCCGAAGTAGACCGGGATGGCAGCGGCGGGCCGGACCCCGGAGAGCGCGCCCTTGACGGTGTAGAACTCGCCCTCGTGGCTGAAGGGTTCGGCGGACTCCCAGGTGCGGCGGACGATCTGCAGGAACTCGTCGGTGCGCCGGTAGCGGGTCGGCTTGTCGCTGAGGTCGCCGTCGCGGGCCTGGTCGGCGTCGTCGCCGCCGGTGATCACGTGCAGCGCCACCCGGCCTGGGTGGAAGGCGTCCAGGGTGGCGAACTTCCGGGCCGCCAGGGTGGGTGCGACGAAGCCCGGCCGGTGGGCGAGCAGGACGCCGAGCCGCTCGGTGTGGGTGAGCACCTGGTCGGCCACGGTGAAGCCGTCCGGGCTGGCCGAGGAGTGGGCGACCAGGACACGGTCGAAACCGGCCTCCTCGTGGGCGGTGGCGAGCGCCTTCAGATAGGCGGGCTGGATCACGGCGCCGGTGGGGCTGCCGGTCTCGCTCTGGGTGCTGACGGCGGCGGCCGCGCCGGAGGCGGCGCCGGTCTCGCTGACGGGCTGGGTCGCGGTGATGCCGATGAACTCGATGGCGGACACGGTGGTGCTCCTGGGATCGCGGGTGACGGAAGGGGCCGGACGCGGACGGCGGGGCGCAGGCGTGGCAGGGCGCGGACGGACAGGCGTGGACGGACGCTTGCGGTAGGCCGCGGCGGCCTCAGCGGGCGAGCCGGCCGCGCCAGTCGGGCGCGTGGTGGCAGGCGGCGCTGCGGCCGGGGTGCGGCCGGACGGCGGCGGGGCGCGGCGCGCAGTCGGCGTCCGCGAACGGGCAACGGTGCGCGAAGGCGCATCCCGAGGCGGCCGGCGGTCGGGCGGCGGGGCTGCGCAGCAGTGCGAGGTCGGCCCGGTGCGCGGGGTCGAGGCTGGGCGCGGAGGCGGCGAGCAGCGCGCTGTACGGGTGGAGCGGCTCGGTCAGCACCGCTTCGGCCGGGCCTTCCTCCACCACACGGCCCCGGTAGAGGACGGCGATCCGGTCGGCGACGCCGGCCAGCGAGTCCAGGTCGTGCGAGATCACCACGACCGCCAGCCCGAGCTCGTGCCGGAGCCGGTCGAGCAGGCGCAGCACGTGGTTGCGGTTGGAGGCGTCCAGGGCGCTGACCGGCTCGTCGGCGAGCAGCAGGCGGGGCCGGGTGACGATCGCCCGGGCGAGCGCGACCCGCTGGCGCTGGCCGCCGGACAGCCGCCCCGGGGTGCGCCCGGCGAGGGCGCGGTCCAGGCCGACCTGGTCGAGTGCGGTCGCCACCCGGCCCTCCCGCTCCTCCTTCGGGATCCGGGCGACGGCGAGCGGCTCGCCGACCAGCCGGGAGACCGTCAGGTCGGGGTCGAGCGAGCGCAGCGGGTCCTGGAACATGTACTGGACGGTGCCGGCCCGGCGGGCCTCCCGCAGGGCGCGGCCGCGCAGGGCCGTGCGGTCCTCGCCGTCGACGGTGATCCGGCCGCCGGTCACCGGGGCGAGACCGACGACCGCGCGGGCGAGCGTGGTCTTGCCGGAGCCGGTCTCGCCGATCACGCCGAGGATCTCGCCGGCCCGGGCGTCCAGGTCGACGCCGCTGAGCACCTGCTCGCCGCGCCGGTAGGAGACGTCGAGGCCGCGGATGCTCAGGCGGGCGCCGGCGGGGGCCGTGGTGGGCCGGGCGGCCGTCGGGGCTTCGGTGGTGACGGTCATGCGGGCACCTCCGTGCGGTCGGGTGTGGCGGCTCCCTGCAGGGCGAGTTCGGCGGCCCGCAGGCAGCGGACGGCGCGCCGGTGGTCCCCGGGCACCGGCGCCGGGGCGACCGGGGCGAGGGCGACCGGCCCGGCCGAGCAGACGTCGGTGGCGTAGGCGCAGCGGGGCGCGAAGCGGCATCCGGGGCCGGCCGTGCCGGGCTCGGGGGGCCGGCCGGGGATGACGGCGAGCTCGCGCCGGCCGCGGTCGCCGAGCGAGGCGACCCGCAGCAGGGCCTCGGTGTACGGGTGGGCGGGGGCGGCGACCACCTCGGCGGTGGGCCCGTCCTCGACGATCTCACCGGCGTAGAACACCAGCAGCCGGTCGCTGACCTCGGCGACCACGGCGAGGTCGTGGGTGACCAGGAGCAGGGCGAGGCCGCGCTCGGCGCGCAGCCGGTCGAGCAGGTCGAGCACCTCGGCCTGGACGACGGTGTCGAGCGCCGTGGTCGCTTCGTCGGCGACCAGCAGTTCCGGCTCGCCGGAGACGGCGATCGCGATCAGGACCCGCTGCAGCATGCCGCCGGACAGCTCGTGCGGGTAGCGGTCGTGCACCGTCTCGGGGTCGCGCAGGCCGACCGAGGCGAACAGCTCGACGGCGCGGCGGCGGGCCTCGGTCCGCGACAGCCGGTGCCGCGTCCGCAGCGGTTCGGCGAGCTGGCGCCCGACGGTGAGCGAGGGGTTGAGGTAGGAGCCCGGGTCCTGGAAGACGGCGCCGAGGCGGCTGCCCCGGACCTGCTGCCAGGCGCGCTCGTCGAGGCCGGTGAGCGCGGTGTCGCCGAGGCTGATCCGCCCGGCCGAGACGGCCACCCCGGGGGCGAGCAGGCCGAGCACGGAGCGGCAGGTCAGCGTCTTGCCGCTGCCGGACTCGCCGACCAGCCCGACGGCCTCGCCGGCCCGGACGGTGAAGGAGACGTCGCGCACCGCCTCGGTGCGGCCCCGGCCCACGGTGACGTGCAGGCCGTCGACGGTCAGTGCGGGGCGCTCAGGCGTGGGCGTGGCGGCGGGCATCGGCCTTCTCCTTCGGCGCGTCGGTGGACCGGTCGGGGGTGCCGGCGCCCTGGCCGGAGGCAGTCCCGTCGGGGGCCTGGTCAGGGGCCTGGTCGGCGGGGTGGTCCGCGGGGTCGGCGTCCCGGACCGCGTCGGCCAGCAGGTTGAGCGCGCCGACGGTGAACATGATCAGCGCGGCGGGCAGCGCGGGCGCCCAGGGCTGCTGGGCCAGGAAGCCGAGGTCGCTGGCGAGCATGCCGCCCCAGGTCGGCGCCGGCGGCTGGACGCCGATGCCGAGGAAGGTCAGCGATGCGACCGTCAGCAGGCTGGTGGCCAGGGCGTGCGCGGTGGTGACCGCCACCGTGGGCAGCACCTTGCGCCAGACGTGGATGCGCAGGATGTGCAGCCGGCCCGCGCCCATCAGCTCGGCGGCCTCTACGTACTGGGCCCGGTCCAGGCCGAGCGCGGCGGCCCGGGTGACCCGGAAGAACAACGGTGCCAGCAGCACCCCGAGGGCGAGCATCGCCTGGTGCAGGCCGTTGCCCAGCACGCCGACCGCGGCGATCGCGAACAGCGTGAACGGCAGGGTCATCAGGGCGTCCACCGCCCGCAGCGACACCCAGGTGAGCGCCGGGGCGAACCGGACCGAGGCGATCCCCGGGAGGACCCCCAGCAGCATCGCCGCACCGACCGCCTCGACCGCGGCGACCACCGACAGCCCGGTACCGGCGAGCAGCCGGCTGAGCACGTCGCGGCCGAGGTAGTCGGTGCCCAGCAGGTGGGCGCCGCCCGGGCCTTGGAGGATGTGCGCGGTGTCCTGGGCCAGCGGGTCGAGCGGGGCCAGCCGGCCGCCGAACACGGCGAGCAGGGCGACCAGGGCGAGCGCCGCCAGCGCGGCCTTGGCGACCGGCTGCCGGGCGACCGTGCGGACGGCGCTCACCGCTGCCCCGCCCCGGCCGAAGAGGCTTTGCGGGCGGCCGGGTTGAGCGCGAGCAGGCCGGCGTCCACGGCGAGGTTGGCGACCAGCACCACCGCGACCGTGACCAGCAGGGTGCCCTGGATCACCGGCACGTCGTGCTGCTCGGCGGCGCGCAGCGAGAGCTGCGCGATGCCCGGCAGGTTGAAGATCCGTTCGGTGACGACGGCGCCGCCGATCAGCATCGGCACGCTCATCCCGAGCACGGTCACCGCCGGCCCGGCGGCATTGCGCAGCACGTGCCCGAAGAGCACCCGCCGCCGGGAGAGCCCGCGCATGACGGCCCCGGTGGCGTAGTTCTCGCGCAGCGCGCCGACCAGCGAGGTGCGCAGCTGCCGGGCGATGCCCGCGGCGGCGTCCAGGCTCAGCGCCAGGGCGGGCAGGGTGGCGAACCGCAGCCACTGGGAGGGGTTCTGGCCGAACGGCACGTACCCGCCCGAGGGCAGCAGCCGCAGCTGGACGGCGACCACGGTGATCAGGCCGATCGCGAGGACGAAGGCCGGCAGGGTGCCGAGGACGGTGCAGACCGCGGTGACCGCGCGGTCGAGGCGGCCGCCGTTGCTGAGCGCGGCGCCGATGCCGGCGGCCGAGCCGAACAGCACCGCGAACAGCAGGGCGAGGCCGGCGATCGAGAGGTCGACGGGCAGCGCGGCGGCGATCGAGTCGGACACCGGGACGGTGGTGAACCAGGAGCGTCCGAGGTCGCCGCCGAGCGCGTGCGCCAGCCAGCTGCCGAACTGCACCGGCAGCGGCCGGTCGAGGCCGAACTCGTGGTCGAGGCGGGCGATGTCGGCGGGGGTCGCGGTCTCGCCGAGCACCGCGGCCGCCGGGTTGGCGTCCGAGACCGCGCCGAGGGCGAAGGTGAGCAGCGAGGAGAGCAGGAACACGGACACCGTGCCGGCCAGCACCCGGCCGGCGGACCTGGGCGCCCGGGCCGCGCGGCGGGCGAACCGCCCCGCCGTCACCCGGCCGGTGGGCGGCGGGGCCGGCGGCGCGGTCGCGGCGGGCAGGGCCGCGGTGCTCACGACGCCGTCACTCCCTCGAAGCGCTGCACCACGGTGAAGGCGGGGATCGGCGAGACCGAGCGCCGGCGGGCCAGCAGGCGGGGCACGCTGTAGAGGAAGACGTTCGGCATGGTCCGCACCGCGAGCGCGGAGGCCGCCTGGAGCACCTTCGGGTAGTCGGGCGAGTCCAGCGGCGTCCGGGACACCTTCTCCACGGCGGCGGTGAGCTCCGGCGGGACGGTGCGGCCGGGGTTCATCAGGCCCTGCTCGCCGAACAGCACCTGGAAGGCCTGGGCGGCGGAGTCACGGCCGGCGAACTGGTCGGTGAACAGCGCCTTGGAGTGCTGGATGTAGACGATCTGGGTGGCCTGCGCGGCCGGGATCACCTCGATGGTGGCACGGATGCCGACCGCCTTCAGCTGGGCCTGGAGCTGCTCGGGCAGGCCCTGCGCGGCGGTGGTGGTGAGGGTCAGGTCGACGCCGTCGGGGTGGCCTGCCTTGGCGAGCAGGGCGCGCGCCTTGTCCGGGTCGTAGCGGTACAGGTCCTCGGAGCCGGGGTCGTGCCCGACGTAACCCTTGGGGAAGGGCTGGTAGTTGACCTCGCCGTGGCCGAACAGCTGGGTCTTCACCAGGGCTTCGCGGTCGATCGCGTACTTCAGGGCCTCGATCACATCGGGGTTGTCGAACGGCCCCTTGGTGCTGTTGACGTCGAGGACGGCCACCACCAGCGACGGGATCTCCTGCACCTCCAGCCCGGCCGCCTTGGCCGCCTCGACCTGGCTGCCCGGGATCTGCGCCACGTCGAACTGCCCGGACTGCAGGGCGCCGACCACGATGGCGGCGTCCGGCAGCGGGTAGACCTCGAAATTCTCCAGCTTGATCGAGCCGGCGTCCCAGTAGGTGGGGTTGCGGCGCAGCACGGCCTTGGCGTTCTGGGTGTACGAGGTGAGGGTGAACGGCCCGGCGCCGGCCGGCTTGGTGGCGATGGCGGCGGCGTCGGCCGTGAAGGCCTTGGGGTTGACCACCAAGCCGGTCTTGCCGGCCAGCAGGTTGGGCAACTGGTAGTCGGGCTGGGTCAGTTGGAGGACAACGGTGGTGGCGTCGGGGGCCTGCACCTCCTTGACGTGCACCAGCTGCGGGGCGACCAGCGACTTGGGGTCGGTGCGGCCGCGGTCCAGGCTCTGCTTGACGGCGGCGGCGTCCAGCGGGGTGCCGTCCTCGAAGGTCAGCCCGGGGCGGAGGGTGAAGGTGACGGAGGTGCCGTCCGCGCTGTACTTCCAGCCGGTGGCGAGGGCGGGCACCGCCGCGCCCTTCTCGTCGAGCTTGGTCAGACCGGCGTAGACGAGCGAGAGCGCATGCACGTCCCAGCCGGCCGAGGAGAACACCGGGTCCCACGAAGTGGGCAGCGCCCAGCCCCACTTGAGCGTCCCGGAGGAGCCCGCCGCGCCGGTGGTCACGGTGCCGGCGCTGCCGCAGGCGGCCAGGGCGAGCGCGGCGCCGGCGCCGAGGCCGAGTCCGAGGAAGGAGCGTCTGGCGAGGGTCGACGGAGTCGTGGTGGGTCTGGTCATGAGTGTGCGTCACCTTTCGCGGGCACGGCGGGACGGCCCGCGGCCGCCCGGTCCGGGACACGGCGGTCCACGGGCGAGGGCGGTGCGCGGGCGTCGGCGTGCACCGACGGGTCAGGAAGGAGGAGGCGGCCGGCGGCTCCCTCCGGACGAGGGACGGCGCGGCGTGCGGGAGCAAACGCGGAGGAACGGCAGGAGACCGGCGCCGGGCAGGCCCGGACGGGCTGCGGGGCCGCGGACCGGGACCACCGCGGCGGGCACGGCCCGGCAGAGCCCCGATCGGGCTCCGGCGGACGGCCGGCAGGGCGGTGGTCAGGCCGCCGGGGAGAGGGGGGCGCTCAGCGACAGAGGTCGCTGCTGGTGCGCCGAAGGTCCACGTAGCGGCACACCACGTTGGGGTGCGTGGAGAACATGCGCTCATCCTGGCGACAACGGGGCCCGGCTGTCAATGGACACCAAAAGGTGTCTCATTCGTCGGTACGCCGCCCGAGCGGCGGCCCCAATCGGCCGCCCCCGAACCGTCCTTGCTGCTCAGGGCCCGTCCCGAGACGGTCAGCCGAGCCGCCGCTCCTCCGGGGACAGCTCCACCGGCGCGGGCTCCAACCCGGGGCAGACCGCCGCCGCGGCCGCCAGGTACGCCGCCAGCGGGCGCCACCCCGGCACCGCCCGCCGGCCGGCCGGCCCGTGGAACAGCAGCGTCGGCAGCGCGTAGCGGTGACCGTCCTCGGTCTCCTTGGCCGCGCCCGGGTGCGGCCCGTCGGCGCGGAGCCCGATCACCTCGGGCACCGGACGCCGGGTCTCCGCGTGGTCCCGGCGCACCCGTTCGCGGACCTCGGCCGAGTCGGCCTCGGCCACCAGCCGGTCCAGGTCCAGCTCCGGTACGCCGCACAGCGCGGCCCGCACCCGCGCGGGCGAGTCGGCGGGCTCCCCCTGCACGAACACGGTCTCCCGCAGCCGGCGCAGCACCCGCTCGGCCACCTCGGGCCCCTGCCGCTCGGCGGCGGCCGCGGCCAGCGACGCCGGCCGGCTGCTCGCCGCCACCCACCCGAGGACGGCCGCGCGGGGGGCGCCGGTGTGACCGGCGACCTCGGCCAGGTACCGGGCGTACCAGGCCGTCTCGGCCGCCGGATCCGGCGCCGGCTCCTCGTCGTCGTCGAACAGGATCCCGAACACCCGGCGGTGCCGGGCCGCGCCCGCCAGCATCCGGTGCAACACCCTCAGCCTGGGCTCCGACCCCCAGGCCCAGGGACAGAACGGGTCGGTGTACTCGACGACTTCGAGACCCGGGGCGCCGGTGCGGGCGGTCATACCGGCGCCGCCACGGCCTGCCGGGCGGGCAGCAGGCCCTCGACCGTGGTGCTCGCCAGGATCTCCCGGGCCCGCTCCTCGACCGCCCGCCAGATCTCGGGCAGCGCGTCCGCGGGCCCGGGGTAGGCGAGAGAGCCGAGCGGCTCGCCGCGCAGCGTGATCACCTCGCCGTCCACCGCCCGGACCACATCGAGCAGGGTGATCTCGGCGGCGGCGCGGCCGAGCCAGTAGCCGCCCTCGCAGCCGCGTTGGCTGCGGACCAGGCCGGCCCGGCGCAGGTCGCCGACCACCGATTTCAGGAACCGGAACGGGATACCCTGGGAGGAGGCGATGGCCTCGCAGGTGAGCGGACGCCCCGTGTCGCAGGCGAGTTCGACGAGCGCGCGGGCGGCGTAGTCCGCCTTCGCGGAAATATGCATGGGACCGAGTATCCACCGGCCGCGCCCTTCTTCAAGCTCCGCCCCGGAGCGGTCCGTTGACCGACCCACCCGAAAGGACACCTCTTGACATCCTTTCCGTCCCGCGCCTAGCGTCCTGTCCGCGGCCGCCGCTGCGCCCGTCCGGCGCCCGGCCCGGTGACGTTCGCGCGCCTGCGCTCCGCACCGATCCTCCGCGCCCTCGTGCCCACTCCCGGGAGTCACCATGTCCAGCGCCCCCCGCCCCACCGACGCGGCCACCGGCGGGTCCTCGGCGAGCTGCGCCGAGGCCGGCGACGGCTTCCACCCGCACCTGCCCGGCGACGCCGCGGGCGCGGGGGCACCGCTGCGCGCCCGGTTGCACCACATCCGCGCCGGCGAGCTGGACGGCGACACCGCGCAGACCGGCGGCATGCGCCGGTTCGCGGCGATCAGCGGCCGCCGGGTGGGTTCGGAGCGGCTCTGGATGGGCCAGACGCACGTGGCCCCGGCGACCGCCTCCTCCGACCACCACCACGGCGAGTCGGAGACCGCGATCCACGTGGTCAGCGGGCACCCGGAGTTCGTCTTCGTCGACGACTCCTCCGGCGAACCCGTCGAGGTGCGGCTGCGCACCGGCCCGGGCGACTACATCTTCGTACCGCCGTTCGTGCCGCACCGCGAGGAGAACCCGGACCCGGCCGAGGAGGCCGTGGTGGTGATCGCCCGCAGCACCCAGGAGGCCGTGGTCGTCAACCTGCCCAGCCTGTACCCCCGCCCCGAGGAGTCCTGACGCACCGGAGCGGGGCTCACCCGCAGCGGGTTCAACTGCGCAGGGCCTGGTCGAGCCGGTGCCGGAGCACCGCCGCCCGGCTGCGGCCGGGGCCGCAACCGGGCAGTTGCCGCACGATCCCGCGCACGGCCGGCGGGGCCTGCTCGATCGCCCGGCGGAGCTCCGCGTCGCCGGCGCCGCCCTCCCCGCCCGCCGCGAACTCCCGGGCGAGCGCCACGTGCACGGCCGGATCGAGGACGTGCCGCACCTGGTGCGCGGTGGCCAACGGGTGGATGTACGGGGTCGCCGCCGCATAGCCCGCGGCACGGGCGGCGGCGGTGGCGGCCGGATCGCCGACCTCGCGTGCCGCGGCCAGGGCGGCGAACGCGACGGACCGGAGCCGCCCGGTCCGCCGCCCCTCGCGCACGAACGTCCGGATGCCCTCGATCGCCTCGCGCGGGCGGGTGTCGGACGGAGCCTCGGCCTCGAACAGCGGCAGCACCCGTTCGGCGCAGTCGGCCGCCCAGAGCCCGAGGAGCCTGCGGTCTTCGTCGCTGATGGTCACGCTGTCCACCCGCACATCCTGCCGCTTCCGGTGCTCCGTGTCAGCACGATCGGCCTCACCGCCGCGGCCCGCGGAACCGGTCGGGTCAGATCTGCGCGGTGATCTCGCCGGCCACCCGGACGCCGGAGGCGACCGCGGCGTCGAGGGTGGCGTTGTCCACGTCGGTGTGCTCGCCGGCGAAGTGGATCCGCCCCTCCTGGACCGCCTCGTAGCCGGCGAACGAGGTGTACTGGCCCGGCTTGTAGTAGTGGTAGGCGCCCAGGTGCCACGGGTCGAGGGACCAGTGGTCCTCGTACGCCCTGCCGTTGTAGGCGGCCGTGGTGCCGGGGTAGACGCGCTCGATCTGGGCGAGGAAGGCCTGTACGTCGGCGGCCGGGGCCGGGCCGTGCGCCGCTCCGGTGAGCCGGTCGCGTGCGCCGTCGCCCCCGGGGAAGTTGACCAGCAGGGCGGGGGCGCCCGCCGCGCCCAGGTCGACCGAGCCGTCCCAGGCGGTCTGGTAGCCGAGCGGCCCGGTGTTGGAGATGCCGTTGTAGCCGAGCGCGGGCCAGGTCTTCCTGGTGAGCTGGGTGACCAGCTTGGCGTTCTGGCCCATCCCCTGCTGCCGGATCGCGGTCAGCTTCAGCGCGGACAGGCCGGCCCGGGAGAGGTCGACGTTGCGCAGCGTGCTGAACGGGAGGGCGAGCACCACGTGGTCGGCCGGGACGGTGACGGTACTGCCGCCGTGGTCGAAGGTGCAGGCGTAGCTGCCGTCGCCGTTGCGGGCCAGCGCGATCAGCTGGTACCCCTGCCGCACGGCGGCGGACGGCAGCCGGCCGACCATGCCGCTGACCAACTGGTCGTTCCCGCCCACCAGATGGTACTTCTCGTCGAACCCGCTGGCGCCGTCGAAGGTGCTGGAGGCGCCCAGGAAGCCGATCATGTTCAACGCCGAGGCCTGCCCGGGTTCACCGCCGGACTGGAGCTGGACGGTCCGGATCAGCTGGCCGAGCCGGGAGTCGGCGGGCAGGCCGATCTCGGCGAGGTAGTCGAGGCAGGACAGCTGGTCCAGCCGGTGCGCCTCGGCGGTGTACTCGTCGTGGCGCGGCGTACCGATGGCCCGGTAGGAGGCGTTGAAGGCGTCGAAGGCCAGCGCGGTCCAGTCGCACTGCTGCTGACTGCCGCCGTACAGCGTGCCGTTGATCCAGGCGGTGTAGTCGCCGGCGTCCAGCGCACCGCCGTTGGCGTACTCACGCCGCAGGCCCAGGCTGTTGGCGAGGGCGAGGACGGCCCGGTCGGTCGAGCTGATGAAGGATCCGCCGTGCTCGCCGACCTGCCCGCCGTCGAAGAAGCCGCGCAGGGACCAGCAGCGGCCGCCGAGGTGGGTGGTGTCCGCCTCGTAGACCGTCGCGGCCACCGGCCGGGCCCGGTTCCACAGCTGGTCGGCGCAGCGCAGCCCCGCGAGGCCCGCGCCGACGATCACCACCCGGGGCGCGGTGGCCGTGCCCGCCGCGGCGGCCCGGGACGGCGCCAGCAGCCCGGCGGGCACGGTGGCGGCGGCGATCGCCCCCGCGCTGCCGAGCACCTGACGCCGGCTCACGGTGCGGGCCGCCCGCTCGGCCCGCTCGCCGGTGACCTCGGCGACCGGCATCCGGCGGCGGCGGGCCTCGCCGAGCACGGAGAAGACCCCGCGCAGTGGATCGGGCAGCCCCGCACGATTCCCGGAGCCGGACGGGGAGCGGGCCGGGCGCAGACGGGTGGGTTCGCGGTCCATGTGATGCCTCGTCTCGGGAGAATCCGGATCAAAGAGGCTCGCGCGGCGGCATGGCGCCCGACGCGTTTCGAGTTGTTCGGGAGTGAAGCGCCCGCGCATCACCGTTGTCAACGGTGTTGCGCAAGATGGCACCGGCCCGCCTCCGGCGCCCGCCCGCCTCAGGCCCCGCGGAGCGCCCCGGCCCGCTGCTCGATCGCGGTGATCAGCGCCTCGACCCTGGCGTGGAAGATCTGGTCGTGCGTCACCTCGGCCAGCTGCTGACCGAGTCGGGTGATGTGCGGGAAGCCCTGGGCGTCCACCGTCCGGTACTCGCGGCTCCACGAGGACTCGTCGGCGGCCCGGACCTCCGGGTCGAAGAGCAGGTACGCGGCCCGCTGGCCGACGTAGGCCAGCAACGAGTCGCCGACCATCCGGTAGTGGACGGCGGCCTCGGCGCCGTCCAGCCCCGCCTCCAGCACGGCGCCGAGGATCAGCTCGACCACCCGGAACTCGTTGCCGCGCCTGGTGGTCCGGCTGGCCATGGCCGAGCTGACGGCCGGGTACTTCAGGGCGACCGCCAGCGAGCCGGCCGCCAGCGCCCGCAGCCGCCCCTTCCAGTCGAGACCGTCCGGGATGCTGTCGAGCACCTCCCCGAGTGTCCGGTCGGCCACCGAGAGGAGCAGCTCGTCCTTGTCCCGGAAGTGCCGGTAGATCGCGGTCGGATCGGTGCCCAGCTCCTCGCCGAGGCGCCGGACGGTGAAGGCGTCCGCACTGCCCCGGGCGGCGATGCGCAGGCTCGCCTCGATGATCGACTCGGGCGTCAGCTGGGCGCCGACACGCTTGGTGCGGGCGGGAGTCACGGGTGGCTTCGACATGGTGCCCCCAGTGTATCGATGCGTGGACGAGTTCGCGCAACACTGTTGACAACGCTGTTGCGCTGCCCTTCACTCCTCCTCAACAACACGCCGTGCGGGCCCGCCCGCCGAGGGGGAGGTTCCGTTGATGGCTCAGGACGCACCGGTGATCGCCGAGGACGCGGCCGCACCGGACGCACCGGCACCGGCCGACACCGTCTTCGTCGGCGGCCGGGTCTTCACCGCCAGCGGCCCGGCGCCGATCGAGGCGGCCGTCGCGGTCGGCGGCGGCCGGATCGTCGCCGTCACCGACGAGGCGTCGGTCCGGCGGCTGGTGGGCCGGGACACCGAGGTGGTCGACCTCGCCGGCGGCCTGCTCGTCCCCGGGTTCCAGGACGCCCACGTCCACCCCGCGGTGGCCGGCGTGCAGCTGCTGCGCTGCGACCTGTCCGCCGAGCGCTCGGTGGACGGCTACCTCGCGGCGGTCGCCGGCTACGCCGAGGCCAACCCCGGGGCGCCGTGGATCTGCGGCGGCGGCTGGTCGATGGACGTCTTCCCCGGTGGCGTCCCGACCCGCGCGATGCTCGACCGGGTGGTGCCCGACCGGCCCGTGCTGCTCACCAACCGGGACGGGCACGGGGCCTGGGTCAACTCGGTGGCGTTGCGGCTCGCGGGGGTCGACCGCGACACCCCCGACCCGGCGGACGGCCGGATCGAGCGGGAGGCGGACGGCAGCCCGGCCGGCACCCTCCAGGAGGGCGCGATGGACCTGGTCGCCGCGCACGTCCCGGTCGCCACCCCCGAGGAGGCGCACGCCGGTCTGCTGGTCGCCCAGCAGCACCTGTTCTCGCTCGGGGTGACCAGCTGGCAGGACGCCATGATCGGCGCGTTCCCCGGCAACCCCGACAACTACCAGGTCTACCTGCGTGCCGCGCAGGACGGCTCGCTGCGCGCCAGGGTGGTCGGCGCGCTCTGGTGGGACCGCGAACGCGGCCTGGAGCAGCTGCCCGAGCTGGAGGAACGCCGCCGCGGCGGCCGGGTCGGCCGGTTCAGCGCCACCACCGTGAAGATCATGCAGGACGGCATCGCGGAGAACTTCACCGCGAGCATGCTGGAGCCGTACCTGGACCGCTGCGGGTGCCCCACCCAGAACTCCGGACTCACCTTCGTCGGGCCGCAGTTGCTCGCCGACGCGGTCTGCGCGCTCGACCGGGCGGGCTTCCAGGTGCACTTCCACGCACTCGGCGACCGGGCCGTCCGCGAGGCGCTCGACGCACTGGCCGCCGCCCGGGCGGCCAACGGCCCGAGCGACAACCGCCACCACCTGGCCCACCTCCAGGTGATCCACCCCGACGACCTCCCGCGCTTCGCGGAGCTGGGCGCCACCGCCAACATCCAGGCGCTGTGGGCCGCGCACGAGCCGCAGATGGACGAGCTGACGATCCCCTTCCTCGGCCCGCAGCGCGCCGCGCTGCAGTACCCGTTCGGCGACCTCCGGCGGGCCGGCGCCCGGCTGGCGGCCGGCAGCGACTGGTCGGTGAGCAGCCCCAACCCGCTCTGGGGCATCCACGTCGCGGTCAACCGGGCCGTACCGGTGGACGCCCCCAACGCCGCCGCCGACCACGAGCCGCGCGCCCCGTTCTACCCGGCCCAGGCCCTGACCCTCGCCGAGGCCCTGACCGCCTACACCGCCGGCAGCGCCTGGGTGAACCACCTGGACGAGGTCACCGGGACGGTGGAGGTCGGCAAGCACGCGGACCTCGTCGTCCTCGACCGCGACCCGTTCGAGCACCCCGCCGAGGAGATCGGCCGAACCCGGGTGCTGCGCACCTACATCGACGGACGAGCGGTCTTCACCGCCACCGCCTGACCACCCCGCACCCCCACGGAGGAACCCCCATGAGACGCCCCCGCAGTCTGCTGGCCGCCGTCACGGCAGCCACCGCCCTCGCCACCGGCGCGTGCGGCGGCACCCCCGCGCACCAGGGCGACGCCAGCGCGGCCGCCTACCGGCTCACCGACAGCACGCCGGCCCCCGCCGGCGGGCTGGACTCCTTCACCTGGTCGCTGTTCGCCGAGCCGACCTCGATCGACTACGCCTACTCCTTCGACTTCCCGCCGAACCAGATCCTCGCCAACGTCTGCGAGAGCCTGCTGCGCTGGAACCCGGACCTGACCACCTCGCCCAACCTGGCCGCCTCGTACGACAATCCCACGCCCACCAGCTGGGTCTACCGGATCCGGCCCGGGGTGCACTTCCACGACGGCACCCCGCTCACCGCCGACGACGTGGTCGCCTCGCTGCGCCGCAACCTCGACCCCGAGGTGGCCGGTGTCTGGAGCACCCCGTACCGCAATGTGCAGTCGATCGACCGGACCGGCCCGATGGAGGTCACCGTCACCCTCAGAACACCGGATTCCACCTTCAACAAGTACCTGGCCGCGAGCCCCGGCACCGTCGAGTCGGCCGCCACCCTGGCCAAGGACGGCAAGGACTACGGCAGCCCGTCGACCGGGGTGAACTGCACCGGACCGTTCTCCTTCGACTCCTGGACCTCCGGCCAGTCGCTGGTCCTCAAGCGGTTCGACGACTACTGGAACCCCGAGCTCAAGGCCAGGTCCGCCGAGGCGAAGTTCGTCTTCCTGTCCGACCCGACCACCCGGGTCAACGCGTTCCGCACCGGAGAGGTCGACGGCGGCTGGATGGTGCCGCCCAGCGCGTACGGGCAGTTGCGGTCCACCCCGGGCGGCTCGCTCTACTTCGGCCGCAACACCACGGTCGCCACCGAGGTGGTCAACAACCTCAAGGGCCCGCTGGGCGACGCCCGGGTGCGTCAGGCCCTGCTGATGGCCGTCGACCGCAAGGGCATCGTCAAGGCCGGGGTCGGCGGCGTCGGCGAGGTGGCCGACTCCCTCGTGACGGCGAACAACTGGGCCGGCGCGCCCGGGGCCGAGGACCTGCTCAAGGCACTGCCGAGCTACCCGTACGACCCCGCCAAGGCCAAGGAGCTCGCCGCCCAGGCCGGGGTGGCCGGCCAGAAGGTGGTGATCGCGACCAGCCCGCTGGACTCCCAGACCGCCATCATCACCCAGGCCGTCGCGCAGGCCGCCACCGCGATCGGGCTGAAGCCGGAGATCGACTCGATCGCCGCGGACAAGTACACCGCGCTGTTCACCGACCCGGCCGCCCGGGAGGGCATCGACCTCTTCCTGACCTTCTGGTACACCTCGATCACCGACCCGCTGGACATGTACGGCTCGCTGCGCACCGGCGCGTTCAGCAACTACGGCGGCTGGTCCGACCCGCGGTTCGACGCGGCCTTCGACCGGGCCGTCGGCGCCTACGACCCGGCCGAGCACGCCGCCGCCACCGGCGCCGCCCAGCAGGTCGCGATGGTCCAGCTGCCCTGGCTGCCGCTGTACACCGAGCCGGTCAGCGTCTTCCTCGGCCGGCGGATCACCGGTGTCCGGCCGTCCATCGCCTACCTGTACTACCCGTGGGCCGCCGAGATCGGCGCCAGGGGATGACGCCGGCCCCCGCCCTGCGGGCGGCCCGGTCGGCGGTGCGCAGGCTGCTGGGCATGGCGGTGACCCTGCTGGTCACCTCGTTCCTGGTGTTCTCCTCGCTCTACCTGGCGCCCGGCGATCCGGCGGCCTTCCTGGTCCGCGGCCGCAGCCCGAGCCCGCAGGAACTCGCCACGATCCGCCAGCAGTACGGCCTGGACGACCCGTTCCCGGTGCGCTACTGGCACTGGCTGGACGGCGTGCTGCACGGCGACTTCGGCCGCTCCTACCTGTTCCACCAGAGCGTCGGTCAGGTGCTCGGCGCCCGGCTGCCGGCCACCCTGCTGCTGGTCGGGGTCGCCACCCTGCTGATCGCGGTGGTGGGCGTCGCCACCGGCGTGGTCGGCGCCCTGCGGCGCGGCACCCGGACCGGCTCCGCGGTGCTGCTGCTGGTGACGGTCGGCGCGGCGGTACCCTCCTTCGTCGCGGCGATCGTGCTGCGCTCGGCCTTCGGGGTGCGCCTCGGCTGGTTCCCCACCATCGGCAACGGCACCGGCGTGCTGGACCGGCTGCACCACGTGGTGCTGCCCGCGATCGCCCTCTCGGTGACCTTCATGGCGCTGGTCACCCGGGTGACCCGCTCGGCGATGCTCGACGAGCTGCGGCGCGAGCACGTGGAGGTCGCGCTGAGCCGCGGACTCCCCCGGCGGGCCGTGATCCGGCGGCACGTGCTGCGCAACGCGCTCGGACCGGTCGTCACCGTCGGCGGGCTGCTGGTCTCGGGGATGCTGGTCAGCACCGCGATCGTGGAGACCGCGTTCGGCATGTCCGGGATCGGCTCGCTGCTGGTCCAGTGCGTGAACGAGCTGGACTTCCAGGTGGTCCAGGCGATCGTGCTGCTGGTGGTGGCCGCCTTCGTCGTCGTCAACACCCTGGTGGACCTGGTCCATCCGCTGATCGACCCGCGCGTGGGCGCGGCGGGAGGAGCCCGATGAGCGCCTCGACATCCCTGCTGGGCCGCCCGCTGGGTGCCCTGCGGCGCCTCGGCGGCGGCCCGCTGACGCGGCTGAGCACGCTGGTGCTGGTCGGCTTCGTCCTGGTCGCGCTGTTCGCGCCCTGGCTGGCCCCGCAGGACCCGGCCTTCGGCGAGCTCGGCGACACCTTCGCCGGCCCCGGCGCCGCGCACTGGCTGGGCACCGACGGCGGCGGCCACGACACCTTCTCGGCCCTGCTGGAGGGCACCCGCACCAGCCTGGCCGGCCCGCTCGCGGTGGTGCTGTTCGCCACCCTCGCCGGTATCGCGGTGGGCCTGTTCACCGCCTGGCGCGGCGGCTGGGTCGACAGCCTGGTCGGCCGGGTGCTGGACATCCTCTTCGCCTTCCCGGCCCTGCTGCTGGCGATCCTCGCCGTCGCCCTGTTCGGCAAGGGGCTGACCGCGCCGGTCCTCGCCATGGCGGTCGCCTACCTGCCGTACACCGCCCGCCTGGTGCGCGGCCTCACCGCCCAGGAGAAGGTCCGGCCGTACATCGCCGCCTACCAGGTCCAGGGCCACGCACCGGTGTTCGTGGCGCTGCGCCGGCTGCTGCCCGGCATCATGCCCACCGTGCTCGCCCAGGCGACGGTCAACTTCGGCTACGCCCTGCTCGACCTCGCCGCCCTGTCGTTCCTCGGGCTGGGCGTCCAACCGCCCACCCCGGACTGGGGCGCCATGATCAACCAGGGGCAGGCGGCCGTGCTGGAGGGGCAGCCGCTGTCCGCGATCGTCCCGGCCGTCGCCGTCGTGCTGGTGGTCGTCGCATTCAACGTCGTCGGGGAGAGCCTCGGCGACCGGCTCGCGGGGAGGGAATCCTGATGCCGCTGCTCGAGTACGAGGACCTGGACGTCGCGCTGCCCGCGATGGCCCGCCCGATCCTGGACGGCGTCCGGCTGGCCGTCGCCGCGGGCGAGGCCGTCGCCCTGGTCGGGGAGTCGGGGTCGGGCAAGTCGGTGACGGCCCGCGCCGCCCTCGGCCTGTTCCCGGCCGGCGCGCGGATCGGCGGCCGGGTCCGGGTCGACGGGGTCGAGCTGGTCGGCGCCGGCGCCGCGAGCCTGCGCGCGGTACGGGCCGGCAAGGCGTCCATGATCTTCCAGGACCCCAGGGCCGGCATCAACCCGGTGCGCCGGATCGGCGACTTCCTCACCGAACAGCTGCGCCTGGTCGGCGGCCGGTCCAAGGCCGAGGCCGGGGCCCGCGCCCTCGAACTGCTCGGCGCCGTCGGCCTGCCCGACCCGCCCCGGCACCTGCGCCAGTACCCGCACCAGCTGTCCGGCGGCATGCTCCAGCGCGTCATGATCGCCGGAGCGCTCACCGCCGACCCGCGCCTGCTGCTCTGCGACGAACCCACCACCGCGCTCGACGTCACCACCCAGGCCGAGATCATGGCCGTCCTGCGCGGGCTGCAGCGCGAGCGCGGCCTCGGCCTGCTGCTGATCACCCATGACCTCGACCTGGCCGCCGCCACCTGCGACCGGATCTACGTGATGTACGCCGGACGGATCGTCGAGACGGGCACCGCCGCCGATCTCCTCGCCGCTCCCCGACACCCCTACACCGCGGGCCTGTTGGGTTCCTCCCCGCCGCTGCGCGGCGAGCCGTCCCGGCTGCTGCCGATCCCCGGCACGCCGATGGGTCTGGCGCAGAGCGCGCCCGGCTGCGCCTTCTTCGACCGCTGCCACCTGGCGCAGGCCGGGCGCTGCGACCAGCGCCCGCCGGCCCTGGCCCCCGCGGGCCCGGGCCTGGTCGCCTGTCACCGGGCGGAGGAGCTCGCCGTCCCACCCGGAACCGTCGCCCGCGCCCCCGAGGAGGACCGTTGAGCGCCGACCCCGTGCGCACAGAGCCCGTGAGCGCCGAACCCACGAGCACCGAACCCACGAGCACCGACCCCGCACCGCTGCTCCAGGTGAGCGGACTGCGCAAGACCTACCCGGCCGGCGGCCGACCCGTCGTCGCCGTCGACGGCCTCTCCTTCGCGCTGCGCCCCGGCGGAGCCCTGGGCATCGTCGGCGAGTCCGGCTCCGGCAAGACCACCACCGCCCGGATGCTGGTCGGCCTGGAACGCCCCGACCAGGGCGAGATCCTGGTCCAGGGCGCCCCGCTCGCCGCCCGCGCCCGCGGCCGGGCGGCCCGGCTGGCCCGCGCCAAGGCCGTCCAGATCGTCTTCCAGGACCCGTACCTCTCGCTCGACGCCCGGCTCGGCATCGGCGTCACCGTGGACGCGGTCCTGCGGCTGCACGGCTCGCTCGACCGGGCGGCCCGGGCCGCCCGGGTCAGGGAACTGCTGGCCCAGGTCGGCCTCGGCGACCGCGAGGCCGCCGCGCTGCCCCGCCAGCTCTCCGGCGGGCAGCGCCAACGCGCCGCCATCGCGCGGGCATTGGCCGCCGAGCCGGCCGTCCTGGTGCTCGACGAGGCGGTGTCGGCCCTGGACGTCTCGGTCCAGGCCCAGGTCCTCAACCTGCTCTGCGACATCCGCCGCGACACCGGCATCGGCCTGGTCTTCGTCAGCCACGACCTGGCGGTGGTCCGCTACGTCTGCGACGACGCCCTGGTGATGTACCGCGGCCGGACGGTGGAGCACCAGCCCGTCGCCGACCTCCTCGCCGCCCCGCGGCACCCCTACACCCGGCTGCTGCTGGCCTCCGTCCCCCACCCCGGCTGGGACCCGGCGGCCATCGGGGCCCGCCGCCGCGACCTGGCGGCCGCCGGGTGAGCTGCCGTCGGGGCTCCGGCTCCGGTCGGAGCCCCGACGGCCGTCAGGGCTCCAGGTGGGTGGGGGCGAACATCCGCAGCAGGGCCGGCAGGACGACCACGCTCGGGCCGGGGGTGGCCAGGGCGGCGGACAGGGCGGCCTGCAGGGTCTGCGGGGTGGCGGCGGTGGCGGGGACGCCGAAGGACTCGGCCAGGCGCAGGAAGTCCGGTCGGGCGAGCTCGGTGCCGGTGGCCGCGCCGAAGGTGTCGTTCATGTACTCGCGCAGGATGCCGTACCCGCCGTCGTCCACGATCAGCCAGGTGACGTCGAGGGCGTGCTGGCGGGCGGTGGCGAGTTCGGCGATCGAGTACATGGCGCCGCCGTCGCCGGAGACGGCGAGGACCGGGCGGCCGGGCCGGGCGGCGGCGGCCCCGAGTGCGGCCGGGTAGCCGTAGCCGAGACCACCGGCGCCCTGGGCGGAGTGCATCGCGCCGGGGCGGCGGGCGTCCCAGGCCGACCAGGCCCAGTAGCCGAGGATCGTCATGTCGAAGAAGGCCGGGGCGTCGTCCGGCAGCGCCGCCCGGACGGCGGCGAGGACCTGCTGCTCCAGCTCCAGGCCCTGGCCGTCGATCCGCTCGCGGACCCGCTTCAGCAGGTCGGCGGCGACCGCCGCGCCACGGCCGCCGCGCTCGGTGCCGGGCTCGGTGCCGGGCTCGGTGCCGGGCGGGTCGTCGGCGAGGGTCTCGGCGAGGGCGGCCAGCGCGCGGCGCGCATCGGCGTGGATGCCGAGCGCGGGGTGGTTGGACTCCAGCTTGCCGAGGTCGGCCTCGATCTGGATCACCCGGCCGCGCGGGCGGAAGGTGTGGTAGTTGCTGGAGAGCTCGCCGAGCCCGGAGCCGACCACCAGCAACACATCGGCGTCGGCGAGGAGTTCGGTGGTGTGCCGGTCCTCCAACCAGGACTGCAGGGACAGCGGGTGCGCCCACGGGAAGGCGCCCTTGGCGCCGAAGGTGCAGGCCACGGGCGCGTCCAGCAGCTCCGCCAGCCGCCGCAGTTCGCCGTCCGCGCCGGCCCGGACCACCCCGCCGCCGGCCAGGATCACCGGGTTGGCGGCCGCGCCAAGCAGCGCCGCCGCCTCGGCGACGAGCTCCGCCCGCGGGTCGAGCGGCCGGGGCTCGACCCGCAGCCCGGTGACTCGGGGCACGGTGGTCGGCGCCAGCAGCACGTCCTGCGGGATCTCCACCCAGACCGGCCCGTACGGCACGGTCAGCGCGGACTCCCAGGCCGCGGCGAGGGCGGAGGGGATCTGCGAGGCGGTGCGCGCGGTGTGCACGGACTTCACCACCTCGCGGAAGCTGGCCTGCTGGTCCACCAGTTCGTGCAGGTAGCCGCGGCGCCGCCCGCCGAGCCCGGCGGACGGGATCTGCGCGGAGACCGCCAGCACGGGCACCGAGGCGGCGGCGGCCTCCTGGAGCGCGGCGAGCGAGGTCAGCGCACCGGGCCCGGTGGACAGCAGGAGCGGGGCCACGGTGCCTGCGGTACGGGCGTAGCCGTCGGCGGCGAAGCCCGCGTTGTTCTCCACCCGGAGGCCGACGTAGCGCAGCCGGGAGCGGCGCAGCGCGTCGAAGAGGCCGAGGGCGTGCTGGCCGGGAAGGCCGAAGACGGTTTCGGCGCCGAGGTCGGCGAGCGACTCGACCACCAGGTCACCGCCGTTGCGGACGTGGTTCACGAGCGCCCCTGCGCGATCTGGCGTGCCATCAGCGTGGTGAGCTCGTAGGCGGTGTGGGAGGCCGCCACGGCGGTGATCTCCGCGTGGTCGTAGGCGGGCGCGACCTCCACCACGTCGGCGGAGACCAGGTGGCAGCCGGCCAGGCCGCGCAGGATCTCCAGCAGCTCGCGGGAGGTGAGGCCGCCCGCCTCGGGGGTGCCGGTGCCGGGCGCGTGCGCCGGGTCGAGCACGTCGATGTCGATCGAGACGTACAGCGGCCGGTCGCCGATCCGCTCGCGCAGCTGCTGGGCCACCTCGTCCACCCCGCGCCGCATCACGTCGGCGGAGGTGACGATGCCGAAGCCGAGCTTCTGGTCGTCGGTCAGGTCCTGCTTGCCGTAGAGGGGGCCGCGGATGCCGACGTGGCTGAGGGCCGAGGTGTCGAGCAGCCCCTCCTCGACGGCGCGGCGGAAGGGGGTGCCGTGGGTGTACTCGGCGCCGAAGTAGGTGTCCCAGGTGTCCAGGTGGGCGTCGAAGTGCAGCAGGGCGACCGGGCCGTGCCGGTCGGCGACCGCGCGCAGCAGCGGCAGGGCGATGGTGTGGTCGCCGCCGAGGGTCACCAGCCGGGCGCCGGTGGCGAGCAGGTCGCGGGCGGCGGCCTCGACGGTGTCGACCGCCTCGTCGATGTCGAAGGGGTTGGCCGCGACGTCCCCGGCGTCGGCGACCTGGGCGAGCGCGAACGGCGCGGCGTCCTGCGCCGGGTTGTACGGCCGCAGCAGCCGGCTGGCCTCGCGGACGGCGTTGCCGCCGAACCGCGCGCCGGGGCGGTAGGACACCCCGGCGTCGAACGGCACGCCGACCACGGCGATGTCGGCGCGGCCCACCTCGTCCAGCCGGGGCAGCCGGGCGAAGGTGGCGGGCCCGGCGTAGCGCGGGACGCGGGAGGAGTCGATCGGCCCGCGCGGTTCGGGGGTGCTGCTCATGAGGGTCCTCGGGGTCTCGGGTGGTCACGGTCGGAGCGGGCGGAGCGGCCCGACCGTCGCGCGGTCGGTGCGCCGCCACCCGACACCGATGATGCCCAACCGGCGCCCGCTCAGCCCGACTTGACCGAACACCGGGCGGCCGGACGAAGGTGCGCCGCCGGCCGCCGCGGGCGTCACCAGGGCACTTCGCCGGCGTCGTCGAAGAACCCGCCGGTCGGCCCGCCGTCGGGCAGGGTCGCGAGCTCGACGGCGATCGCCGCACCCTGTTCGGGGGTGCGCACCCCGCGGAAGCCGTTGAGGTCGGTCGCGACGTAGCCGGGGCAGCCGACGTTGATCAGGATGTTGGTGCCGCGCAGCTCCCGGGCGTACTGGAGGGTGACGGCGTTCAGGAGGGTCTTCGACGGCGCGTACGCCACGGCCACCGGACCTGCCGTCCGCTCGGCAGCTGGTCCGGCCTGCCGGGTGAGGGAGCCGACGCTGCTGGACATGTTGACGATCCGCGGCGCGGCGGAGCGGCGCAGCAGCGGCAGCATCGCGTTGGTGACCCGGATGACGCCGATCACGTTGGTCTCCATGACCGTCCGGATGGTGGCGGGATCGACCCGGGTGGGTTCCTGCGGCCAGCCGCCGGCGATGGCGGCGTTGTTGACGAGCACGTCGAGGCGCCCGAACCGATCCTCGATCAGCCGCGCTGCGGCGGTCGCGCTCGCGTCGTCGGTCACGTCCAGCGGCACGCCGAACGCGTCGACCCCGGCCGCCCGCAGCCGCTCCACCGCCGCCTGACGGCGCCGGGCGTCGCGGGCGCCGACGCCGACACGCCGGCCGAGGGCCCCGAGGCCCGCGGCGATCTCGTAGCCGATCCCCTTGTTCGCGCCGGTGACCAGCGCAATCGTCTTTTCGCTCATGGGAGCCAGCCTGCCCCGGCTCCGCTTCGCGGGTCCAAGACCGATCGGGTGGTCGGCGATACCCCCCGGGTATGGATCCGGAGTACGGTGGCCGGATGGAGACCCGGGAACTGCGGTATTTCGTCGCCGTCGCCGAAGAGTTGCACTTCGGGCGCGCCGCGCAGCGGCTCGGCATCGCCCAGCCGCCGCTGTCCCGGGCGATCCAGCGGCTCGAACGCCGGCTCGGGGCGGCGCTGCTGGACCGGACCAGCCGCAGCGTCACGCTGACCGAGGCCGGCTCGGTGCTGCTGGTCGAGGGCCGGGCGGCCCTCGACGCGGTCGACGCCGCCGAGCGCCGGACCCGCCGCGCCGCGCTCGCCACGCCCGGCCGCCCCGGCCTGGTCCTGGTCACCAAGGCCAGCGCCTCCAGCGCGCTGCTGGCCGACCTGCTCGACGCGTACGCCGCCGCACCCGGCGCGGTGCCGGTCGACGTCATCCTGTGCGGCCCGGCCGAGCAGGCGCGGCTGCTGCGCGAGGGCCGGGCCGACGTGGCGCTGCTGCACCGGCCGTTCGACTCGACGGCCGGGTTCCACACCGAAGTGCTCAGCACGGAGGGCCAGGTGGCGGTGTTGCCGGCCGGGCATCCGCTCACCCGCCGGGCGCAGCTGCGGATGGCCGACCTCACCGGGCTGCCGGGCCTGCCGCTGCCGCGCTGGCCCGGCCCCGACGGCAGCTACCCGCCCGGCCCCGGCCCGCAGGTCCGCGACCACGCGCAGTTGTTGCAGCTCGTCGCGCTCGGCCGGGCCTGCGCACTCTCGCCGGAGTCGTGCCGGGCCCAACTGCACGGCGACCTCGCCGCCGTGCCCGTGCTGGACGCGCCGACGGTCACCACCGTGATCGCCTGGCCACCGCACAGCCGGTCCAGGGCCGTTGCGGACCTCGTCCGGACCGCGACCGGGCTCGGGGCCCGGTCCGACGCGTCGGGCCCGGTGGTCGTCGGGGTCGCTCAGCCGGCTGCGGGGCTCCGCCCGCCGACCACGGAGTGCGCGACAGCGGGGGGCTCGGCGGCGGGGACCGAGGAGGCCGGGACCGAGGGGGCGGCCCAGGCGAGCAGCATCCGCAGGGCGTCCCACGACGGGGTGCCGGGTGCGGCGGCGTAGGTGATCAGCGCCTGGCCGGAGTCGTCGGCGGCCCGGAGCGTCTCGTAGTCGAGCTCCAGCCCGCCGACCACGGGGTGGTGGAACCGCTTGACCCCGGTGGTCTTGTCCTGGACGGGGTGTTCGGCCCACCAGCGGCGGAACTCCTCACTCTTCACCGACAACTCGCCGATCAGCTGAGTCAGTTGCGGATCGTCCGGGTGCCGGCCGGCCTCCAGGTGCAGGTAGGCCACGTTCTCCCGGGCGCAGGCGGCCCAGTCGGCGTAGAGAGCTCGGGAGGCGGGGTCGAGGAAGGTGATCCGGGCGATGTTGCGCTCGGCCGGCGGGCGCGCCGCGTAGTCGCCGAGCAGGGCGACGGCCGCCGCGTTCCAGGCCAGCACGTCCATCCGCCGGCCCATCACCAGGGCCGGGATGTCCCGCAGTTCGGCCAGCAGGACCCGCAGCATCGGCCGCACCTGCTGCTGTTCCGGCCGGGCCCTGGGCGGGCGCCGGGCCGCCGGGCGGAGCTGGGCGAGGCGGTGCAGGTGCCGGGTCTCCTCCTCGTCCAGCCGCAGCGCCCGGGCGAGCGCATCGAGCACGGCCGCCGAGGGGTTGGGTACCCGGCCCTGCTCCATCCGGGTGTAGTAGTCGACGCTCACCCCGGCGAGCTGGGCGATCTCCTCGCGGCGCAGCCCGGCGACCCGCCGCCGCCCGCCGAAGTCCCGCAGGGCGACGTCCTCGGGGCGCAGCCGGGCGCGGCGGGTCCGCAGGAACGCGCCCAGGTCGGTCGTTGCACTCATGGAGCGATTGTGCCCGCTCGCCCCACCGGCGAGCCTGGCCCTGCCAGGACCAGGCTCGCCACCGCGACGCCACCGGCTCGCCCCGCGACCCGACCGGGCGCCCCCGGCCGGGCCCCCGGTCAGGGCCGCCCCGTCAGGCCTGCCGGGTCGGCAGCACGATCGACTGCCGCAGGTTGACGTGCCGGGGCCGGCTGACGGTGTACGCGACCAGGTCCGCGATGTCCTCGGCGGTCAGGGCGGGGATCGCGGTGAACATCGCGCCGAGCTGCTCGCGCAGGGCCGGGTTGTCGATGTGCCCGCCGAGCTCGGTGTCGGTCAGGCCGGGCTCGACGGCACTGACCCGGACGTCGCGCGGGCCCAGCTCGGTGCGCAGCGCGGCGGACAGCTGGGTGAGGGCCGCCTTGGTCGCCCCGTACACGGCGTAGTCGGGGAACAGCACGTGGGAGGCGATCGAGGAGACGTTGACCAGGTCGGCGGTGCGGCCCTCGGCAGCGGCCGCGGTGAGGTCGGGGGTGAAGGCCCGGATGATCCGCAGGGCGCCGGTGAGGTTGGTGTCGATCATGCGGCTCCACTCGTCGAGCCGGCCGTCCGCGAGCGGGTTGGGGAGCATCACGCCGGCGTTGTTGACCACCAGGTCGACCGGGCCGTAGGCGGCGTGCACGGCCTCGGCGGCGGCGTCGACGGAGGCCTGGTCGGTGATGTCGGCGGTGACGGCGAGGGCCTGGCCGCCGGCGGCGGCGAGTTCGGCGGTCAGCGCCTCCAGCCGTTCGGTGCGGCGGGCCAGCAGGGCGACGCGGGCGCCGTTCGCGGCCAGCACCCGCGCCGTGGCCGCACCCATGCCGCTGGCGGCTCCGGTGACGACGGCGGTGCGGGCGGCGAGGGCGGGGTAGCTCATGGGGTGCTCCTGGGTCTGCGGCGCGACGCGGAGCGGTCCCGGGTGGACCGGCGCGGCGGCTCGATGCAGGCCACTGTGCGCCCGCCCGGAGCGGCTACCCAGGGCTCTGCCTTACCTGGGTGGGCCAGTGCCACCCTGGGGCCGGCACGGGCACCCGGCAAGTCCAGGGCACGGGGTGCGAGCGTGCATGGGCACCGGAGCAGGATTCGAACCTACGTCCACCCGGAAATCGAGCCGGGCGCTCCACCGCAGAGCTTCCCGGTGCCCATGAACGCACCGATCCTCCCGGCCGGCCACCCCCGGGTCAACGGATTTCCGCCGCCGCGGGCCGCAGCGCCCGGCCCGAGAAGACCCCGGCCGCGCGGAACAGCGTGGCCAGCATCGGATCGGCCACCGTGACGCCGTGCACCAGCTCCGGCGTCACCTGGAACGGCACGGCCCGGGACACCCGCCGGGCGCGCGTCCAGCCGGAAAGCTCCGGCTCCACGCCGTTGCGCCGGCAGACCTGCTCGACCAGCCACTGCGGGCACTGCGCCTCGCCGCGCAACACCTCCCAGGGCAGCGGCAGTTCGGCCCAGACGTCGGTGTCCGGATGCAGCCCGCCGCCCGTCCGGCGGTGCCAGTACGCGACGTCCGCCGCGACCAGCTTCAGCACCTTGCCCGGGCAGATCCGGGCCAGCACGTCCTGCGCGCCCATCGCCTCCAGCAGGGCGAACCAGTTGGCCCTGGCCTTCGACCAGGCACCCGCCGCCTGGTTCCAGCCGCTGGAGTCGTCCCCCCGGCGCACCACCATCAGCTCGCGGTCCAACGGGCCCTGCTCCCACAGCGATTCGAGCCGTTCCGCGACGTCGAGCAGGATCCCGTACCAACGTCCGAGCAGCAGCCCGCGCTGCTCGTCGCAGACCCGCTCCAGCACCTCGGCGGTCGGGTGCACGTGCGCGATGGCGAACCACCCGGCCGTGGCCGGGTCCAGGCGGTGGAACAGCGCCGCGGCCACCTCGTCGTACGCCTGCCGCTGCCCGTCGACGGTGTACCGGCTGCGGAGGTTGCCCCGCGCGGTCAGGTACGCGATGAAGGCGGCGGTACCGGGATCGGCCGCGAACAGCTCGTACGGCAGGCGCGAGGCGAGCCCGCTCTTGCCGATCATCGTGATCTCGCGCTTGCGCTGCTCGGCGACGACGGCGGCGAGCTTGGCCTCCATCCGGCGCAGCAGCCGGAACCGTTTGTTGTACTGCCGCTTGGAGATCTCCGCGAGCCCGAGCACGGCCCGGTCCTCGCGGTTCAGCCGGTCGTCGTGGAAGTCGCTGCGGCCGAACTCCTTGCCGATCTCCTCCCCGGCGGCCCGGATGGCGGCCTCCAGCTGGGCGGGGTCGTCGCCGGCGGCCGCCGGAAGGGCGGTCGCGCTCTCGAACAGCGCCGCGGCCACGGCCAGGTGACGCTGGGCACCGACCGGCCGGGCGAACTCCTCGCGCAGCGAGGTGTAGCCGTGCCACAGGTTGCGCAGCGAGTTCCTGGTGGCCTTCTCCAGCGCCCGGGCGGTCCGCCCGTCGAGGGTGCCCTGGGTCTCCCGGAACAGATCGCCGATCAGCTGGGCCACGTCCTCGGGGCGCTTGCGCTGCCCGAGGGACTCGTGCAGCTCGGGGAGCAGCCGCTCGGTGTTCGAAGACATGCGCCACAGGCTGCCAGCAGAGCTGACCTCGCACCACCGGATATCGCCGGTCCGCCCCACGGCGCCCGCGGGAGCCCCAACAGGTCATCCGTCCGGGACTATTGACTCCGAATCCAACAGTGGCGATTCTCGTCACACCGAACACGCGGACATGACAGTCGGCCGGCGGGTCGCGGCCGATGCCGCCCGCCGGCCGGCTCCCCACCGCGTCATCCGCTCACCCCGACGCTCTGAGTGGTGGCCATGAATCAACTCGCGCACAGCCGAGGCAGGCTCGTCACGGTCCTGTCGTTACTCCTCACCCTGCTGGCCATGGTGCTCGCCGCGCCCGCACCCGGTGCCCCCGCCGCGGCGGCGGGCTCCGGCACCGGCACGGCCGGCTGGTGGGACCCGGTCGCACGTCCCGCACCCGACTCGCAGATCAACGTCACGGGCGAGCCCTTCAAGGGCACCGACGCCCAGGGGCAGGTCCGCGGCTTCGTCGACGCACACACCCACCTGATGGCCAACGAGGCCTTCGGCGGCCGTCTGATCTGCGGCAAGTCCTTCTCCGACCAGGGGATCGCGGACGCGCTCAAGGACTGCCCCGAGCACTACCCCGACGGCACCCTCGCGATCTTCGACTACATCACCAACGGCGGCGACGGCCACCACGACCCGGTCGGCTGGCCGACCTTCAAGGACTGGCCGGCCCACGACTCGCTGACCCACCAGCAGAGTTACTACGCCTGGGTGGAGCGGGCCTGGCGCGGCGGCCAGCGGGTGCTGGTCAACGACCTGGTCACCAACGGCGTGATCTGCTCGGTCTACTTCTTCAAGGACCGCGGCTGCGACGAGATGACCTCCATCCGCCTCCAGGCGCGCAAGACCTACGAGCTCCAGGCCTACATCGACACCATGTACGGCGGGCCGGGCAAGGGCTGGTTCCGGATCGTCACCGACAGCGCGCAGGCCCGCGAGGTGGTCCAGCAGGGCAAGTTGGCCGTCGTCCTCGGGGTGGAGACCTCCGAGCCGTTCGGCTGCAAGCAGATCCTGGACATCCCCCAGTGCAGCAAGGAGGACATCGACCGCGGCCTGGACGAGCTGTACGGCCTGGGCGTGCGCAGCATGTTCCTGTGCCACAAGTTCGACAACGCGCTCTGCGGGGTGCGCTTCGACGAGGGCGGACTCGGCACCGCGATCAACGTCGGCCAGTTCCTGTCGACCGGCACCTTCTGGAAGACCGAGAAGTGCGCCGGCCCGCAGCACGACAACCCGATCGGTCTGGCACCGGCGCTCGCCGCGCAGAAGGACCTGCCGGCCGGCGTGGCGGTCCCCTCGTACGCCGCCGACGCCCAGTGCAACTCCCGCGGCCTCACCGACCTCGGCGAGTACGCGGTTCGCGGCATGGTGAAACGCAAGATGATGCTCGAGGTCGACCACATGAGCGTCAAGGCCGCCGGGCGGGCCTTCGACATCCTGGAGTCGCAGTCCTACCCCGGCGTGATCTCCTCGCACAGCTGGATGGACCTGGACTGGATCGAGCGGGTCTACAAGCTCGGCGGCTTCGTCGCCCAGTACATGAACGGCGCCGAGGGCTTCAGCGCGGAGGCCAAGCGCACCGACGCGCTGCGCGACAAGTACCACGTCGGCTACGGCTACGGCACCGACATGAACGGCGTCGGCGGCTGGCCCGGCCCGCGCGGGGCCGACACGCCGAACCCGGTGCACTACCCCTTCCGCAGCGCCGACGGCGGCTCCCTGATCGACCGCCAGACCACCGGCCAGCGCACCTGGGACATCAACACCGACGGTGCCGCGCACTACGGCCTGGTACCGGACTGGATCGAGGACATCCGGCAGGTCGGCGGCCAGGACGTGGTGGACGACCTGTTCCGGGGCGCCGAGTCCTACCTCGACACCTGGGGGGCCACCGAGCACCACCAGGCCTCGGTGGACCTGGCCGCCGGCTCCTCGGCCTCGGCCAGCTCCTCGGAATGGAACCCGTTCACCAGCTACGCGCCCGGCCGGGCCGTGGACGGCAACACGGGCACCCGCTGGGCCAGCGACTGGAGCGACGACCAGTGGCTGCGGATCGACCTCGGCAGCACCGCCGTGGTCAAGCGGGTCACCCTGGACTGGGAGCGCGCCTACGGGCGGGCGTACCGGATCGAGGTGTCCACCGACGGCACCACCTGGCAGTCCGTCTGGTCGACCGACAGCGGCGACGGCGGCCTGGACACCGCACAGTTCGCCGGCGTACCGGCCCGCCAGATCCGCATCCACGGGCTGCGCCGGGGTACCGACTGGGGCTACTCGCTGCACGAGGTCGGCGTCTACAGCACCTGACCGGCGTCGCGGTCCCCGGCGGCAGGAGTCGCCGGGGACCGCACTCCAGAGAGTTCGAGAGGGAGTCCATGGCACGGATGCCGTCGGCCGACCGGCGCCGGCAGCTGACCGAGGCCGCGATCCGGGCGATGACCCGCGACGGCGTCGCCAACACCACGACCCGGTCCGTCACCGCCGAGGCGGGCGTCTCGCTGAGCGTCTTCCACTACTGCTTCGACTCCAAGCAGGCACTGCTGGAGTCCGTCATCGCCACCATCACCGAGCACTCCGTCACGGTGGTGCAGGAGGCGATCCGGCCCAGGGCCACCCTGCGGGAGACCGTCCGGGCCGGCTTCCAGGCCTACCGGGACCACGTGGCCGCCCATCCGGGCGAGCACATGCTCACCTACGAGCTCACCCAGTACGCGCTGCGCCGCCCCGGCTTCGAGCAGCTGGCCCGGCGGCAGTACGAGCTGTACTCCGCCGCCTACACCGAGCTGCTCGACCGGCTGTGCCACCAGGCGGGCATCGAACTGCGCGTCCCGGCCCAGGTGCTGGCCCGCTACCTGGCCGCGATGACCGACGGGCTGACGCTCAACCTCCTGGTGCTCGGCGACGAGGGGGTGGCCGAGATCCTCGACATGATCGCCGACCATGTGGCCGGTCTGGCCGTTCAGCCCGACTGACCCCGGTCGCCCACCCTCGCGGGCCCCGGGCCGCGGTCGCCCACCCTCGCGGGCCCGGGTGCCCGCCGGCCGGGCGGGGGCGACAATGGGCAGATGAACGCCGGGCACGTGGTGCCGCGGATGGCGGCCGTGAGCGCCCCGGCCCGGGTGGCCCGGGCGGGCGACGGGATCGGCGTGCAGGAGCTGGCGCTGGCCGGCCGCAACCACGCGCTGCCGCTGGAGGCCCTGCGCCACGAGGTCACCCCGGCCGGGTTGCACTACGTGCTCACCCACTACGACATCCCGCCCACCGACCCGGCCCGCTGGCGGCTCACGGTGCACGGCAGGGTCGGCAACCCGCTCAACCTCAGCCTGGCCGCGCTCCGGTCGCTGGCCGCCGTCACCCTGCGGGTGACCATGGAGTGCGCCGGCAACGGCCGGGCCCAGCTCTCCCCCCGGCCGGTCAGCCAGCCGTGGCTGGACGGGGCGGTGGGCACCGCGGAGTGGACCGGCGTACCGCTGCGGGCCCTGCTCGCGGCGGCGGAGGTGGCGCCGGGCGCCGTGGAGGCCGTCTTCACCGGCGCGGACCACGGCGTGGAGCGCGGCGTCGAGCAGGACTACCGCCGCAGCCTGCCGTTGGCGGTCGCGCTCGACCCGGAGCGGACGGTCCTGGTCGCCTACGGGATGAACGGCGGGCCGCTCCCGCCGCAGCACGGCAGCCCGCTGCGGCTGGTGGTCCCCGGCTGGTACGGGATGGCCGCGGTGAAGTGGCTGTGCGAGATCGTGCTGACCGACACCCCGTTCACCGGCTTCCAGCAGGCCGTCGCCTACCGCTACCGCAGGACGGCCGACGAGCCCGGCGAGCCGGTCACCCGGATCGCGCCCCGGGCGCTGCTGATCCCGCCCGGCTTCCCCGACTTCATGTCCCGCACCCGCGTCGTGCGCCCCGGCCCCGTGCTCCTGGAGGGCCGCGCCTGGTCCGGGCACGCCCCGGTGGCCCGGGTCGAGGTCAGCGCCGACGCCGGCCACAGCTGGTACGACGCGGAGCTCGCCCCGGCGGGCGCGCACCCCTGGGCCTGGCGCCACTGGCGCTGCCCGTGGACGGCCGAACCGGGCGAGCACGTGCTCGCGGCCCGCGCCACCGACGCCGAGGGGCGCACCCAGCCGGTCCACCAGCACTGGAACCGGGGCGGTTTCGGCAACAACGCGGTCCAGCGCGTCCCGGTGGTCTGCCTGTGACACCGCCGCGACGCCCGGCGGCGCCGGCAGGCCCGGCGTCCGCCGTCACGGGCACTGCGCGAGCTCCTGGCGCAGCCGCGCCCTGGCCCGGTAGCCCAGGGTCTTGATCGCGCCGACCCCTTTTCCGGTGCGTTGCGAGATCTGCTGGGCGGTGAGGCCGTCCCAGTAACGCATCCTGAGCGCCTCGCGCTGGGCGCGGGTCAGCTTGGTCATGGCGCATTCGAGCCGGGCGGCGCTTTCGGCGGATTCCAACGCGGAGATGACCAGCCCTTCGACACTCTCCCCGGAATCCCGCTCGGGCACCTCGAGCACCGGTATTTCCGTGTTCATCGCCCTCCTGGCGTGATCGTTGAGCAGGTTCCTGGCAATGGTGATCAGCCAGGCGGAAAAGTCGGTCCCGGTCCACCGGTACCCACGGATCGCCCGCATCGCGCGGACGAACGTCTCCTGGGTCAGATCCTCGGCGAGCCCGCGGTCGCCGTTCGTACGGCGGAGCAGGTAGGTCACCAGCGGGGCGCGGTAGCGGAGGTAGAACTCGCTCCAGGCCACCGGGTCACCGGCTCGGGCGTGATCGATCAGTGTCGACATCAGATCGTCGACGTCACAGGATGTCAGGACGGCCTCCCTAGTACGGCGCGACGCCCTCATCAGGGTGATCGGAGAGGCTAACAGGGCGCCTTGCATGCATGCAAGGCGAACTCGGCCCAATACCCCGTCAAATACCGCGCGATAACCGCAAGATGCTCGAGGCGCAGGCGTGCACGCCTGCATGTCCTGGACATGCAGCACGGTAGCCTTCCCCCATGGCATCCATTGACAAGGGCGCGGAGCACGCCTCGACGGCCCGTCGGTTCGGCGCCGCGGTGTACACGGCGGCCGAACGGGCCGGCTACGACCTGCGGCCCGGCGCCGGCGGCCGCAAGGCCCTGGCCGACGACGTGGGCATGAGCGCGTCCGCGGTGGGCCGCATGCTCAGGGGCGAAACGCTCCCCCACCCCGCCCAGTTCGAACGAATTGCCGATGCCGTGCGGATCGAGCTGCGCGACCTTCTGGTACGCGGAGGCGTTATCTCCGCATATTCCGCCAACAATCTTCCCGTGCGAGTACGCTCACACCCCATCAGTCCCGAGGAAGCAGCTGACGCCTGGGGCATCACCGACCCCGTGATCCGCCGGTTCCTCCTCGCCACCATCGCGCAAGCGATCAACCTGCAGCAGGAGAACCGGAAAGAGGCGGCGGGATGACAGCGTGCCGATTTGGAGGTGAAAAGTCAGCGTGGCAAGGTATGCAACTCCGATCGCAAGACTCTCCGTTCCCGTCGTCGGCCTGGCGCTCTGCACCGTCGGCGGCTGGGGGTCGCCCTGGGTCCCGTCCCTGGCCGGCTGCCTGCTCGCCGGCCTGGTGGTCACGGAGATCGCGCTCTTCAGGATCAACCGCTGGATCAGCACCACGAGCGACCAACTCTGCGGGCACCTCGCCGTGGTGGCGGCCGAACAGCAGGAGGTCACCCTCCAGCGCAAGGCCCTGGAGGGCCGGCTCGCCGTGCTGGACCGGCGCGTGCGGGAGCAGGAGGCGCGCGAGCTGCGGGTCGACTCCCTGATCGGGCTGCTCTCGCGGACCCGCAGCGACCTGTCCGAGGCCCAGCTGGTCATCGCGGAGATGTCGGCCGAGTTCACCGACCTCGCCGAGGACTGGAACGGCCTGGTCCGGGAGGTGATGACCGGGCGGCCGCCGGAGGCGGACCCCCGGCTGCCCCCGCCCCGCGCCGGCACCCGGCCAGGCGACGGCCCCCGGCGGGAGGCATGAAGAAACGATACTGCGATGGTCCCCAGGCACCGGTCGACCACCAACGAGCCCCGTCCCCAGGACGGACCCGAGCTCAGAGGAGAGAGATGGACACCAGCGACCCCGCTCCCGCCTGCCCGGGCGCGGCCTCCTGCACCAGCGAACCGATCTACCACGAGCTCCTCGCCCGCTGGAAGGACCGGGGCCTCACCCTCCCCGGCACGACCGTGCCCGTACGGGGGCTCGCCACGCCCACCTACGGATCCGGCGCCGCACCGACCCTGGTCGCGACGGCCAGGGTGCCCGGCGCGCGGGCGTCCGGAGGGGGGCGCGACACCGGGCGCCCGGGGCGCGGGAGGCCGGACGAGCGCCCGGGCCGGTGAGCCCGGCCCACGCCGCCCGCCCCCTACCAGGGCCCACGCCCGCGCTCTGCGGGGGCCGCCCCACCGGGCCCGCCGGTAGGATGATCCATGGATCCACCCGTCCTCGGTTGCCTGCCCAAGGGGCCGACATGGCCGACGAAGTGCGAATCCGCCTGCTCGGTGGTTTTGAGGTCACGGTCGGCGACCGCCCGGTGGCCACCGGGGCGTGGCGACTGCGCAAGGCCAGGAGCGCGCTGAAGCTGCTGGCACTGGCACCGGGCCACCGGTTGCACCGGGACCTGGTGTACGACCAGCTCTGGCCGGACCTCGATCCGGTGGCCGCCGCCAACAACCTCCACCAGGCGCTGCACGCCGTGCGGCGCGCCCTGGCGACCGCCGGCACCCCCGGTGACGTGGTGGTCCTGCGCGACGACGTCCTGCTGCTGGGGCCGGACGGCGGCGTCACGGTCGACCTCGACGAGCTGGAGCGGGCGGCCCGGCTGGCCGCGACCGGCGGCCGATCGGCCGACCAGCGGGCCGCCCTCGCCCTGGCCGAGCGCGAGCTGCTGCCCGAGGACACCTTCGAGCCCTGGACCCAGCAGGAGCGCGCCGCACTGGCCGCCCGGCGCACCGGGCTGCGGCTGGCCCTGGCCGAGGCCCTCGAACGGGAGGGCCGGCCCCGCGAGGCGGCCGAGGTGCTGGCGGCCCAGGTCGCCGCCGACCCGGGGGACGAGCCGGGCCACCGGGCGCTGATGCGGGTGCTCGCCGCCGCGGGTCGGCGCCGGGAGGCCCTGGCGGTCTACGAGCGGCTGCGCGACGCGCTGCGCGAGGAGGCCGGCGCCGACCCCGATCCGCAGACCCGCGCGCTCTACCGCACCCTGCTGGCCGGGTCGGTCGAGGACCGCTCGCAGGGCCCGCCCGAGCGGCGGCACAACCTGCCGGCCCAGATGACCAGCTTCATCGGCCGCGAGCGTGAACTCACCGAGGTCCAGGAGCTGCTGGCGCGCAGCCGGCTGCTGACCCTGACCGGGCCGGGCGGCTGCGGCAAGACCCGGCTCGCCCTGGCGGTGGCGGCCCGGCGGGTCGACGCCGTCCGCGACGGTGTGTGGTTCGTCGACCTCGCCGCGCTGACCGATCCGAGGTTCCTCCCGGACGCGGTGGCCACCGCGCTCGGCCTCCAGCTGTCGGCCGGCGCCGGAACGCGGGCGGCGCTGGTCGCCCAGCTCGCGGGCCGGGAGCTGTTGCTCGTCCTCGACAACTGCGAGCACCTGGTGGAGGCCTGCGCCGCGCTGGTCGCGGACGTCCTGGCACACTGCCCGGGCGTGGTCGTGCTGGCCACCGGCCGTGAGCCGCTGCAGACCTACGGTGAACGCGCCTGGCGGGTGCCCTCGTTGGGGGTGCCGGACCCGGGGCGGCTGCCACCGCTCGCGGAGCTGGCCCGGTTCGCCTCGGTGCGGCTGTTCGTGGAGCGGGCCGCGGAGGTGGTCCCGGAGTTCCGGCTGGAGGCGCGGAACGCGGCCGCCGTCGCCCAGATCTGCTACCGGCTGGACGGCATCCCGCTGGCCCTGGAACTCGCCGCCGCCCGGGTCCGGATGCTGGCGCCGCACCAGATCGCCGAGCGGTTGGACGACGCGCTCGCCCTGCTCGGTCAGGGCAGTCGGCACCCGGTGACCAGGCATCAGACCCTGCTCGCCACGCTGAGTTGGAGCCACCAGCTGCTCGGGCCCGAGGAGCGGGTGCTGCTGCGGCGGCTGGCGGTCTTCGCCGGCGGCTTCTCGCTGGCGGCCGCGGAGCAGGTGTGCGGCGAGGACGCCGGCGCCGACCGGGTGCTGGACCGGCTCGGCCGCCTGGTCGACAAATCGCTGGTGCTGGTCGAGCGCCCCGGCGAGGCCCAGGTGCGCTACCGCCTGCTGGAGACCATCCGGCAGTACGCGCGGGAGCGGCTGCGCGAGGCCGGTGAGGCGGACGCCGTCGAGGCCCGGCACCGCGCCTGGTACCTCGCGCTCGCCGAGTCCTCCGATCCCGAGCTGACCGCCCTCGGCCCGGCCACCACCTCGCTGGAACTGGAGGCCGACCGCGACAACCTGCGCGCCGCACTGCGGTCGGCGCTGGCGCAGGATCCGGAGACGGCGCTGCGGCTGGCGGTCGCGCTGCGGCTGTTCTGGGCCGAGCGCGGGTACCTGGCCGAGGGCCGGCAGCGGTTGGACGACGCGCTGGCCGCCGCGCCGGCGCCGACCCCGCTGCGGGCACGGGCACTGCTCGGGCGGGGCGTCCTCGCGATCCGGCTCGGCGACGGCTCCAGGCTGCCCGCGATCGGCGCCGAGGTGGTGGCGATCCACCGGGCCGGGCGGGACCGCGCGGCGCTCGCCGAGGCCTACTGCCGCCAGGCCCTGCTGCTGTGGATGCGCGGCACCTGGGAGCAGGCGGCGACCGCCCTCGACCGGGCCCGCGAACTCGCCGCCGGCGAGCCCTGGGTACTGGCCGCCGCGGCGCAGCAGCGGGGCGTGGCCGCGGTCTGCGGCGGCCGGGACGCCGAGGCCGAGGCGGCCTTCACCGACTGCCTGGAGCTGCTGGCCGAGGTCGACCGGGGCAGCCGGCCGTTCTTCCCGGTGATGACCCCCGGATACGCCCGGGAGGAGGATGCCGAGGGTCGGATCTCGGTGTTCTTCGAGGAGACGGTGCTGATCGGGCGGCTGGTGGCGGCCGAGCAGGCGCGCGGCTACGCGCTGGCCGGCCTCGCCTGGGCCCGCCGCCGGAGCGGCCCGCCCGAGCGGGCCCGGGCCGCGGCCGAGCGGAGCGTGGAGTGCTTCCGGGCGCTCGGCGAGCCGCGCGGCGAGGCGCTGGCGCTGAACGTGCTCGGCAACCTCTGCCGGGCCCAGCGGGCCTACCGGGAGGCCGGCCCGCACCTGGACGCCGGCCTGCGGATCCGGCGCCGGCTCGGCGACCGCCGCGAGGTCGGCATCACGCTCGGGAACCTGGGCCTGCTCTCGCTGGCCGCCGGCGACCTCGACGGCGCCCGGGCGGCGATCGACCGGGCCCGCGCGGGTTTCGAGGAGACCGACGACCTTCCGGGGACCACCAACAGCCTGCTCCACCTCGGTCTGGTCGCCCGGGCCGCGGGCGACGCCCCCGCCGCCGGCGCCCTGCTGACCCGGGCGCTCGGGCTCGACGTGGTGGCCGGCTCCACCTGCGCCGCCGGCTGGGTCGCGGTGATCCTCGCCGAGCTGGCCCGGGAGGGCGGCGACGGGGCCGGCGCCGCCGCGGCCGCCGCGCGGGCGCTGGACCTGTTCACCCGGCTGGGCGACACCCAGGGGCTGGCCCGGCTGGCCCGCGGCGGCCTGCAAAGCGCGCGCTAACCCGGTGCAAAGCGGCGCCTCCTAGCCTCCCGGGTATCGGCAACGGAACCGACCAGGGAGGCCGACCATGTCAGTCGAAACCGCACAGGGTGTCCTCGGGGACGCCACCATCGGTGAGCTGGAGGCAGCGGTGCGGGGCACCGTGGTGCGCCCGGGCGACGCCTCGTACGACGAGGCCAGGGCGATCTGGAACGCCGCCCACGACCGCCGCCCGGCGCTGGTGGTGCGCTGCGCCGGCGCCGCGGACGTGATCCGCGCGGTGGAGTTCGCCCGCAGCCAGGACCTGCTGGTCGCGGTCCGCGGCGGTGCGCACAGCATCGCCGGGTTCTCGACCTGCGACGGCGGCCTGGTGATCGACCTGTCCGCCATGAAGGGGGTGAAGGTCGACCCCGAGCGGCGCCGGGTGGTCGCCGAGCCGGGCCTGACCTGGGGCGAGCTGGACCACGAGACCCAGGCCTTCGGCCTCGCCGTGACCGGCGGACTGGTCTCCTCGACCGGCATCTCCGGCTTCACGCTCGGCGGCGGGGTCGGCTGGCTGCTCCGCAAGCACGGCCTGGCCTGCGACAACCTGATCGGCGCCGACCTGGTCACCGCGGACGGCCGGCTGGTGCACGCCGACGCCGAGGAGAACGCCGAGCTGTTCTGGGCGCTGCGCGGCGGTGGCGGCAATTTCGGGGTGGTCACCTCTCTCGAGTTCCAGTTGCACCCGGTGGGCCCGCAGGTGCTCGCGGGCCTGGTCGTCTACCCGCAGGCCGAGGCCCGGCAGGTGATCGGCCGCTGGCGCGACCTGTGCGCGGGCCTGCCGGACGAGCTGACCACGCTGGTCAACCTGACCACGGCGCCCCCGCTGCCGTTCCTGCCGGAGTCGGTGCACGGCACCCGGATCGTGGTCCTGGCGGGCATGTACGCCGGGCCCCTCGATGCCGGTGAGGAGGCGGTCCGGCCGCTGCGCTCGCTCGGCACCCCGATCGCGGACGTGCTGGGGCCGATGCCCTACCTCGGGATGCAGTCGCTGCTGGATCCGCTCTGGACCGAGGGCGCGCACAACTACTTCACCTCGGCCTTCATCGAGCCGACCGACGCGGCGATCGAGGCCGTGACCCGGGCCCACCGCGGCACCCCGACCCCGAACAGCGAGATCCACCTGCACCAGCTGGGCGGCGCCTTCGCCCGGGTGCCGGCCGATGCGACGGCCTTCAGCCAGCGGGACGCGGGCGTGCTGTGCAACGTGATCGCCCGCTCCCCCGGGGCGGCCGGCTTCGACGGGCACGCGGCCTGGGCGCGGGCCACCCGGGAGGAGATCGCGCGGCACGGCAACGGCTCGATGTACGTCAACTTCACCGGCGACGCGGCCGAGGACAAGGCCCGGGCGTCGTACCCGGAGGCCGTCCACGACCGGCTGGTGCGGGTGAAGGACGCGTACGACCCCACCAACCTGTTCCGGCTCAACCAGAACATCCCGCCGTCCGCGGCGAGGTGACCACGGGGCCGCGGTCAGAGCGGCGGCGGCATCGCCCGCAGCAGCAGGGTGGCGATGTCGTCGGCGCGCTGGCCGGTCAGCCGCGCCCGGGAGACGATCTCGGACGCCACCACCTCCACGTCCGGCCCGGCCCGGTCGAGCTGCGCGGCCAGGTCGGCGACGGCCTCGTCGAGGTCGGTGCCCGGGGTCTCCACCAGGCCGTCGGTGTAGAGCAGCAGCAGCGCGCCGAACTCGAACGGCACCTCGGTGATCGGGTAGCGGGAGGCGGGGTCGACGCCCAGCGGCAGGCCGGGCGGCACCTCCAAGGTCCGGGCCGGGCCGCCGGGCGGGCGCAGCAGCGGCGGCGGGTGGCCGGCGCTGACCAGGTGGGCGCGGTGCGCGGCGAGGTCCAGGTGGGCGTACAGGCAGGTGGTGAAGAGGTCCGGGTCGAGGTCGCAGAGCAGCCGGTTGGCCAGCACCAGCACCTGGTCGGGGGAGGCGCCCGCGGTGGCGTGCACGGCGGTGCGGACCTGGCCCATCAGCGCGGCGGCCGGGACGTTGTGGCCCTGGACGTCGCCGATCACGGCGGCCGCGGTGCTCGGGCCGAGCCGGATCAGGTCGTAGAAGTCGCCGCCGATGTCCATCCCCCGGGTGGCGGGCAGGTAGCGGGCGGCCACCCTCAGCCCCTCGACGGTCGGCAGGGCGTGCGGCAGCAGCGCCTGCTGGAGGCCGTGCGCGAGCCGGCTTTTGGTGTCGTACAGCTGCGCGCGGTCCAGCGCCTGCGCGATCAGCCCGGCCAGCGCGGTCAGCACGGTGCGCTCGTCGGCCGCGAAGCGGTGCGGGTGGCCGTAGGAGAGCAGGCAGCAGCCGACCGGGCGGCCGGATGTGATCAGCGGCAGCACCGCCCAGGCCTGCTTGCCGGTGACCTGACGGACCTGCGGGTAGGCGTCGGCCAGCTCCTCGGACGAGCCGTAGAACCCGGGTGCGCCGGTGCTCAGCGCGTGCATCATCGGGGCGGTGCGCTCGTCCAGCGGGATCTTGTTGAAGCGGGCCATCTCCTCGGCGGTGTAGCCGCGGTAGCCGGTCACGTTGAGCCGGCCGTCCTCGGTGCTCATCAGGGCGAGCGCCTGGGCGTCGAAGGCGGGCATGATCTGCTCCGCCACCAGGGCGATCACGTCGTCGACGGTGGCGGCCTCGGTCAGCGCGGCCGCCAGGTGCATGATCTGGTAGAGCTGGCCGGCCCGGGAGACCGGGGTGGGCCGGGGCCGGTCCGGCAGGGCGGTGGTCTCCGGGCCGTCGCTGGCCGGGGTGATCCGCACGCTGATCCCGTCGCCGCTCGGGTACAGCCGGAAGTCCAGCCAGCGGTCGGGCGGGCGCTTCGCGGTGAACGCCATCGGCCGGTGGCTGATGATCGCGGCCCGGTACCGGTCCTCGTACACCGGATCGTCCAGCCAGGGCAGGGCCTGCCAGGGGATCGCGCCGAGCAGCCGCTCGGGCTCGGCGCCGAGCAGGGCGCACGCGCTGTCGGTGACGAAGGTGATCCGGCCGTTGAGGTCGAGCCCGCAGCTGCCGCCCGGGAGACGCTCCGCGAAGGCGGTGGCGGCCGCCTCGGGCAGCTTGGCGGCGTCCAGCTGGACCGGCAGCACCCGGGGGCGGGTGGGCGGGGTGATCGGCTGGGCGGCTGCCTCGGCCTCGGCCAGCAGCCCGGCGATCCGGTCGCAGACCTCGGCGATCTGCTTGCGCTCCAGCGTTTCGAGCTCCGCCGGCCGGGAGCCGGGCCACATCATCAGCAGCGAGCCCAGCCGCCGCCCGTCGACGCTGATCGGGGCGGCCGCCAGCGCGAAGTGGTAGGGCATCGTCAGCGCGATCCGCGGGTAGAGGCGGGCGAAGTCCTGCTGGCTGCCGGACCACACCAGCCGGAGCTCGCGCAGGGCGTCACCGACGGGGGACGGCGCGGTCAGCGCGATCCTGGTCCACGGCGCGATGAACTCGGCGGGCAGGCTCCGGACCACCGCGAGGTGCAGCACGTCCTCGTCGGACGGCAGCAGGTAGACGCCGCCGGAGGAGGCGCCGGACCGCGCCAGGCTCGCGGTCAGCTCCTCGTCCAACCGCGTGTGCCAGCCGGCCGCGTCACCGGGGGGCGGCACGGGATTCTCCCGCACGCCGTCGCGGCCCCGGCCGGCGGTACGGCGGCGCAGCCCTCAGCGGGGTCGCAACAACGCCCATACCCGTGACGCTACGCCCGCTGCCTGGGCCGGGCGACCTCGACGGGGCCCGCCGCGGCAGGCTCAGTGGGCCGCGCTCTCCTCGGCGATCATCGCGACCAGGCCGAGGCGCCCGTGCCGCTCCAGCGCGCGGCGCTGCCGGTCGGCGCCGTTGCCCTCCCGCAGCATCCGGTGCAGCAGCGAGGTCACCTGGCGCTCGTCGCCCGCCCGGACCAGCGCCGGGGTCAGGTACTCCACCAGGTCGCTGACCAGGTCGCCGACCCGGCGGGGCAGCCCGGTGACCGGATCGTGCAGGGCCTCGGTCATGCCGTAGCGCGCCGCGTGCCAGCCGGCGGCCGCCAGGCTCTCCGGGGCCCGTTCGGGCTCCGGCAGACCGTGCCGGTACTCGATCATGACGGTGGTGGCCAGCGCCCGGACCAGCCCGGCCAGCATCACGGCCTCGTCGGCGCGCAGCTGGACGTCCATCGCCCGGACCTCCAGGGTCGGGTAGCGCTCGGAGAGCCGGGCCTGCCAGTAGAGCTGCCCGCGGTCGCGGATCAGCCGGGCCTCCTGCAGGTGGGTGATCCGCCGGTCGTAGTCCTCCGCGCCGGCGAACCGGGGCGGCACCCCGCTGATCGGCCAGCGGTTGAAGACCACCGTGCGCCAGCTGGAGAAGCCGCTGTCGGTGCCGTACCAGAGCGGGGAGTTGGCGGCCAGCGCGACCAGCAGCGGGAGCCACGGCCGCAGCCGGTTGAGGACGGCGACGCCGGTCCGCCGGTCGGGGATCCCGACGTGCACGTGCATCCCGTTGATCAGGTTCTCGTCGGCGAGCCGGGAGAAGTCCTGGTGGATGGAGCGGTAGCGCGGCGCATCGGTGATCGCCGGCGGCAGGTCGTCCGCGTACGGGGCGGTGCCGCAGGCGGCCAGGTGGCAGCCGGAGGCCTCGGCGGCCGCGGCCACGGCGTGCCGCAGCCGCAGCAGGTGGCCGCCGACCTCCGCCAGGCTCTGGCAGACCGGGGTGGCGACCTCCACCTGCGACTGGAGCAGCTCGCGCTGCACCTCGGCGTCGTCCAGGGCGGGATGCAGGTCCGCCGCGGCGCGCACCTGCTCGACCCTGGGCAGCGGCAGCCCGGTGTCCGGGTCCAGCAGCAGGTACTCCTCCTCCACACCGAGGGTGAGGGGCTCGTCCCCAGGTCCGGGACGCGCGTCGGGCTCGCGCGGCGAGGTGCTCATGACCGGCAGGTACCCGAACGACCGCCCCTCAAGCCTCGCCGCCACCCCAGCCTTGCCGGACCCGCCCGCCGCGGGGGCGCCTGCCCTAGCGTCGGGCGGTGGGTGGGTCGACGGCCGGGTCGCAGCCGCAGGAGCGCCGCACCACCAGGGTGGCCGGGAAGCGCCGGAGCAGGCCGTCCGGGCCGGCCTCCGGGGCGGGCTCGTCGAGCACCATGGCCACCGCCGCGCGCGCCATCGCGTCGATGTCGGAGGAGACCGTGGTCAGCGGCGGGTCGCAGAACGCGGCCTCCGATATGTCGTCGAAGCCGGCCACCGCGAGGTCCTGCGGCACCCGCAGGCCGAGCTCCCGGGCCGCCCGCAGGACACCCATCGCCTGGTCGTCGGTGGTGCAGAAGACCGCCGAGGGGCGGTCGGCCGAGCCCAGCAGGCCGAGCGCCAGGTCGAAGCTGCGGAACCGGTCGAACGGCGCCTCGACCAGCAGACCGCCGGTCGGCAGCCCGGCCTCCGCCATCGCCAGCGCCCAGCCCTCCACCCGGTCGACCACCGGATCGCCCGGCGCCAGCGAGGCGGCCGACCGGCCGAGGCAGGCCACCGCACGGTGCCCGTGGTCCAGCAGGTGCCGGACGGCGAGCCGCGCGCCGCCCACGTCGTCGGTCACCACGGCCGCGTTGGCGGGGTCGTCCGGTCGCCGGTGCAGCAGCGCCACCCGGGTGCCGTCGTCCTGCCCGAACGCCGCGGCCACCCGCTGCGCCCCGTGCTGGCTGATCAGGATCAGCCCCGCGACCCGCATGCCGAGGAAGGCGTGGGTGTAGTGCTCCTCGCGGGCGCCGACGTAGTCGGAGTTCCCGATCAGGACCAGCTTCCCGCGTTCGAAGGCGACCCGTTCCACCGCGTGCGCCAGTTCCGCGAAGAACGGCTGCCGGGCGTCGGGCAGCACCATGCCGAGGAGGTCGGTGCGCCGCCGGGCCATCGCCTGCGCCATGCTGTCCGGCCGGTAGCCGAGCTGCTCGATCGCGGCCTGCACCCGCTCCCTGGTCGCCGGCGCCACCGGCCGCGGGCCGTTGTTGATGACGTAGCTGACCACCGCGGTCGAGGTCCCCGCCAGCGCGGCCACTTGATCTCGTGTCACTTTCGGCACCAGGTGAGCCTACACACCCGGGCGCCGGCGCCCGGCCACCTCCGCGGCCGGCGGCTCAGTACACGTCGCGGACGTAACGCCGGTCGGCGGCCAGCTGCTTGACGTAGGCCGCGGCCTCCTCCTCGGCCAGGCCGCCGTGGATCCGGACGATGTCGTGCAGCGCCCGGTCGACGTCCCGGGCCATCCGGCCGGCGTCCCCGCAGACGTAGAAGTGGGCACCGTCGCGCAGCCGGTCCCACAGCCTGGGGCCGTGCTCGCGCATCCGGTCCTGGACGTAGACCTTGGACCGCTGGTCGCGGGAGAACGCGAGGTCGAGCCGGTCCAGGTGGCCGGAGGCCCGGAAGGCGGCGAGCTCCTCGCGGTAGTAGAAGTCGGTGGCCTCGCGCTGCTCGCCGAAGAACAGCCAGTTCGGCCCGGTGTGGCCGCGGGCCTGCCGCTCCTCCAGGAAGCCGATGAACGGGGCGATCCCGGTGCCCGGGCCGACCATGATCATCGGTGTCGCCGGGTCCGCGGGCGGGCGGAAGTGCGGCGCGCGCTGCACGAAGACGGGCACCGGGCCGTCGTCGGCGCAGTCCGCGAGGTAGCTGGAGCAGACGCCGTTGCGGGCCCGGCCCCGTTCGTTGGTGTAGCGGACCACGGAGACCGTCAGCCGGACCTCGCCGGGGTGGGCGAGCGGGCTGGAGGAGATCGAGTAGAGCCGGGGCTGCAGGCGCCGCAGCACCTCGGCCCACTCCTGCGCGCCGGCCCGGACCGGGTGACCGCCGACCACGTCGACCGCCTGGCGGCCCCAACTCCACTTCGCCAGCTCGTCCTTGTTGTCCGCGCGGAGCAGTCGCCGCAGGCCCCGGTCGCCGCTGCGCTCGGCCACGAAGCGCAGCAGAGCGGGGGTGATCCTGGCGATCTCCAGGCGGGTCCGCAGGGCCTCGCCGAGCGCCAGCTCGCCGCTGTCGGGGAGGGACACCCGCTCGGCCGGGTCGAGACCGGTGGCGGCGAGCCACTCCTCCACCAGGGCGCCGTCGTTGGCGGGCCAGACGCCGAGCGCGTCCCCCGCCTGGTAGCCGAGGTCGCCGCCGTCCCCGCCGCGGGTGTCGAAGGCGTACTGCCGGACCTCCTTGGCCGAGCCCGGCAGGCTGAGCAGCCGGTTGCCGATCAGCAGGGTGGCGAAGGGCGCGGCCTTCGAGTAGGCCGTCCCGCCCGGGCGCGGCAGCACGGCGCCGACCGAGGAGGCGCTCACCGGAGCGGTCACCGACGTACTCGCCGGAGCACTCGCCGGGCTCGCCGCCCCGGGCCGCTCGGCCAGCGCGGACAGTACCTGGTCGAGCCACCGCCCGACCGCCTCTTCGTAGTCGGGCTCGCAGTCGGTCCGCGGGACCAGCCGGGTGGCGCCCAGCTCGCCGAGCCGCTGGTCGAGCCGGCGCCCGTGGCCGCAGAAGTCGTCGTAGCTGGAGTCCCCAAGGGCCAGGACGGCGTAGCTCAAGGCGGCCCCGACCGCCTGCTCCCGGGCGGCCAGGGCTGTCCAGAAGGCGGCGCCGTTGTCCGGGGCCTCACCGTCGCCGAAGGTGCTGGTGATGAACAGCACGGGCACGCCGCCCGGCAGGGTGTCCGGGGTGCAGTCGTCCATGCTGCGCACCCCCGGGCGCCACCCCGCCTCGGCCAGCCGGGCGGCCGCCCGGTCCGCCACGTCCTGCGCGTTCCCGGTCTGCGAGGCCCAGAGCACGGCGACCTCGCGCCCCGGAGCGGCCGGCTGCCCGGCCGGCCCGGCCTCCGGCTCCCGACGCGAGTAGAGCCCGGCCAGCAGCCCGTTCACCCACAGCGCCCGCTCCGGGTCGACCGGGGCCCACTGCGGCAGCACCGGCACGGCGGCGGCCGGCGGCGGCGCGCTGCCCAGCCCGGCGAGGAAGCCCGCCAGGAACCGCCGCTCGGCGGGGCCGAACACGGGCGGGGCGAGGTCGGCGACGCCCAGCAGGCCGCGCAGGGCGAGCAGCGCCGCGTCCTGCGGGACGGCGGCGCCGGCGGCGCCGGCACTCGCCGGCTCGGGGGCGGCGGCCGGGCGCTGCGCCGCGGCCACCACGCTCAGCGCCACCGCGCACATCTTGAGCTCGGGCTGGAAGGAGATCGGGTCGACCGCGTCGTTGGTGACGGCGTTGATGCTCAGGTGCTCGCCGAACAGGTCGTTCCAGTGGAACGGCGCGAAGCAGGTGCCGGGCCGCACCCGGTCGGTGACGACGGCGGGCAGCACCGCCCGGCCCCGGCGCGAGACGATCTCCAGCCGGTCGCCCTCGGCGACGCCCAGGGCCAGGGCGTCCTGCGGGTGCACCTCCACGAACGGGCCGGGGTCGAGCCGGTTGAGCTTGGCGACCCGGCCGGTCTTGGTCAGGGTGTGCCACTGGTGCTGGAGGCGCCCGGTGTTCAGCACGAACGGGAAGTCGCCGTCCGGCAGTTCGGCCGCCGGCAGGTGCGGGCGCGGGAAGAACGCCGCCCGGCCGCTCGGGGTGGGGAAGGCCAGCCGGGGGCGGCTGCCGTCGGGCCGCTCCAGCAGGTGCGCGCTGACCCCGTCGTTGAGGTAGCGGATCGGGTTGCGGTCGGGCCCGTCGGCCGCGGCGCTGGGCCACTGGACGGGCCGCTCGCGCAGCCGCTGGTAGCTGACGCCGCGCAGGTCGTAGCCGGTCGCCGGGTTCCAGGCCCGTCTGATCTCCTCGAAGACCTCCTCGGCGTCGGCGTAGTCGAAGGCCTCGGTGAAGCCCATCGCGCGGGCCACCCGGGCGATGATCTCCCAGTCCGGCAGCGATTGGCCGACCGGGTCGGCGGCCGGCTGCACCAGGGTGAGGTTGCGCTCCGAGTTGATCATCACGCCCTCGGCCTCCGCCCACATCGCCGCGGGCAGCACCACGTCCGCGTAGGCGTTGGTCTCGGTCCCGGCGAAGACGTCCTGGGTGATCACCAGTTCGGCGGCCTCCAGCCCGGCGATGACGGTCTTGCGGTTGCCCACGCTGGCCACCGGATTGGTGCAGATGATCCAGCAGGCCTTGATCTCCCCTTCCGCCATCCGGGTGAACATCTCGACCGTGCCGCGGCCGACCTCGGTGCGCAGCGTGCCCGGCGCCAGGCCCCACAGCCGCTCGGTGAACTCCCGGTCGGCGGGCGCCAGGACGGAGCGCTGGCCGGGCAGCCCGGGGCCCATGTACCCCATCTCGCGGCCGCCCATCGCGTTCGGCTGGCCGGTCAGCGAGAACGGCCCGCTGCCCGGGCGGCAGATCGCGCCGGTGGCCAGGTGCAGGTTGACCAGCGCGTTGGTGTTCCAGGTGCCGTGGGTGGACTGGTTGAGCCCCATCGTCCAGCAGCTCATCCACTCGCCCGCCGTGCCGATCAGCCGGGCCGCCTCCCGGAGGTCGGCCTCGGACACCCCGGTGATCTCGCTGACCCGGGCGGGCGGGTAGTCCCGGAGGAAGTCGGGCATCGCCTCCCAGCCCTCGGTGAACTCCTCGATGAAGGCGGGGTCGGTGTGCCCGGCCTCGACCAGCAGGTGCAGCAGGCCGTTCAGCAGGGCCAGGTCGGTGCCCGGCCGGACCTGGAGGAAGAGCTGCGCCTTGTCGGCGGTGGAGGTGCGCCGGGGGTCGACCACGATCAGCACGGCGCCCGCCTTCACCCGCTCCATCATCCGCAGGAAGAGGATCGGGTGGCAGTCGGCCATGTTGGAGCCGATGACGAGGAAGAGGTCCGCGTGCTCGAAGTCCTGGTACGAGCCGGGCGGGCCGTCGGCGCCCAGCGAGAGCTTGTAGCCGGAGCCCGCGCTGGCCATGCACAGCCGGGAGTTGGACTCGATCTGGTTGGTGCCGACGAATCCCTTGGCGAGCTTGTTCGCCAGGTACTGCGCCTCCAGGGTGAGCTGGCCGGAGACGTAGAACGAGAGCGCGTCGGGCCCGTGCTCGTCCAGGATCAGGCGCAGCCGCCGGGCGGTCTCGGCGATCGCCTCGTCCACGCCGGTCGCGACCGGCTGCGCGCCGCGCTCCGGCCGGACCAGCGCGGTGCCCAGGCGTCCCGGTGCGGCGAGCAGGTCGGCGGTGGTCGCGCCCTTGGTGCAGAGCCGTCCGGAGTTGGCCGGGTGGGCCTTGTCGCCGGTTGCCCTGGCCACCGTGCGCCGGCCGGAGGCGGGGTCGGTCGTGATGTCGAGCAGCATCCCGCAGCCGACACCGCAGTAGGAGCAGACGGTCCGCACGGTGCTGCCGGCGGTCTTCGGGCCCGACGCCGTCACAGCGGCTCCCCCTCGGGTAGCGGTCGGGTGGTGAGGGCGGGGGAACCCCGCCGTCAGCACCGTAGGTGTCCGGGATTACCGCGACATCACACCGGTCACGCGCCGGCGGTTAACGCGGCCGCACAGCCGGCACCGCCCCCGTGTGAGCGGCCCCGCCGTGCCACCGGCCCACGCTAGGGCGGCCGGGCCCCGGAGCGGTCGGGCCCCGGGCCGACCCTGTCACCTCCGCCCGTCACCTCCGCGGGCGGACACGACGGCGGCCGGGCCCCGGTCGGGGCCCGGCCGCCGTCGTGGCGATCGCCTCGGGTCAGCGGGTGGCGAGGGAGAGCTCGGTGGACTTGATCAGCGCCACCACGGCGGTCCCGGCGGTGAGGCCCAGCTCGGTGACGGCGTCCTTGGTGATGGCCGCGGTCAGCTCGCCGCCCTCGACGGCCACCTTCACCGTCGCCATGGCCGCACCGGCGGCCACGTCCGTGATCGTGCCCGGGATCTGGTTGCGGATGCTCAGGCCCGCGACGGCGCCGGTGGCCAGCGAGACGTCCGTGGACTTGACCATGGCCCGGACGGCCGTGCCCTCGGCCAGGCCGAGGTCCTTGACCGCGTCGAGGGTGACGGCCGAGGTCACCTCCTGCCCGCCGGCCAGCCGGGTCTTCACGGTCGCCATCGCCTCGCCCGCGGTGACGGAGGTGACGGTGCCGGGGATCTGGTTGCGGATGCTCAGGCTCATGGAGGACCTCACGGGAGTGGGGACGGGGCTGTGCCGGCCGTGCTTCCCTCACCGTAGCCACGATCCCCGGGCGGCGGGCGGCGCCGGTCGCAGGCGCCAGGCGCCGCGCCGGAGCGGCCCCGCAGGTCGAAGGCGGCGAGGTCGCCGGCGCTGCGGGGCGGCACGGTGCCGGCGGTCGTCACCCGTCCTGCTCCGAGGGCCCGCGCCGGGGTCCGCCGCCGGGGGCCAACCGGGCGACCACCTCGCCGAGCTCGTCGCAGGCCTGCTGGATCCGCCGCTGGGTGCTCCGCTGCTCGGCGACGATCGCGGCGAGCAGCAGCCCGGTCAGCGCCGCCGAACCGTTCAGGGCCTGGAGGATCACCATCGTGTCCAGCACGCTGCGGTCGGCGAACGGCCCGACCCCCTCGGTGGCGGCGGTGATGGTCAGCACCGACACGGCCAGCACGCAGGGCGCGGCGCCGGCCAGCTCGAACCGCAGCGCCGCCCAGATGATCAGTGGGAAGACCAGGAACAGCAGGTTGAGCGGGCTCCTGGCGGCGATGAACGCCGCCGCCGCGGTCGCCCCCAGCACCAGGGCCGGTTCGAGCCGGCGCACCGACTCGCCCTCCCCGGACCGGCGGAGCGTGCGGGCCGCCAGGAGGACGGGGGCGACCACCAGGACGCCCATCGCGTCCCCCACCCACCAGGCCGACCAGGTCGCCCAGAAGCCGCTGGAGGGCAGCGCCCCGGAGATCAGCAGTGCGCCGCTGCCGATCGTCGCGCTGATCAGCATCCCGGCGAGCGCGCCCAGGAAGACCAGCGCCAGCCCGTCCCGCAGCCGGTCGAGCTCCGGGCGGAAACCCACCCGGCGCAGCAGCAGGTACGCGCAGACCGGGGCCAGGGTGTTCCCCGCGGTGATCGCCAGCGCCGCCCCGTCCAGGGTGCCGATGCTCGCGATGACGAGCAGCGCCCCGGCCGCGACCGCCGGCCAGATCCGTAGGCCGAGCAGGAGCAGGGCGGTCAGCGCGATGCCGGTGGGCGGCCAGAGCGGGGTGACCCGCGCGCCGGCCACCACCACCTGCTCCAGCAGGCCGAGGCGGCCGGCCACGAAGTAGGCGGCGGCGACGCCGGCCGCGCTCAGGCCGGCCACGGCCAAACCCCGGAGCCCGTCGTTTCTCACCATTGCAGACATCAGAACGCCTCCGGGCCCCGGGCGGGGTGCTGACACGCTCGGCCCGCCGCTCCGGTCACCGCTCCCGGTCGGCCGTGAGGTCGTCGCAGAGCACCAGCACCGCGGCGTCGTCGGTGTGCCCGGTCAGCTCGGCCACCTTGATCACCTCTGCGGCGAGCTGCTCCGGCCCCGACCGGACCAGGGCGCGGACCACCCGCTCCACCTCGGCCAGCCCGTCCTCGACCGAGAACGTCGGGCCCTCCACCACACCGTCGGTGACCAGGACGTACGCCCCGTCCTCGGGCAGCCGGCGGCCGGCCGCCGGGTACTCCTCGCCGGGCAGGATGCCGAGCGGGAGCCCGCCCTCGCCCTCCCAGGCGATCCCGCTCCGCCCGTCGGCGGTGGCCCAGACGGCCGGTACGTGCCCGGCCCGGGCCACCGTCAGCGCCTTGGTGCCGGGCTCGAAGCGCAGGAACGTACAGGTCGCGAAGAGTTCGGCGTCGAGCGAGAGCAGCAGGTCGTTGGCGCGGCGCAGCACCTCGCCCGGATCGTCGGTGAAGGAGGCCACGGCGCGCAGGCCGACCCGCAGCTGCCCCATGAAGGCCGCCGCCTCCACGTCGTGGCCCTGGACGTCGCCGATCGAGAAGGCCAGCGCGCCGTCGGGCAGCCGGAAGCCGTCGTACCAGTCGCCGCCGACCGCCAGCCCGTGGCGGGCGGGGGCGTAGCGGGCGGCGGTGCGCAGCCCCGGGCAGGCGGGCAGGACGGCCGGCAGGAGGTCGCGCTGCAGTGCCTCGGCCAGCTCCACCCGGGCCTGCTGGAGCTCGGCCCGCTCCAGCACCTGGGCCGTGAGCCGGCCCAGTTCGGTCAGCAGGTCGTCGGCGCTCGCGGGGCGGCTGGAACGGCGTCGGGCCACTGACCCTCCGAAGTGTCGGCTGCGGCCGGTGCCCTGCTCCCCCGCGGGCCGCAGTAGCCATGGTATTTCCGCCGCGCGGCGGCCGCCCGGGGGTGAGATCCCCGCCGCACCGGTGGGCCCGGCCCCGGCGGGGGAAGAAGGGAGGAATGCCAGGCATGAGCGAAGCACTGACCGACAGGTTCCGGCGGCGGCTGAAGGATCCCACCGTCGTGCTGACGATCCGGGCCACCGTCGCGGCGACCCTCGCCTACGCGGTCGCGCTCCAGCTCAGCGCGGAGCCGGCCCCGCTGACCGCTCCGCTGACCGCGCTGCTGGTCGTCCAGGTCACCCTGTACTCGACCCTGACCACGAGCATCCGCCGGGTGAACTCGGTGGTGGTCGGCGTGGTGATCGCGATCGGCTTCAGCTCGGTGATGGGCCTGTCCTGGTGGAGCCTCGGCCTGATCATCCTGGCCTCGCTGACCATCGGGCAGTTCGTGCGGGTCGACGAGTTCGTCAACGAGGTGGCGATCAGCGCCATGCTCGTCCTCGGCGTCACCCGGCTCGCCACCCAGGCCTGGGACCGGGTGCTGGAGACGCTGATCGGCGCCGTGGTGGGGCTGCTGTTCAACCTGGTGTTCGCGCCGCCGGTGTGGGTGGACACGGCCGGGGAGTCGATCGAGGACCTCGCCCGCCAGGCCCGCCACCTGCTGCTGCGGATCGCCGAGGAGCTGGGCGGCCACACCCCGGTCGAGCGGGCCGCCGCCCGGCTGCACGAGGCCCGCGCGCTCGACCAGGCCATCGCCGACGTGGACGGCGCGCTGCGGCAGGCCGAGGACAGTCTGCGGCTGAACCCGCGGATCAGCGAGGGGCTGCTGTCCCGGCTGGTGCTGCGCACCGGTCTGGACACCCTGGAGATCTGCGTGGTGGTGATCCGTGTGCTGGCCCGCTCGCTCACCGACCTGGCCAAACGCCGGGAGGAGGGCGAGGAGCTCTTCCCGCCCGATGTCGCGCTGGCGCTGGAGGAGCTGCTGACGCACGTGGGCGGCGCGCTGGTGAGCTTCTCGGTGCTGGTGACGACCCAGGTGAGCCGGAACGCCGAGGAGGCCGAGGGCCGCCTCGCCGCCGAGCTCGCGGCCGCGCTGGCCAGCCGGGAACGGGTCGCCCAGATGCTGCTGCGGCGGATCCAGGCCCACCCCAAGGCGTGGCAGTTGCACGGCTCGCTGCTGGCCGAGATCGACCGCATTCTGGACGAGCTCGACCTGGAGCACCGCACCCGGCGGCTGATGGAGGAGCTCGACCGGGCCTCGGTCGCCAACCGCGAGCGGTTCACCGGGCTCGGCCGGATCCGCGGCCTGGTCCGCGGCGAGGGCTGGCGCCGGCAGCCGGAGTCCTGAGGCTCGCCAGGGCTTGTCCGACAAGCCCTAGCTGCCCGGGATCTCCTGCTCGGTCCAGATCGCCTTGCCCCGGTCGGTGTAGCGGCTGCCCCACCGGCTGGTCAGCTGCGCCACCAGGTACAGCCCCCGGCCGCCCTCGTCGGTGAGCCGGGCCCGCCGCATCCGCGGCTGGGTGCTGCTCGGGTCGGAGACCTCGCAGATCAGCCGCTGCGCCCGGATCAGCCGGACCCCGACCGCGCCGCCGCCGTACCGGATGGCGTTGGTGACCAGCTCGCTCACCACCAGCTCGGTGGTGAAGGCCAGGTCCTCCAGGCCCCAGCGCTCCAGCTGCGCCGTCACCGCGTCCCGGACCCGGGAGACCGAGGCCGGCTCGGGGTCCACGTCCCAGGCGGCGGTGTCCCCGGTGGGCAGCAGCCGGGTGCGGGCGAGCAGCAGGGTGACGTCGTCCGGCAACCGGTGCGCGGGCAGGCTCTCGGTGATCTCCCGGCCGGCCTCGGCGAGCGGCCGGGAGATCACCGCGGCCCGCTCCAGCCTGCTCCGCAGCTCGGCCATGCCCTCGTCCAGATCGCCCTCGCCACCGCCGATCAGGCCGTCGGTGTAGAGCACCAGGACACTGCCGGCGGCGAGCTCGACCTCCGCCACCTCGAAAGGGAAGCCGCCCACGCCCAGCGGCGGGCCGGGGCTGAGCTCCACGTACCCGATGGCGCCGTCCGGGCCGACCACCGCGGGCGGCGGATGCCCGGCGCTGGCCATCACGCACCGCCCGGAGACCGGGTCGTAGACCGCGTACAGGCAGGTCGCGCCGGCCGGGGCCGGCTCGCCGCGGACGCCGTTGCCGCCCTGGTCGTCGGCCTCCACCGCCAGCTGGGAGACCAGGTCGTCGAGGTGCACCAGCAGTTCGTCCGGCCCGAGGTCGAGGTCGGCGAGGGTGCGGACGGCCGTGCGCAGCCGCCCCATCGTGGCGCTGGCCTGGAGGCCGTGGCCGACCACGTCGCCGACCACCAGGGCGATCCTGGCCGAGGACAGCGGGATCACGTCGAACCAGTCGCCGCCGACCCCGCCGTCGGTGTTGGTGGGGAGGTAGACGCTGGCGGTGACGGCCGCCGGGGTGTCGCTCGCGGCGGGCGGCAGCAGGCTGCGCTGCAGGCTCACGGCGGCCCGGTGCTCGCGGGCGTAGCGGCGGGCGTTGTCGAGCGCGAGTGCGGCCCGGGAGGCGATCTCCTGGAGCAGCTCCAGGTCGGAGCTCTCGAACCGCTCGCCGCCCGGCTCCCGGTAGGCGCAGATCCGGCCGAGCACGATCCCGCGGGCCCGGAGCGGGGCGATCATGACCGGCCGGCTGCCGGACATCGTCAGGGCCGGCACCGAGGAGCCGGCCGCCTCCACCGCCACCGCGGTGCCGATCGGTACCTGCCCGGCGCCGTCACCGGCCTCGGCGGCCCGGCGCAGGGCGAGCGTCCCGGTGTGGTCGGGCGCGGGCTCGTCGCCGTGGAACACCGCCTCGGCGACCTCGACCACGGCCGCCTCGGCCAGTCCGGGGACGAGGACCGCGGCCAGGTCCACGCAGGTGCCGTAGACCGACAGCGAGCCGCCGACCGCCGCGGTCGCCCGGTGCAGCAGCTCCAGCCGGCGGCGCGAGCGGCCGAGCTCGGTGGTGTCGGTGAACAGGGCGGTCACCCCCATCGGCTCCTCCCCGTCCGCCTGCAGCCGGAAGGCGGAGATCCCCATCAGCCGGCCGCCCTGCGGGTCCAGCACCGTGCGGACCTGCGCCTCCGGCAGCACCAGGGGCCGCCCGCTGTACAGCACGTCCCGCAGCAGGCCCTCGATGTTCTCCGCGTCCTCGGCCCGCAGGAAGTCGGCCAGCCGCCGGCCCTTCAGGTCGGTCGGGACGCCGCTGTAGGGCAGCAGGTGGGTGTTGGTGCGGACCAGCCGCAGTTCCGCGTCGAAGACCGCCAGACCGACCCGGTCCTGGAGGAACAGCTCCCGGGTGAAGGCGTGCTCCTCGCGCCACCGGGCCACCGTGGCGGCCGGAGCGCCGATCACCAGGAAGCGCGGCGGGCCGTCCGCGACCAGCGGCAGCACCCGGAAGGCGAGGTCGGTCGCGTCACCCCGGCCGTCCAGCAGCACGGCGGTGCCGGTGCGGCCGGCCGCGAGCCCGTCCCAGAGCTTCGGCTCGGCCAGCAGCCGGCTCATCGGATGCCCGCAGACCTCCTCGGCCGGCCGGCCGAGCAGTTCCTCCGCCGCGCCCGTCCAGCCCACGACCACGCCCTCGGCATCGACGACGGCCGCGGCCATGTTGCCGATGAACGGGTGACGGAAGTTGTCCATGGTGTGCGCACCTCACGCGGTCGGCGGGCGGGCCGGTCCACTCCTCCTCATCCTGCATCGGATGCCGGTGCCGCGCGTCCCCTCGGCCCCGGGGGGCGGGCGGCGGTCACAGGCGGGGCCGGAAGAGCAGCAGCGCCACGTCGTCCCGGCGATCGCCGACCCGCCGCAGCTCGTCGCAGAGCTCCTCCACCGGCAGGTGGCGGTTGGCGGTGGCGGCGGCGGCCAGCCGGTTCATCCCTTCGGCCAGCCCGGCCTCGTGGCTCTCCACCAGGCCGTCGGTGTAGAGCAGCAGGGTGTCGCCGGGCCCCAGGATCCGGCGGTGGACACTGCGGGCGACGTCCTGGTCGACGCAGAGCGGCAGGTCCACCCGGCGGCCGGTGAGGAAGCGGGCCGGGCCGTCGGCGGGGATCAGCAGCGGCGGCGGGTGACCCGCGCTCGCCCAGACCGCGTGCCAGCCGTCCGCCCGCAGGGTCAGGTGCACGTGCACCAGGGTGACGAACGGGGCGACCTGCAGCCCCTCGGCGACCCGGTCCAGCTGGGCGAGGATGTCCGCCGGGGTGGCCGGCCGGTTGCTGTTGAAGGCGAGTGCGCGCAGCATGCTGCGCAGCTGACCCATCGCGGTGGCCGCGGTCAGGTCGTGGCCCGCGATGTCCCCGATGGCCAGCGCCAGGGTGCCGTCCGGCAGGAAGAAGGCGTCGTACCAGTCGCCGCCGATCTCGGCGGTGGTGCTGGCCGGCTGGTAGCGGGCGGCGAGGTCAGCGCCCGGCACCTCGGGGGTCGGGGTCAGCTGGGCCCGTTGCAGGATCAGCGCGGTGCGCCGGGTGTGCTGGTGCTCCAGGGCGTTGCGCAGCGGCCGCTGCGCCTGCTGGAGCACCTCGCGCAGCAGCTCGATGTCCGCGGCGCTCGGCGGCGGGCTGTCGCCGCAGCCGGCCGCGGCGGCGAAGGCGACCACGGCGGAGTCCACCAGGATCGGGACCAGGACGAGGCTGGTGGCCCGCGCCGCGGCGAGCCAGCGCAGCGAGACGTCCGGCAGGACGCCCTCGGGGGGATGGCCCGCGGCGAAGGTCAGCAGCCTGGGCCGGCCGCTCTCGATCACCTCCCGGGCCACCGGCCCGACCTGGTAGCTCTGGCTGCGCAGGGCCGGCAGGCCGGGCAGGCCGGTGCGGGCCGCCGAGGCGACCCGGGTGGCGATCGTGGCGCCCGACGAGGGCAGGCCGTCGCTCTGCGGCAGCCGGAAGACCGCGCAGGCGTCGGTGAGTTCGGGCACCACCGCCTCGGCCATCGCCGCGAAGGCCCCCTGGAGGTGGTGGCCGGGCACGGCGGACACCCGGGCGAGCAGTTGCTCGCGCAGCCGGGCCCGCCACTGGTCCTCGATGTCGGCGGTCGCGCCGACCCACTCGGCGACCTGCTCACCGTTGTCCCCGGTGCCGAGCACCGGCACCGCGCGGACCTTGACGTGCCGGTACTCGCCGGAGGCGGTGAGCACCCGGAAGGTGGACTCGAACATCGTCGGGGTGCCGGAGAGCGCCCGCGACCAGACCCGGACCAGCTCCGGGGCGTCCCGGGGGTGGATCAGCTCCAGCCAGCCCGGGTCCATGGCCGACCGCCAGGGTGCGCCGGTGAGGTCCTCCCAGCCCTCGACGAGCTCGGTCATCGACCCGTCCGGCCGCAGCAGCCACACCATCTGGGAGACCGCGGAGATCAGCGCCTCGTACCGTTCCAGGGTCTGCTGCCGCTGCCGCGAGAGCTGCTCGGCGCGTTCGGCGGCCGCCACCTCCCTGGTGGTGTCGATGCCGAGGGCCAGGACGCCGAGGCCGTGCCGGGAGCGGACCCGGGTGCAGCTGTAGACGAAGTGCCGGGGTCCGGGCGCGCCCGGACCCGTCCCGACGGTGGCCCGCGGTGCGGTCACCTGGCGGGCGAGACCGTCCGCGTACACCTGGTCCATCAGGGTGAGGAACGCCTCGGCGCGCTCGTCGGCGAAGGCCTCGGCCGCCGTCAGGTCCAGCGCCCGACGGCCGAACAGCTTGCCGAAGGCCTCGTTGCGGTAGACCAGGCGGTGGTCGGGGCCGCTGAACAGCGACACCGCGACGATGGCCTGGTCGAAGACCTCGGGCACAAGCTCCGGCTCGGCGGCGTCCACGGGCGGCGGGCTCCTCTCGGGGCAGGGTGTGCCCACTTCCCTCCGACGCTACGAGACGTCCCGCCGAACCGCATGCCGCGACCAGGGGTCAGGTGCCCCGCGCCGCGCCCGGCTCCGGACGGCCGACGGGCCCGGGCGTCGCACCCGCCCGGGCCCGTCGGTACGGCTGCGTCAGCAGGCCACCGGGACGTCCAGGGTCACCGGGTTCGGCGACCACGGGAAGGACGCCACCGAGAAGCTCGCGTGGACGGTGGAGCCGCACGGCACGGTGCCGCCGACGCCGCGGACCTGGATCGTCGAGGCGGTGAAGATCACGTTCTGGTTCGCCGTGCCCAGCGAGGCACCGCCGACCACCTCACCCGACAGGCTGGTGATCAGCTGCTTGGGCTGCGGGGCGGGGCTGCCCGGCGACGGCGGACCGGCCAGGCCGACCTGGCCGTAGAGCACCACGCCGGTGCCGGTGATCTCGGCACACACCTTGGTGGCGAGGCCCGCCTGGTAGCCCAGGTTGCCGCAGGTCGTGACGGTGCTGAGGGTGGTGGCGGCCTGCGGCGCCGGGGCGGCGACGGCCGGGGCGACACCGAGCGTGGTCAGACCGGCGACACCGGCCGCGAGCAGGGCAAGACGACTCATCGGAGCTCTCCTTGTGAGGGTGGCCGCCCGCGGAACCGCGGAGCGGCATCTGCAATGTGATATTTCACATGAGATCTGAAGACAGAGTGACATGAAACCGAACGCCCCGTGCGATCTTCACAAAAGATCGGAGTTGAATGTGATCCAGATAACTCCCGCACCCTTGGCCTCTGATGACGATCCGTCAACCGAGTGACCGTCAGCCGCCGGCTCGAACGGCGCGGGCCGCAGGGCCGTGCGGCCGGGGCGTGCCTACCATGAGACGCGGGGGCCGGACAGGAGGGCCGCGGATGAATCAGGGCAAGCGCTACGCGTTGACGTTCCCCGGAGCACCGGGGGCGCACGCGCCGCAGGACGTGGTGGTGGTCGAGCTCACCGGGGCCACCGGCCCCGGTGGGCACCCGGTTTACGCGGATGCGTCCGGGATCGTCCGGGCGGAGATCAGCGACCGGGGCGAGGTGAGAATGCTGGCCTCCGGCGGCGGCCAGTCCACCCAGACACCGATCCACGCGGTCCTGCTGCCCTGAGGGGCGCGGTGCCAGGCCGACGGCCCACCCGCGCCGGGTGGGCCGTCGGCTGCGCGCACCGGCTCAGCGGGCCAGCCGCCCCATCAGCGCGGACGCCGCGCCGACCCCGAGCGCGGCCGCCAGGACCAGCACGCCGAGGTCGAGCCACAGGTGCGCCGGGGTGCCCAGCAGCAGCCCGCGCAGCGCGTCGACCTCGTAGCTCAGCGGGTTGACCTTGCTGACCGCCTGGAGCCAGCCCGGCATCACGGCCACCGGGTAGAGCGCGTTCGAGCCGAAGAACAGCGGCATGGTGATGGCCTGCCCGATGCCCATCAGCCGCTCCCGAGTGAGCACGATCCCGGCGATCGACATGGACAGGCAGGCGAAGAAGGCGGAGCCCAGCACCACGACCAGGGCGACCGCCAGAAGCCGCAGCGGGTTCCAGGTCATCGCCACCCCGAGCAGGGCGGCGATCACCACCACCACGAGCGCCTGGACCACCGACTTGACCCCGGCCGCGAAGGCCTTGCCGGTCACCAGCACGGCCCGCGGGGTCGGGGTGACCAGCAACTTGGTGAGCACCCCGGAGTCCCGCTCCCAGATGATCATGATGCCGTAGAAGATCGCGATGAACATCGCCGACTGGGCGATGATCCCGGGCGCCAGGTAGTCCAGGTACGGGATGCCGCCGGTCGGGATGGCCTTGATCCGGGTGAAGGTCTCGCCGAAGATCAGCAGCCACAGCGCCGGCTGGACGGCCCTGGTGTACAGCTCGACCCGGTCGTGCCGCAGCTTCTGCAGTTCGATGGCGCAGAGCGCGGCCACCCGGGCCGGCACCAGCCGCCAGCCCTCACGGGCCGGTGGCGGGGTCAGCAGGAGCCTCAGCTCCGGCTCCGGCTGCGGCTCCGGCGCGTCAGCCGACGCGGGAAGCTGTCCTGCGGGTGCGACGGACATCGCTCAGATCCCCTCCTTCCTCGGTGTCCCGGCCGCTCAGACCGCTGCCGGCGTAGTGGCGGAAGACGTCCTCCAGGCTGGGCTCGGCGCCGGGCCCCGCGGCCAGCGACTCCCTGAGCTCCTGCGGCGTGCCGACCGCCCGCACCCGGCCGCCGTGCATCAGCGCGACCCGGTCGCAGTACTGGTCGGCCTCGTCCATGTAGTGGGTGGTGACCAGCACGGTCATACCGGTGGCCGCCCGGACCTGGTTGATCCGGTCCCACACCCCGGTGCGGGCGATCGGGTCGAGCCCGATCGTGGGCTCGTCGAGGATCAGCAGCCGCGGCGCGCTGACCAGTGCCTGGGCCAGCTCCAGCCGGCGGACCATGCCGCCGGAGTAGGTGCCGGCGAGCCGGTCGGCCGGCTCGGTGAGGTCGACCGCGGCCAACGCCTCGGCGACCCGGGCGGCCCGCTCGCGCCGCGGCACGTCGAAGACCCGGGCGAACAACGCGACGTTCTCCCGGCCGGTCAGCCCGCCGTCGGCGGAGAGCTGCTGCGGCACGTAGCCCAGCAGCCGGCGCACCGCCATCCGCTCGCGGGCGCTGTCGTGGCCGAAGACCCGCACCATGCCGGGCGGGATCCGCAGCAGGGTGGTGATCGCCCGGATCGCCGTGGTCTTGCCCGCGCCGTTCGGCCCGAGCAGGCCGAACACCTCGCCGGCCCGGACCTCCAGGTCGAGGCCGTCCACGGCGCGGGTCGCACCGAACGCGTAGACCAGCCCGGTGCAACTCACCGCGACGGCGCCGGCGGCGGGCGCCGCGCTCGCGTCGGGCGGCCCGGCAGTGGGTGTCGCGGTCATACCCCGTCCCCTTCCTCGTGGAGGCCCTCGGCCAGGCGCCGCAGGGCCGGCAGTGCGGCGGCCAGTGCCACCCGGTCCGCCTCCGGGAGCCGCGCGACCTGCGCGCGGACCAGCTCGCTGCGGCGGGCGTCCCAGGCGGCCAGCCGCGCCGCCGCCTCGGGGGTGGGGTGCAGCAGGGCGGCCCGGCCGTCCGCCGGATCGGGGGCACGGATCAGCAGGCCGTCCCCGACCAGCTGGTTGACCAGGGTGGAGACCGAGTTGCCCGCCAGGAAGAGCTCCTTGGCGGCGGCGGACACCCGGATGCCCGGCCGGGCGGCGACCAGGCGCAGCAGCTCCACCTGGGCGCCGCGCAGCCGCGGCACGGTCAGACCGCGCCGCAGCCGACGGCGGAGCAGCCGCTGGATGCCGACGAGCAGTTCGGCCAGTTCGTCGCCGAGTCCCTTGGTCGCCATGACGGCAATTTTAGCTCTCACTAAGAGCTATCGCAGCGGAACCCGGGAACCCGTGCGCACCTGGAGGCCGGCCAGGTCAGGGCACGACGGTGACCGGCCACCGGCCGGCCTTCACCAGCCGGACGGCGACCGAGCCGACGATCCGGTGCCCGGCCCGCTCCGAGGCGCCCACCACCACGGCGTCCGCCTTGAGCCGGTCGGCGGTCTCCACCAGGCCGTTGTACGGATCGCCCCGGAAGGTGACGAACTTCCAGCGGACCTCGAAGACGCCGCGCATCCGCTCCGCCCAGCTCCTGATCTCCCGGATCAGGTCCTCGGCGACCTCCTCGGTCAGCTCGGCCACCGAGGCGCCCAGCGCCACCGCCGCCCCGAGCACGGGCTGCACGTAGACCACCACCAGCAGGGCGTTCTGACGGCGGGCCAGGCCGGCCGCGTAGGCGGCGGCCCGGCCGGACGCCGCGGAGCCGTCCACCCCGACCACGATCACCTTGGGGCCGTCGGTGCCCCGCTCGAACTGCTCACCGGAGAGCTCGGACCGCTCGGACTGCCACTCGTCACTCACAGCTGCCGAGGGTAGCCCCACCCCGCCCGGCCGCGCGCGGGGGCGGACGGTCCGGCACACGGGCCGGTGGGCGGGCCGGCGGAAGGCCCGGTGGGCAGACCGGCCGGTGGGCGCCCGCCCACCGTACGGACCGCCTCGGCACCCGCCCGGCAGCCGGCCTCCGCCGCCGCGGCGAGGTCGGCCCCACCCAGCCGGGCGGCCAGGAATCCGCCGGTGAACGCGTCGCCCGCACCCGTACTGTCCACCGCGGCCGAGCGGACGGCGGGCACCTTGGCCACCAGTCGGCCGTCCCGCGCCACCAGGGCTCCGCGCGCGCCGAGCGTCACCGCCACCGTCCCGTGCCCGGCGCTCAACTCGGTGGCGGCGAGCACCGGATCGTCCCGGCCGGAGAGCAGCCGCGCCTCCGCGAGGTTGGGCACCAGCAGGCCGGCGCGGGCGATCGCCGCCCGGAAGGCGCCCACCCCGAGCCTCGCGACGAACCCGGTCGAGGCCGGGTCCACGCTGACCGGCAGGCCGCGGTGGGCGGCGTCGGCGAACACCAGGGCGGCCAACCGGCGGCCCTGGTGCGAGAAGAACAGGTAGCCGGAGAGATGGACCAGGGCGATGCCCTCCAGGAGCTCCGCCCGCCAGTCCGCGGGCCCGAGCCGGACGGAGGCGCCACCGTCCGTGACCAGGGTGCGCTCGGCCCGGCCGTCCACCAGGCAGATCACCACCGCCGTCGGCGCCTGCCCGTCCACCACCAGCCGGGGGTCGACCCCGGCCGCCCGCAGCTCGCCGCGGTGCCAGTCGGCGGAGTCGGCGCCGACCCTGGCCAGCAGCACCGCCCGGGCCCCGCCGCGCGCCGCCCAGGCCGCGACATTGGCGCCCGCGCCGCCGGGCCGGACCGAGATCCGCGCCGCGGTGTCGGTGTCCGGGGCGAGCGGACCCTCCTGCAGGGCGAGCACGTCGGTGACCACGTCACCGACCACCAGCAGCCCGCCGGGCCCGCCCGTCACCCGCGCGCCGCCGGACCCTCGCCGGCGGACCCGGCCCACTCCGACCCGGTCGACCCGGCCCATTCCGACCCGGCCCGCTCCGACCCCGACGCCCAGCGCCCGGCGATCCGGGCCGCCAGCCGGACGTTCCCCCGGACGGCCGCCAGGTTGGCCTCCAGCGAGGCACCCGCGGTGTGCTCGGTCAGGTGGGCGAGCAGGAAGGGGGTGGTGGCCTGCCCGGTGACCCCCGCCCGGTCCGCCGCGGCGAGCGCCTCGGCGAGCACCCGGTCGTGCAGCCGCGGGTCCAACTGCTCCTCCGCCGGCACCGGGTTGGCCACGATCAGGGCCGACTCGGGCCCGCCCAGCGCGTCCTGGGCCCGCATCACGGCGGCCACCTCGCCCGGGCCGTCCACCGTCCAGTCCACCGGGCAGCCCGAACTCGCCAGGTAGAAGCCGGGGAACAGCGCCGTCCGGTGGCCGAGCACGGCCACCCCCAGGGTCTCCAGGCGCTCCAGCGTGGCCGGCACGTCGAGGATCGACTTCACTCCCGCGCAGACCACGGTGATCCTGGTCCTGGCCAGCAGCGCCAGGTCGTTGGACTCGTCCTGGCTCTCCACCCAGCCCCGGTGCACGCCGCCGAGCCCACCGGTGGCGAAGACCCGGATGCCGGCCCGGGCGGCCAGGAAGGCCGTCCCCGAGACTGTGGTGGCACCGCTCGCACCCGCCGCCACCGCCGGGGCGAGGTCACGGAAGCCGAGCTTGCGCAGGGTGTCGTCGCCGGCCACCCGCTCCAGCTCGGCCTTGCCGAGCCCGATCCGCGGCACGCCGTCCAGCACGGCGATGGTGGCCGGCACCGCGCCGCCCTCCCGGACCAGTGCCTCCAACTCCCCCGCCACCTGGAGGTTGCGCGGTCTGGGCAGGCCATGGGCGATGATCGTCGATTCCAGGGCGACCACCGGCGCCCCGCGCTCCAGCGCGTCGCGCACCTCGTCGGAGAGTCGGAAACCGGCCGCAGCTGTGGAACTGGTCATTCTCCATACCTGGCATGGCCACCGGGAGTCCAAACCTGTCCTGCCCGGCGGCGGTAGGATGCCGGATGCGGGGCGGGGTAGCGAACGGTCTGGATCTGCGATGCCATACGACCACCACGATGCGGTCTGCTCCCGGGTCGGCGCCGAGCCGGCGCCGGTCGGCCCCGCCGAGATCCTCGGCCTGGCCCGGACCTTCTCCAGTGTCACCTTCCCGATCAACGGCCTGCGGCAGCCGGCCGAGGACGGCGCCTGCGGCTGGTTCGTCTGGTCGTCGGAGGAGTTGCCGGACGATCCGGAGTTCTTCCTCCCCACCCCCGTCGGGCACCTGGTGACGGTCTGTCCGTCGGTGCGCCCGTACCTCGAACTGCCGGCCGGCTGGCGCTTCCGGTTCGGCCCGGGCTACCAGGACGCCTGGTACGACGAGCAGTTGCTCCAGGAGGACTGACGACCGGCCCCCTCGGCGCGGCCGAGGGGGCCCGGTGACACCGCGCCCGCCACTCCCTACGGCAGGTTGCGGGCCATCACGATGCGCTGGACCTG